>NZ_JDSS02000049.1:19119-21608 GCF_000584955.1 Candidatus Accumulibacter vicinus
GAGGCGGCTTACCTGCGCACCCTGGCGCCGGGAGAAGCCGCTCGGGTGATGGGCTCAGCAGAGCGGGCCCGCGCGGTGATGGGCGGCCGCAGCGTGCAGAGCGTGGTCAACGACGGGCGAGATCCCCTGTACCGCCTGGCGCGGGTGGGCGATGGAGCGGCGCATGCGTTGGTTGGGCATGCGGGGGTGAACCGGGCCTACGAAGCCGCCAAACAACCCGGTGGGGACCACCACGGCCTGGTTCAGCGGTATGCTGGAGAAGGGACGAGGCAAGTCGAGAAGGCGCTCAGGTCCTTGGACAAGCGGATCGCAGTGCACCACGACAAAATCGCGAACCCGGCGAAGTACGTGTCATTCGGCACGACATCGAAGGAAGTTTGGTATCTCGTGAACTCCTTCTGGCCCAAGGAAATCAAAACGCTTGCGGCCGACTCTGAAGTGCTGCGCGGGATTCTTGCGGAGAGAACGAATGGGCAATGAAGTGAAGTACCAAGCGCTTGTCGGCGACGTGTTGCGCTTGCTGGTCGAGCGTGCTGCCCAGGCGGGCGGCCCCCCGGGGTCGTTCGACCAGGGGGTGAAGATGGGCTACTTTGAGGCGGTCGCGTCCATCATGAACGAACTTGAAACCTTTGGTATCGACGCGAAGGATGTCGGGATGGAGGGCTTTGACCCCATGACGATGCTGATCCGCAAGGCCGCCTGACCTACACCAACGTCAGCACGTCGACCCCGTTGCCGCAGTCCGTCTGAAACGCGCACGCCACCTCGACGGCGCGCCGCGCGTCGTGCCCGAGGTGCATCACCGCCTCGGCGAAGTCCCGCCCCGACCCCCACGCGCAACGCTGGGCCTCGATGCGCATCGGGTACGGGCCGCAAGCCCAGGTGCGAATGCCCAACTGGTCGATCACGATCAGCGTGGCCTTGTCTTCCCTCGCCTTGGCCGGGAAACTTGCCGGCAGTGCCCCGGCCTTGAACCACTCGCGCATCTCGGCGCCGGTGTCCCAGTCGCCGGTGATCCCGAGCAGGGAGCTGCCGTGGCGCTCGATCTTCGTGCAGGCCCTGGCGATGCCGCCACCGGAGACGGCGCGCTTGTCCGCGGCCAGAGCGCTGCCGTCCCATGCGATCACCGTCACCCCATCACCTCCACGCGCAGCGCCATGAGCTTGTATGCGTCGACGCGGTCCTCGTCGGTGATGGTCTCCACCCAGCGCGCGACGACTGGCCCGCCGCGGGGCAGGGCGTCGATCAGTGCGAGCTCCATCTCGAAGATTTCGGCGTAGAGCGCTTCCATGCCGGCCGTGAACTCGTGCACCGGCTGGCCGAAGTAGATCAGGCACTCACACAGCCGCGGGCCGAGGGGCGCGTCGGTCGCCGGTGAAACCCGACTCGGCACGATGCGCACCATCGGATAGTCGCCCGGCGTCATGTTCGCTTCGAGGCCGATCTTGCAGGTGTTGACGCCGGGCACCGCGGCCAGCAGGTCACGCAGCGTGACCAGAGATGGATAGACGTTGATCATGGGTCAGCTCCGGGTCAGTTCCACACTGGCCCAGCTCGAGCCGCCAGACGGCGCAGTGCCAGATGCCGCGTCGGCGGCAACCTGTGCCGCACGGGCTTGCGGCAGCAAGGCGTCGAACTCCTTGCGGTAGATCGCCAGCTTGGCGGTGAACAGGTCGTCCGGAGCTTTCTGCGATTCCATGCACGTCAGCACGTAGCTGCGCACGACGGTCAGCCGCTCCACCCATTCGGCCGGAAACGTCCCGAGGGTGGCAACGTCGGCAGCGGCCCGGGTCTCGACCTCGGCGGCGACCAGCGGCGCCAGGTACTTGTCGTGATAGGTGTAGGTGAGTGGCATGTCACTTCTCCGTGGCCAGCAAGGCCGTCAGTCGGGCTGCGAACAGGCGCGGCGCCTGGGCCGCAGCGCGCACCAGCCAGGGGTCGCCCTTGTAGCCCGGGTGGCGCGCGCTGCGCGCGAACGAGAAGGCCCCGCCGCTGGGCCAGCGCAGCGTCTTCTTGTTCTTCGGCCTGATCACGTGCGGCTTCGTCCCCCAGTGCACGAACACGGCATGCGGTGCGTGTTGCAGGTCGTGGCCGACCTCCCAGCCGCCGGCGATGGGGCGTTTGTAGATCGAGCGCACGAGCGCGCCGGTCTTGTGGTGTGTGGCAGCCTGGCTCTCGACGTAGTCCTCAACGTCTTCTGCCGTGGCTGCCAATGCGCGCTTCGGCAGCTGCGCTAGGCGCTTCATGGTCATCCTGACGCCGTCGGCGCCGGTGATCTTGGCGGAGATTTTCATGTGCACGCCTCGTCGATGGCCAGAATCAGCAGCAGGGCCAGGTGGTCGCTGGCCGTGTCCAGGGCGCCGGCGGTTTCGACCGCGTCGTGCGGCGCGGCAATCTGCGCGGCTGCTGACAACTGCGGCACGCTGCTGGCAGCCGCGTCAGAGCCACCGGGCGGCGCATCGGCTTCCCCCAGGGGTCCATCTGCGAGG
>NZ_JDSS02000049.1:21633-22167 GCF_000584955.1 Candidatus Accumulibacter vicinus
GCCGGTGAAGCCGCCGCCACCCACAGCCCCCGGCGCCCACAACCCCACCGACGGGCTCGCCAGGAACATCTGCCACGGGTCGCGCGTCCAGGCCAGCGCCTCAGCCTCGGATAGCTCCCGATCCCAGACCACCGCCAGGTAGTAGCGCCCGGCATGCCCTGTCGAGCGGGTCGTACCGGCGCCGCTGCTGAGGCTCAAGGTTTCGCGCGCCAGTGGTATCGAGGAGGTTGTGTTGCCCGGGCCTGCGCGTCCATTCAGCCAGGCGCGCCGATAGGTGGCCGACCGGAACACTCCGAGTGCTGCGTTCGGCCTGTCATTCAGCGGGGTCCCCGGCGCGTCGTCCTTGACCAGCGTGCCGGAATTGTTGACCGAATAGGCGCTGATTGACCCGAAGTAGCTGCGCAACCCGACCGCGTTCCGGCTGCCGAGTGACCCCGCTCGGTGGTAGCTGCACACGTCCTCTGTGCTGAACACAATGGTCGTCGTCGGCCGGAACACGACACCCATCGATATCGGTGCCGACAGGACAACATC
>NZ_JDSS02000049.1:22548-22737 GCF_000584955.1 Candidatus Accumulibacter vicinus
GGCTGCCGCGGTCCACCTCGATCGACGTTGTGCCGGCAGGCGTGAGCGGGCCACCAGACACGAGGTTGGTGGCGCGCAGGCCGTCGATCGGCAGATAGACGTACCGCACGCCGCGGGCCAGCGGGCTCAGCGGATTGAGCCGCGGGCGATAGACCAGCGGGGGAGCGGCCCAAGCGCGGAACGAGCCGA
>NZ_JDSS02000049.1:22762-24318 GCF_000584955.1 Candidatus Accumulibacter vicinus
CGCCGGCAAACGGCTGGCGCCAGCCGTCAGGTCCAGGTCCGGCAGGTTCGTGCCGTCCAGCAACGGCACCAGATAGAGGTCGGCCACGACTGTCCCGGCGACAATGCCGGTGACGGTCGCCCACCGCATCGTCAGTTCGAACAGGACCGCCAGGTCCCTCGCCAGGTTGCCGCCTGCGCGCGCGTCCAGGTCTGCTGTTGCGTTGGCCGCGCCCGCCGAGTTGTTGCTCAAGCTGGCGCCTGCCGTCGTCAGCGTGACGATGGCGCGCTCCTTGCTCCCGATGTCGCCAGCCACGGGCTACCCCTGCTGCTGCGCGAGCGCCTGCGCCACGATCCAGTCGATGTCGGCCTGCTCGACATCGCCTTCCCAGTTCCGCTTGAGCGCAGTGATTGTTTCGGCCATGTCTGCAGTGCCGCCGACAGAGGCCTGTGCCCCGCCAATGGCGACCTCGGCGTTGCTCGCCAGCTCCTGCCCGGCCGCGAAGATGTCCGTGCGGCAGCTCGAATTCGTCGTGCCGCTGAAGATGGCGGCCACACCGTTGCGCACCTTGGCGACGGTGAAATCGCTGGGGAACGGCTTGAGCACCATCAGGTCGAACCCGCCGCGCTCACCGCCGCTGCGCGCCTGGTACTCCTTGGGCTTGTGGGCATCGTAGATCTCCGAGCCCTCGACAGTAGAGCGCCAGGCGGCGGTCGCCGAGTTCGCGTTGGACCACTGCAGCAGGGTATACGTGTCCTGCGCGGCGATGGCGGCGGCCATCTCGGGCACCGCGAGCATCGCGGCCTTCAGGGTGTTGCGTTGGGCAATGGTGAGGGACATGGCGCATCTCCTGTTGCGTATCGCTATCAGGTCGGCTGATTCACCGTCCAGGTGAACGCGGGCACGTTGAACGTTCCACCGCTCGTCACGACCTGATCGGTCGTCTCGTCGGCGACGTAGAGCACCTCCGATGTCGTCGAGTCGACGACGGCCACGTGCAGGTCCGGGCTGGCGCCCGAGTTGGCGGTCAACGTGATGGACTTGGCGCCGAACGTGGTGACGCGGTTGCTCGACACCGTGCTCTGCACGATGTCCCCGGCCACGAGACTGACCGAGCCCAGGCCGTTGGTGGTGACGACGGTCGAGTAACTGTCGCCGGCCGTGTAGGCCTTGATCAGGTGCATCTTGATCCGGTCGGTAGTCGCCGCGCGGGTGCGCAGCAGGTCACTGCCGCCGTCGAGGATGAGTGCGTTTGCCCATTTGGCCATGGTGTGGCTCCTTCAGTGGTGGTTGGGTGTGCGGTAGGGGCCGGGCATGTCAGGCCTCGTTCACGGCTGCGCCTGTGATCTGGCCGCTGCTGTCCTTGATGAGGCTGATGACGCGCGCGCTGCTGCCGGTCTGCAGCGTGATCGGCGCCCCCTGGGGGGGCGCGGGCTGTTCCACTGTGACGACGACGGCGCCAGGCTCAATCGTGGTGGTGACCGGCGGCGCCTGGACATTGGCCACGATGGCGCCTGGCTCGATCTGCACCGTGACGGCCGGCGGCGATACGTTGATCGTCGGCGGCGCGGAGCGGG
>NZ_JDSS02000049.1:24679-26960 GCF_000584955.1 Candidatus Accumulibacter vicinus
GTCGTCAGCGCAGCCTCGATAGCCGTGAGCCTGTCGATGATGGGCTGCATGTCGGCTGCGGGCGCAGCGGGATCGTCGGGGGGCGCAGCGTCGCTTTCCGGCGCGCTTTCCGGCGCGCGCCCCTGCAGAGTCTCGTCGATCTCGGCCTGTGCGGCGGCCTTGTCCGCCTCGTCGGCCGCATCGAATTCCGCCGCGGCCACAGCACGGCGCTTCAGCGCCAGGGCGCGCGGGCCGAAGCCGGCAACTTGCATGGCGCTGAGCACGTCGAGCTCGGTGAGCGTGTCGAAGATGTTGAAGTCGGTCGGCCACTCGGTGGTCACCCGGTTTGTGGTGCCCAGCGCTTGGTGGAACATCTTCCACATGCGGCGCTCGAGCGACTGCAGCCGCGAGGCGAACGATGCGAGGTCGCTGTTCAATCGCTCGAAGCGCAGTCGACGCGCGATGCCACTCTCTGCGGCGCCGCCTTCTGCGCTGGCCTCGTCCATCGCCACGCGACGTATGGCCTGCTGCATCGAGTCGATGACCCTCAGGTATGTCTCGGCGTTGCCCTGATCGGGTGAGATGAAGGCGGGCGTGTTGCCCTGGTGGGTCAGGATGGAGCTCGTGCCTATCGTGGCCACAGCGTCCATCACGTTTTGGTTGCCAGTCTGCGGCACCTGAAGCGTGAGGATCGAAAACGTCTGCGCAGCCAGCAGCTCCTCGAGCCGGCTGCGATGGTTGTAGATGCCGCGGCTCATGTCGGCAATCTGGGCGTACTTGCCGATGTGCGGGAAGCAGTCGCCGCTCTCGGTGAAGGGCAATACCGGGCACTGCCCGAAGCGGTGCTCGCCATTGGCCACGAGCTCGTCACCCGCGTGCAGAGCCCACCCTGCCGCCGTCCAGGTGCGGATGCAATCGCGGTGCTTGCCTGCGATGCGCTCCACTGTCCGCAGGCGCACTTCGGTGAACGCGCCGGATTCAGCGTCTACCTCGAAGCTGAGCAGGTCCTCTGGCATCAGGATGCGCAAGTAGGGCACCGCGCGGCGCTCGATCTGGTCCTGCAACGACCGCGGCGATGCATCGTCAGGCGCGCCCGGCATGTCCAGCAGCAGCAGCACCGAGCCGCGCGCCTTCGCGTGCATGGCCAGCTGAGAGAACACGCCGTCCAGGGGAGTTCCGCGCAAGTCGGCGTCGCCCAGCAGCAACTGTGCGAGCGGTGACTCAGTGCCTTGCCTCATCGGTCGACGCCGGCCGAGATAGCCGACGAACCGCTCACACGCCTCTCGTAAATGGTTCTCGTAGCTGGCCGTCGCTGCGCGGGCCGCGAACTTTTCCGGGCTCTCGCGGGGGTGGGGTACGAGGTGGCACGGGCCGGCCATCTTGGGAACCCGGCGCACCGCCTGCGTCGTGTTGCCGCCTGGGTCGCGTACCTGCACCGTCTCGTCGACCCAGACGATGCGCGGGGCGAAGCCGCCCACGCCATGGAAGGCCTCGGCCAGGAACTGGAACCGCGCCAGATCGGTGCTGGATGCGCTCATGGGCGCGCATGCTGCGTGCCGGGCGTCTCGCCGAGGCGCATTGCAAGAGAAAACGCGACTGGCGCGGCGAAACATTCTCGCTGCTGCGGCCGGCGTGAGACGACGAAGGCCCACCATGCGCGCCCAAGGCATGCCGGCGAGAAGCCGGGGCCGAGACGCACCGATTGCGCGGGATGCGCGATCAGTGCCGGGACAGCCCACTGGAAGCAACCCGCATGAATCTTTCTCTGGACGCCTACAAGGGCAAGATGCTGGATGACGAGACGTTGTCCGCGCTACTGGCCGACGTAGCCAAGCTGGTGGAGCCGCTGGAAGCCCGCGCCCTCAAGGCCGAGGACAAGGCGCGCAAGGCCGCTCAGGAGTCCATCGAGGGGCGCAAGGGCAAGGACGCACTGATCGCCAAGGCGCTCGAGAAGCTCGGTATCGAGAGCCCAGAAGACCTGGACAACCTCCCGGACGCCAAGGGGCAGGCCGAAGCGCTCAAGCAATTCGAGGCCAAGCTCAAGCGGTCCGAGCGGGATCTGGCGGAGCGCACCAAGAGCCTGGAAGAAATCACCACGCGGTACTCCACCGAGCGGCGCGAGCGAGCGATCTCCGAGCAGGTCAGCAAGCACTCTTTCATCGATGCCGACGACGTGCGCGCACTTGTCGGCGCACGGCTGAAGGAGGAGGGCGACGAGCTTCTGTTCGCCGGCCCTGACGGCCAGCTGATGCCGCTGGCTGATGGCGTGGCCTGGCTCGCCAAGGCCAAGCCGCACCTGGTG
>NZ_JDSS02000049.1:27311-30600 GCF_000584955.1 Candidatus Accumulibacter vicinus
GGCGGTGCGCAGGGTAGCGGGTTCAAGGGCTCGAAGGGGTCTCCCGGGGCCCTGCAGATGACGCGTGCTCAATTCGAGGCATTGCCTCCCAAGGAACGGGCCAAGGCGGCCACCACGGACGGGTTCGTGCTCGTCGACGCCTGATGCTCTCACGACCAAACATTGAGGTAAACCACCATGGCAAACACACTCACCGCGCTTGTGCCGGTGCTGTTCTCCGCAGCTCAGGAGGTCTCCGGCGAGCCGTTCGGGGTCATCCGGGCCATCAATGCGCAGTTCGATCACCGTGGCGTCGCCAAGGGCGACACGGTCACCGTGCCTGTGGCACCGACCCTCAGCGCGAGCGACTTCACTCCCGCGGCGTCGTCGACCGCCGGCGCTGATGCCACGGCCACCAGCGTGGGCGTCGCCATCACCGCCAGCAAGAAGGTCAGCTGGCACCTCACGGGCGAGCAGATCCGTAGTTTGGACAACGGCGGCAACTCGGCCGAATGGGCGCGGCAGCTCGTGGCGCAGGGCATGCGCACGCTGCGCAATGCCGCCGAGGCCGATGCCTGCGCCGCCATCAAGCAGGGCGCCTCGCGCGCCGTGGGCACGGCGGGCACGACCCCCTTCGGATCTGACATCAACTTGATCGCCGATGTGCGCAAGGCGATGGCCGACAACGGCGCACCGCTGGCCGACCTGCAGTTGTGCATCGACACCAGCGCCGGCGTGAACCTGCGCAAACTCGGCATCATCCAGCAGGCCTACCAGGCAGGCAACGATGCCGAGCGACGCAGCGGCGACCTGCTGCGCCAGTTCGGGTTCTCGATCACCGAATCCGCGGGCATCAGCACACACACCAAGGGCACTGGCGCATCCTACGTCACCAGTGGCGCTACGGCCCCCGGGGTGCGTGATGTCGCGCTCGTCACCGGCACCGGCACCGTGCTGGCCGGCGACGTGGTCACCTTCGCCGCGGACGCGGCGAACAAGTACGTGGTCAACACCGGTGTCACGGCCCCCGGCACCATCAGCCTGGGTCGCCCAGGCGCGCGGGCGACGATTGCCACGGCCAACGCGATGACCATCGGCAACAACTACCAGCCGAACATGGCGTTCGAGCGCAATGCGGTGGTCGGCATCCTGCGCCCGCCGATGATGCCGGTGAACCCGACGATGGAGCAGCTGACCATCTCCGACGACGCTGGCATGAGCTACCTGCTGGTGCAGATCGCCCAGTACGGGCAGCTGACGTGGGAGCTGCATCTGGCCTGGGGGTTCAAGGTCGTCCAGGGTGAACACGTCATGCTCGTGATGGGCTGATCAGGCGCGCACACCATGACGCTCGTCGACATGGTCAAGGGCGACCAGCGGCTGCAGGTGCACCCGAACTGCGTGGCCGCGCATGCCCGCCTCGGGTGGATGCCGGCGCCGAGCGACCGCCCTGCCGACTTGTCGACGGCGCAAACAGTGCGCACGACAAGAATCGATGCATCAAGGCGCCGCAGGGCGCAAAGCAAGGAGTGATTTCACATGGCCTACTTTCTGCCCGAGGGCTCGAAAATCTTCATCAGCACGGGCTTCGCGTCGGCGAAGACCGTGACCGGCATCACCAATGCCGACCCGGCTGTCGCAACGTCCGTTGCGCATGGCTATGTCGACAACGACGAACTGCTGCTGACCAGCGGCTGGGAGGATGCCGACTCATCCGTCTGGCGCGCCGACCAGCTGACGGCCGACACGTTCAGTCTGCTTGGCCTTGACGCCACAGACACGACCTGGTTTCCGGCCGGCAGTGGCGCTGGGACGGCGCAGAAGGTCACTGGCTGGCTCGAGCTGGCCCAGTGGCTGGATGTCCAGACCAGCGGCGGCGATGGCCGCCAGGTCACGGTGGAGCCCATCAGCAGGCGCAATGCGATCAGCATGCCGGCCGGCTTCAATCCGACCGAGGTGACGCTGACCTTCGGCCATGACATGTCGTCGGCATCCCAGATCGCGCTGACCGCCGCGTCACGAGGCTTGCAGAAGCGCGCGTTCAAGGCGTCCATCGCGGGCGGCATGACGGCTTATTTCTACGGCAACGTCTCGATGTCGGAGATGCCGCAGATCCAGCGCGGCCAGGTGCTCAAGGTGACCTGCAAGGTCAACGTCCTCGGTCGCTTCATCAGCTACTGATCGGGAACCCGGGATGAGTTTTCGGCTCAAGGTCGGCAAGACCATCGACACGGATGTCGAGTTCGATCTGCGCGAAGGCGACGCCTACAGCGCCCACAAGGTGGGCCTGGTGCTCAGGCGCTTCGACGCGACGCAGTTCGACGCGCTGATGCAGCGCGCGCGCGACGGCGCGGTCGACGATTTCGCCCTGCTGGGCGAGATGATCGTCGCATGGCGGCAAGACCTGGTGGTCGACGACGCCGACCAGCCTGTCGCGTACTCGGCCGAAGCGCTCGAGTGCCTGTGCGGCGTGCTCGGCGTGCGCCGGCTGCTGGCCGAGAAGGCCATCGCGGCGCAGCTCGAGGGCGTGCGCAGCGCGGCAGCCGACAAGCAGGGAAACTAGCCCGCCTCGGGCAGCTGCTGGCCCGGGGCGAACTCAGCGGCGAGGCAGTCGATGAGCGGCGCAACAGTGATCAGCAGCGACGACAGGCGGCTCGCGGTGACCTGCGCGGCGGCCTGGATCGCTGGCTGGCATCGGCTCCGGCGGCAACCAGGCGCGAGTTCTGGCTCTGGCCCGAACACGTGGACGCGCTCACGCTCTGGCAGGGCGTGCAGACCCAGTGGCGCATGGTCTCCGAGATCGGCGCCACGGGGCTGGAATACGAGGGCGTGCGCGCCAGTCCGGCGTTCCGCGCATTGCCGCGCGAGCAGCGCGAGAGCGTTTTCGCTGACCTGTGCGCCGTTGAGGCCGCTGCGTTACGCGCGTGGGGCGAGATGCGCGATGAGCGGCGGCGGGCTGCTGGGTAGCTACGCGCCAGGCGCGCGTCGCTGCTTGCGCATCCAGGCGAGCTGCCACGGCACTGCCGCGATCAGCGCGATCACCCCGGACCAGAACAGCCATCGCGGCGTCTGCCAGAACAGCCAGGCGAAAGCACCGGCCACGACGGTGAAGAAGACCGCGAGCCCGATCTTGAGCAGCAAGAACACGAAGCCCGTGAACGGTGCAAGAGGGTGGTTCATGCCGCGGGAGCGTAGCACGTGACTCAGCAGGTCGTCATCCATCTGGTGATCTCGGGCGATGCGCAGGTCGTCGCGCAGACCAACCGGGTTTCCTGATCATGTCGGGTTTGCTGAACGGCATTTTTTCGGC
>NZ_JDSS02000049.1:30625-31413 GCF_000584955.1 Candidatus Accumulibacter vicinus
TTTCTCGCGCTGGCGGCGAGCTTGGTCTGTCGCAGAGTCGATTGCTGACGGTCACAGAGGCCGTTGGCAATGCGATGACCATCAGTGGCGGCTCGGCGCAGAGCATGCAAGCCGCGCTTGTGCAGTTGGGGCAAGGCCTGGCGGCGGGCACGCTGCGCGGCGAGGAACTGAACTCCGTGATGGAGCAGACGCCACGGTTGGCGCGAGCCATCGCCGACGGGCTCAACGTGCCGATTGGCAAGCTGCGCGAAATTGGCGCTGCGGGGGTGCTGACAGCCGAGCAGGTCATCGAGGCGCTAGAGCGCAGCTCGGTGGCCCTGGCAAGGGAGGTGAGCGGGGCGACGCTGACCTTCGGCCAGTCGCTGACTCAACTTCAGAACGCGGCGATCAAGGCGGCGGGCGAGATTGACTCGACCGCAGGGATTACGTCAGGACTTGCCGCGGAAGTCCAGGACCTCACGCAGTTCGTCGGCGAGCTCGTTGCGGCCGGAAACGAGCTGGGCGTGTTCAAGACCATTGCGGAGACGGTCAAGCTGCTGTGGTCAGATGTCAAGTTCGTGTTCAGCGGCGTCGGGACCGAAATCGGCATCATCGCCGCACAACTGGCGCAGCTCGCGCAGGGCAACCTGCGCGCGGTAGGCGAGATCCATCGGCAAGCCGTCGAAGACGCTGCGGCACGGCGCAAGGCCCTCGACGAGTACCAGCGCTCGGTCGTAGCTCCGCGTCAGGTGGGCAGCAGCGCGGGCGACGACGCGGGCGACGGCGCCATCGAGCGGCGCAGCCGCGAA
>NZ_JDSS02000049.1:31787-33952 GCF_000584955.1 Candidatus Accumulibacter vicinus
AGGCTGGCGGAAATCCGCTCGCGACTTGGCGGCGTGACGAAGGCGTCCGCTGCCGACACGAAGGCGTTGGCCGACGCAGAGGCGAAAGGCATCATCACTGCCAAGGAGAGGGCGGCCCTCGAGCTGCAGCTGATCCAGAAGCGCCGAGGTGCCAGCGCTGCAGAAGCTCCCTACAAGGCCGCGGCGCGCGAGGTGGATCAGCTCACCGCATCGCTGCAGCGCAGGCTTGATCTCGGGCGCGAGCTGACGCAGGCCGAGGAACTCGAGATCCGCTTGGCCGACCAGCTCGCCGACAAGGCCGACAAGCTGCGGGCCGGGGAACGAGAGCTGCTGCTGCAGAAGAACGCGCGAGCGGTCGCGGTCCAGCGTGCGATCGACCAGGCCACTGAAGAGGCCCGCGTGGCGGAGGCGGTCGCCCGTGCCCGCGCTGACCTGCGCAACGCGGAGAGCCAAGGCATAGACGACTACATCACCAAGCAGGAGAAGGCCCGGCAAGAGTCCCTGGAGTCCGTCAAGGAGCGTTTGTCGGCGCTCAAGGACGAGGAGGCCGCGGCGGCCAAGGCGCGCGACCTGAACATCTCATTGGCCGAGGCGGTCGAGCTGGTGGCCATCGCACGCCTGCATGAGGCGCAGGCCAAGTTGCGCGATGACTCCAAGCAGTTCGCCGATCTGCAGCGGGAGATCGACGCTCGGCGCGAGCTGCTCGAGCTCTTGGGCAGCAAGGCCAGCCGGGACGCCGGCGAGAAGGCGGCGCAGGACGCGGCGGACGCATGGAAGCGCACCGTGGAGCAGACCGGGCAGTCGCTCGCGGACGCTCTCATGCAGGGCGGCCGCTCGGCGCGTGAGTACATCGTCGGCCTGTTCCGCACGATGACGCTGCGCCCCGTGATCCAGGCCATCGTCGCGCCCGTGGTCGGCGCGGCATCTGCGCTGCTCTCCGGTGGTGCGTCGGCGGCATCAGGCGTCTCGCAAGGCGCCGGACTGCTGGGGACGCTCGGCAACGTCGCGTCGCTGTTCTCCAGGGAAGTGGGTGCATCGTTCGGTTCGCTTGCGGCGTCTGCCGGCAAGCTGTTCGGTTCGTCTGCGCTGTCCTCGTTCGGGGCAGGGATGCAGGGCAGCAGCCTCGCGGCGGGCCTGGCCGGACCAACCACGGCCGGTGCGAGCGGTGCCCTAGGGGTAGGTGGCACCCTGGCCGCTGCGGCGCCCTATATCGCCGCTGCGGTGGCGTTGTATGCCGCCAAGGATGCGCTCTTCGGCCGCAAGCTCAAGGACACGAGCATCGTCGGCACCTTCGGCGGCGACGCAGGGTTTGCGGGCAGCACCGAGCAGTTCTTCAAGGGCGGGCTGTTTCGCAGCAACAAGACGACCACGCAGGCCCTGGGGGCTGATCTGACCGACCCACTGGCCGCCGGCGCGAAGGCGGTTCGCGCCCAGGTGGAGGCCTACGCGGCGGCCTTGGCGCTGCCTACTCAGGCGGTTGAGAGCTTCACCGAGAGCATCAGGTTCTCGGTCAAGGGCCTCAGCGCCGATCAGATCAACGCCAAGCTGCAGGAAGCCCTGGCGGGCTACGGTCAGGCGCTGGCCGGCACCCTGACTGCCGACATCGGCCCGTTCGCCAAGGCCGGCGAGCGGGCTGGCGACACATTGGCGCGGCTGGCCACTTCGCTTGGCAACGTCAACCCACTGTTGTCGCAGCTAGGTCTTGATCTGCTGGGCGTGAGCGCTGCCGGCGGGGACGCGGCTTCCAAGCTGGTCGACCTGTTCGGCGGCGTCGACAAGCTGGGCAGCGCAGCCGGCATCTTCTACGAGCAGTTCTATTCCGAGCAAGAGCGCGCCGACCAGGCGCGCCAGGCGCTTGCCGCGACCCTGGCAGACGTAGGCCTCGCGGTGCCCGCGACGCGCGACGCCTTCCGCGACCTGGTGGAGGCGCAGGACCTGACCACTGAGGGCGGGCGCTCGGCATTCGCGGCGCTGCTCGAGGTGTCGGGTGCGTTCGCCGAGCTGACACCTGCGTCGGGCAAGTTGGCTGAGACGCTCAAGGACGCAGCTGCCATTGCGCAGGAAAGAGCGGCGCTCGAGGAGCGCTTGCTTGGTCTGCAGGGCGACACTGCCGTGCTGCGCGAGCGCGAGCGTGCGGCGCTCGACGAGAGCAACCGCGCGCTGTT
>NZ_JDSS02000049.1:34320-37348 GCF_000584955.1 Candidatus Accumulibacter vicinus
GAGGCAGCCGAGGCAGCCGCCGAGCTGGCGGCTCGGGTGAAGGCCAGCGTCGACAACATCGTGGGCGACTTCATCAGCGGCCCGGAGCTGCAGCGCTTTCGCGCGAACCGCATCGCCGAGCAACTTGGGCAGGCCGGCATCGAGGCCACGCCCGAAGGCGTGCTCGGCGCCACGCGCGACGACATCCTGGCTCTGTGGCGAGCGGTGGGCGACGAAGCAAAGCTCGTCGTGGCCGAGCTGTATGACAGCTGGAAAGCGCTGCAAGTCGACATCGCGCAGGGGCAGATCGACGCGTTCTTGCGTGAGCTTGGCGTCAGTGCGCAGGACCTGAGTGCTGCGCTGGACGAGATCAATCCGCCCGCGGAGTCATTGGTCGACGCATGGCGCCGCGGGCGCGCCGAGATGCAGGAGCTTGCGGCGGCACTGGAGGACATCGCCGGCACTCGCGCCACGAGCGCCCTCGACACCCTGCGTGCGACGATCGAGAAGCGCGACGCCTTGCGCGGCGTGATCGGCGGCAATGCAGATCGCATCTTCGATCTGCGCGTCGGCCAAGGTGGCGCACAGGCCGTGCAGCTGCTGCGCCAGCGTGAGGCCGACCTGTGGAGGCAGTTTGCCGGCACGTCGAGCCCCGAGGTCGCGCAGGCCATCACCGATGTGACGCTGCAGCGCATCGGCCTCGAAGGCAGCCTGCAGGCCGACGCCAGCGAAGCCCAGATCGAGGCGCTGCGCAGTCAGATCACGGCGGCAGAGCGTCTGCGCGACCTGGCCGCCGAGATGGGCAGCTTTGTGCTCAGCCTGCAGGCTGGCGAGCTGTCCAACCTGAGCGCATCCGGCCGGCTTGGCGCGGCGCAGCAGCTCTTCGAAAATGCGCTCGGCAGTGGGGATGATGTGCAGGGCAGCGCCCAGGCTCTGCTGCGCCAGGCGCAACAGAACTTCGGCGGCGCGTCGGCGGCCTACAGCGCGGTCTTCGAGGACACGCTGGCCAAGCTGCAGGGCGTCGGCCTCGGTGCCGGCGAGCAGATCAGCGACGCGCAGCGGCAGCTCGACGCGATCTCGCGCGTGGGGGACGCCAGCGATGCGCAGATCGCCGCGCTGGGCGACCTGAACGTCGCATTCTCGGGGCACCTAGGGGTGCTGGACAGCAGCATCGGCGACCAGACCCGCGTGCTGCGCGAGCAGCTGCAGGCGCTGTCCGAGATGGTGGCCAACCAAGAGGCGCAAATCGTGCAGGCTGGCGAGGCATATCAGCGCATGGTGGCAGCGCTCGAAAAGATTGCCGAGGGCGCGAGCGCTTCGGACATTGATCTGGCGCTGAGCGAGGCCGGGCCATGAGCATCGCCGGCCGCGAGATCATCGCGCTCGAGGTGACCGTCACACTGGCCGGCGGTGCGACGCAGACGCATTACTTCGCCACCGAGGGCTTCCGCTCCGGGCCGGCGGACACGCCCGCGGGCACTTACTTCGCGGAGCTGATCGAGAGCGTCGGCGAGTATCGGCGCGAGCTGTTCGGCGGCGCGCGCGTAGCTGGCGCCGTCAAGGCGTCCAGGGGCTCGATCACGTTGATCAATGCAGGCGGTGTGTTGGACAACTTCGCGGCAGCTGGGGCCGGCGGCCTTGTGGTGGCGCGCATCGGCACACCGGGCGCCCAGTACCCGGCCGAGTACGAGACCCTGTTCCGCAGCTACATTGACACCGTCGCCGCCGACTTCCAGTCGGTGCGCCTGACGCTGCGTGATCGTGTCGAGATGCTCGACGCGCCCATCGTGACGGCCCTCTTCCAGGCGAGCGGGGGCCTCGAAGGCACGGTCGGCGCGGGCGCCAAGAAGCAGCTCGTGTTCGGCACGCCGGGCCTTGTCCCGCCGATCCTGATCGACCCGCTGCGGCAGATCTACTACGTCCAGGCGAACGCGACCGATCTCAACACCGTGACCGGCGCCGCCGAGTTCGGCCAGATGTTCGAGGGCGGCTACCCCATCGCACGCGGCGCGCACTACACGCTGGCGGCCGAGCTGCTGGCGGAGGAAGGGCCGGCCCCCGGCACGTGCCGCATGTGGTCCGGCTATGCGGGCGACCTCGATGTGAACGGCATCACTTACGGCTCCGTGGCCGTCGGCGCTGTCTACACCAAGGGGCCCATCTACGTCCGACTCGGCACGCCGCCGGTGTTCGAGTTGCGCTTCGGCGCGGCGGGCTACTTGCAGAACAGCAGTAGCGAGGCGCCGCGCGAGTGGCGCTTCAGCGACTTGTGCAACCGCGCCGGCATGGGCGATGTGCTGCCAGAGACCATGGCGCCCGTGGTCGGCTCCGTGCGCGACTTCGATCTTGGCGCGCGCCTGATCGATGCGGACCAGACGTTTGCGCAGACCATGGACGACCGCGCTGCGGCGCTGTTGGGCACCTACGGCTTCGACGCGCAGGACAGATTCTTCTGTGCCCTGCTTCTCGGCGCCGAGGAGGGCGACGACGCACCGGTATTCGAGCTGACGCAGGACAACGCCAGCGCGTTTGCGCGCACTCCGGTGCCGGGCATGGAGCAGCCCGTCTGGCAGGTGAGCGTACGCGCCGGGAGGTCGCACCCCTCACCGACGGCGGGCGCGGCGTCGCCCGAGATGAAGGACATCCTGAGCCGGCAGGACTACCTGACCACGTTCACCGGCACCTCGGATTCGGTGCGATCCGAATTCCCTCGCGCGGCCAGCGTCTCCCTGGAGATCGATGGACACGACTTCGCGACCGTCGAGACGCAGGAGGCATTCGTGCAGCGCTACGGGCTGCTCTACGGGCAGCAGCGCGACCTGGTGTCACTGACCTGCCACGACTTCGGGCCCTCTGCGCGCGCGGTCGGGATCATGGACAAGGTGACGTTGCGCATCCCGCGTTTCGGGTATGACGCCGGCAAGCCAATGCGCGTGGTCACTGTTGCGCATGACTACCGTGCTCGCACCATCCGGTTCGCCCTGTGGGGTGGCGGCAGTGGCGCGCACGAGTGGGCGCTTGGGGGCGGCAACTTCCCCAGTGGCAGCGG
>NZ_JDSS02000049.1:37662-38928 GCF_000584955.1 Candidatus Accumulibacter vicinus
CGACGACCCGGGCGGCAGCCAGGGCGGGCCGCGCGCAGTGCCAGCGACAGGCAGCAAGGATGCCGACCGGGACAAGATGGGCACCCTGGAGGGGCCGTTCATCGCAGCCGTCACGACATCCGGCCCCATGGCTGACCCGCTGGGCGCCATGGAGGGCGCGCTCATTGCCGGCCCGCCACCTGAGCGCCAGGTCTACGAGGGCGAGAACCTTACCCCGGCCGAGGCGTTCACGGGCGCGCCAGCGCACGAACGGGCCCAGCTGCTGGCCCGGCTGTCCTCTGTGGCCGCAGAGGATTTCGAGGGCTTCACGCCGCTGCAATCGTTGGCGGGGACCGTACTCAGCCGCAACGGTGTGAGTTGCACGCTCACGGGCGGTGCCGCGACCTGCAGCGACGACACGGCGCACGGGCGCTTCAACACCACGGCAGCTGGCAGCAAATGGCTGGACTGCACGGCCAGTCCGACCGATCCGATCACACTGACCTTCAGCCCGGCCATCGCCGCATTCGGCGCCAATATGCCGGACTTCGGGGACTTCCTGGGTCAGGTCTCCGTGCAGCTCACGCCCAGCGGGAGCACGGCGGATGCGGACTATCGCTCCGTGGTGCTGCGCCTGACGTGCGATGGCGCGGACAACAACACCACGTTTGTCGATGCGTCGGTCTACGCGCACACGATCACCGCGAACGGCAACGCCAAGGTCACCACCACGTCGCCGAAGTACGGCACGGGCGCGCTCGCACTCGACGGCACGGGCGACTACCTGAGCATCCCCTACGCTGCGGACCTGAGCTTCAACGGCGCCGAGTTCTGCATCGAGGGCTGGGCGCGACTGGACACCACCGTAGCGTCAGGCCTGTGCCTGATCGACTTCCGCGGCTCTGGCAGCGGATCGAGCTCATGGCAGCCCTTCGTCAATGCCAGCACGCGCAGCATCGCTATCTGGTCCGGCACGGCCACGGTGCTGGCCAGCGCGAGCAACGCGGTGCCGCCCATGGGGACCTGGTTCCATTGGGCCATCGAGCGGCAGGGCACGACGACGAAGATCTACATCGACGGTGCGCAGGTCAGCAGCGGCACCTATAACCCCGCGGCCACCAATGCCAGCGGCATCCGCATCGGGCTCAACCAGGCGGGCACCAATGGCTGGATCGGCGCCATGGACGACATCCGCTTCACGCGCAAGGTGCGCTACGGCGTGGCATTTACACCGCCTGCGGCGGCGCTGCCGATCGAGGGCGACCCGCTGATCCCGATCAACCACAC
>NZ_JDSS02000049.1:38953-39181 GCF_000584955.1 Candidatus Accumulibacter vicinus
GATGTCTTTGGCCTCGATGACCTCGTGTTCGCGCCGGCTTCTTCAATCCTGAGCTGAGGCCACCATGGCACGTCAATACAGCACACGGGTCCGCAATGCCATCCTGCAGGCCTATGAGGACACCATCGGCACCGCGCCTGCGTTCGAGCTGCGCAGCGGCGCACCGCCGGCCACGTGCGCCACGGCCGACAGCGGCGCGCTGCTGGTGCCGATCACACTACCGTCCGA
>NZ_JDSS02000049.1:39505-42688 GCF_000584955.1 Candidatus Accumulibacter vicinus
GGCGGCGCCCTCCGGTGGTGTGGCCGCCATCGCCGGCACCTGGCAGGGCCTGGCCATCGCCGCAGGCAGCATCGGGCACTACCGCATCAAGGGCACGGGCGGCACCGTGGACGAGCAGGGCAAGGTGACGTCGGCCTTCGGTCGGGCAGTGACCGCGACAACCGCGGCGAACAGCAACGTGCTGACCTTCTCGACCACGGCGGGCATCCTGGTCGGGCAGGCAGTCAGCGGCACCGGCGTCGCTGACGGATCGCTGGTGACCGAGGTGGGCGCGACAACGGTCAAGCTCAGCCTCATCAGTACGGCCGGCGTGTCCAACGGGGCTACGGTCTACTTCGGCGACACCAGTGGCGACATGTGGCTGCCCACCTTGACGGTGGCGGTGAACCAGGTCGTCGTCGTCAGCGCGCGGAACTTCGCCGCGCCGGGGGCCTGACATGCCGCACGCCCTCGGTTTCCCGAACCTGATCGCCACGGTGGGGCACACGCTGTCTGGCGGCAGCTGGTCAGCGAGCGCGCCGCTGTCGCGCCTGGCCACGTGGCCGCTCGCCGAGTCCGCCCGCAGCGCCAACGCGCTGGCCGCGAGCACGCAGCTCGAAGTGACCTGGGGCGCGACTACGCCCGCGGCGAGGCTGCTGGCCGTGATGGGGCACAACCTCAGCCAGACGGCCACGGTCCGATGGGTGCGCAGGGCCACGCCAGGCGGCGCCATCGTGGCCGACAGCGGCGCTGTGCCGGCCTGGGCATTCGCCCCGCGCGAGCATGACGGGCGCGCGCACTGCGTCATGGTGACGCAGGCGCAGGCCGTGGCCGCCGGGCACGAGACGGTCGAAATCGTCGACACCGGCAACCCGGCTGGGTACGTCGAGATCGGTCGCATCTGCATCTGCCCGATCACGATCCCGACCTATGGCCCGGCCTACGGGCTGCGCGATGGCGTGACCGACCTGTCGACGGTGACCAAGGCCGAAAGCGGCGCCGACTGGCCGACGACGCGTCGCAGGCAGCGCAGCGTGACGTTCACGATCCCCTGGCTATCGCTCGCCGAAGGCGACACGTTGCACGAGCTCGAGCAGGTAGAGGGCACCACTGCCGAAATCGCCTGGCTGCCTGACTTCGGCGACTCTGAGCGCATGCAGCGCTATGGCTTCGTTGGCCGGCTGCGCGAGCTGTCCGGCTTGGAGTACCCATCTTGGCGGCTGCGCAGCAAGGCGTTTGCCATCGAGCAGAGGATGTGAGCATGACCGACCCCACCCGCCACATCCACGCCCCCGGCGACGCCGAGCGCCGTGTCGGCGAGCTGATCGGCCCCGCCCGCCATCTCCGCGTCGAATCCGCGTGCCGTGAAGCGTCGGTGCTCGCCGACATGCTCGCCGGCAGCGACCGGCGAATTGACGCGATCATGGAGCAGTTGCCAGACCGGATCGAGGGCGCCGTCGGCCGCGCGATGGCGGCATCGCACCAGCTCACGGCAGAGCAGCACCAATGGGTCCTGCTCGCCATCCAGCGCGAGGCGCAATCGATCCGCCTGCGCCAGGCGATCATCGAGAAAACCCTCGCCGGCCTGGTGTGGGCCGCTGTCGTCGGCCTGGGGGCGCTGGTCTATCACGGCGCGGTCGACTACCTGCAGACGACGCTGAGGCCGAAGCCGTGACAGACCCTCGGACCGCCTGCGCCGAGTCGCTCGGGAGCCCAAACGTCAGGGCTTTCCTGCGCGTCATCCGCGCTGGCGAGAGCGACCAGAGCGACGACGCCTACCGGATGATCGTCGGGCACACGGGTGCCCGCCCATCGCTCGCCGAGTCGCTACAGGATCACCCCCGCATCCCCGTGCATCTGCCACGTTTGGGCGTGACCAGCACCGCGGCCGGGGCCTACCAGTTCCTATCGCGCACCTGGGACGAGTGCGCCCGGGCGCTGGCCCTGCCTGATTTCGGCGCGGACAGCCAGGACCTCGCCGCTGTCTACCTGATCCGTCGGCGCGGCGCGCTCGACGACGTGCTCTCGGGCCGCATCCCCGAGGCGCTGGAGAAGTGCGCCCGCGAGTGGGCCAGCCTGCCGGGTAGCCCCTACGGACAGCCGACCATCGCCCTGGACCGCGCGCTGGCGGTCTACCGCGAGTGGGGTGGCACGCTCGCTGCGGAGGCGCCGCGGGCCGTCGATCCGCCACTCGTCCACGTCGGGCCCGAGCCGGCGGCCCCCGGCATCACCGAAGAAAGGCCCCGCATCATGGCCCCATTCCTCGCCGCCGCGCTGCCCGCGCTGGTCGAACTGATCCCGCGCCTGGGCCGACTGTTCGGTTCCGGCAGCCAGGTCAGCGACCGCAACCTGCAGGCCGCCGAAGCGGTCGCGCAGGTGGTGCAGCGCGCGACCAGTGCGCCGAACATCCAGACCGCGGTGGAGGCCATGCGCGCCGACCCGGCTGTACTGCAGACCGCAGTGCGCGCCGTCGAGGCGCACTGGGTCGACATCACCGAGGCCGGTGGCGGCGGGATCGAGGGGGCGCGCAAGGCCGACGCGGTCGGCCGGGCCGCTGGCGATCTGCTGCACTCGGCCAGTTTTTTGGTTGCCCTCCTGCTCCTGCCGCTGGTCTACCTGCTGGTCCTGTCGCTGATCGGCCTGATCGGCACGGCGACCTGGTCGGACGACGTGCGTGCCGGGCTCGCCGGCAGCCTGATCAGTGCGATCGTCGGTGGCCTGGTCGGCTACTACTACGGTCAGACGACGAGCCGCAATCGCGCGACGGGGGCGACCCCATGACTGTCAGCCCCTGGATCACAATCCCACGTACCCGCCTGGCACAGCTTGAGGACGTTGAGCTACAGGTCGGCCGAGGGCGAGACACTGGCCTGTTACGGCGGTATCGACGGGCGGCGGGATTGGGTCGACGTGGGCACTTGGCTGCGCCCCGGAGATCGGATCGTGGTGCTGCGCTGCGAGCCAGGTGATGAGGGCGCGTCGACATGAAGCGCCGTCGCCCGCCGATCGCCGATCGCATCTGGGCCCACATGCGCGCCCAGCCGCCCGGCAGCAGGGTGACGGCTGACGAGCTGGCCGCCGCCGTCCACACGACAGTGCACGCAGTGCATACTGCCGTGTCCTATCTGCGCGCCGAGGGGCGCGACCTGCGCTGTGTGCGCGCATACGAGGTGCCAGGAGCCCAGCCATGACCCGCCCGACCCG
>NZ_JDSS02000050.1:0-976 GCF_000584955.1 Candidatus Accumulibacter vicinus
TAGTGCGGGCAGCTTGGACTCCTCCTCTTCCTCATCATCCTGGTAGACGGCGAGGAAACCGGCAAACGCCAACGTCTGCCCAGTCGCGCGGAAGGTGCCCTCGCCCACCGTGATATCGGCGGCAACGGTGTCGAACTGCGCCGGCGTCATCTGGCAGGCGACGGTGCGTTTCCAGATCAATTCGTAGAGCCGTGCCTGGTCGTGCGAAAGAAACGGCTTCACCGCTTCCGGCGTGCGGACTACCGCGGTCGGACGCACGGCTTCGTGCGCTTCCTGCGCGTTCTTGGTTTTGGCCCGGTAGGCAACGGCGGCAGGCGGCAGGTAATCTGTGTCGAAGTTAGTGCCGACATACTTGCGGATATCGGTGATCGCTTCCTGCGCCAGATTCACCGAGTCGACCACGGTTTGACGCCACGAATCGCAGATTTGAAAGTGAACAGGAAAGTCAATGAAATCAACGATCTACCAACACCACCTCCGCGCCAGTGCTAGCTTTTCGTACCGTCACTTATTGCACTGAAAACGAGGAGACCCCAACGTGGACATCCAGATGCGCACCAATGTGCCGCACATCTTCGCCATCGGCGACATCGTGGGCCAGCCCATGCTGGCGCACAAGGCGGTGCACGAGGCGCATGTGGCGGCGGAAGTGATCGCCGGCGAATTGCAGGGCAACAAGGAACTGGCCAGCGCCGCCTTCAACGCCCGCGTGATCCCCAGCGTGGCCTACACCGACCCCGAAGTGGCCTGGGTGGGCCTGACCGAAGACCAGGCCAAGCAGCAGGGCATCAAGGTCAAGAAGGGCCTGTTCCCCTGGGCGGCCTCGGGCCGCGCCATTGCCAACGGCCGCGACGAAGGCGTCACCAAGCTGCTGTTCGACGACAGCCCCGAAGCAGGATCAGGAGACGGCCATGCTGGCCGGGGCCACGGCAAGATCCTGGGCGGCGGCATGGTCGGCACGCATGCGGGCGACATG
>NZ_JDSS02000050.1:1333-1852 GCF_000584955.1 Candidatus Accumulibacter vicinus
TGTCGACATCGGCAAGACCATCCACCCGCATCCGACGCTGGGCGAGAGCATCGGCATGGCGGCGGAAGTGGCGCATGGCAGCTGCACGGATGTGCCGCCTGCGCGCAAGTAAGTCCGCAGCCAAGCTACCCTGACAAGGCCCGAACTGGCGACGGTTCGGGCCTTGTGCTTTGCGTACCCAAACAATCGCCGCAGAATACTGTGCATTTGTACAGTATTCATGTCAGCCACTTCCAAGCCCAAGCTCTACAACCCACGCCACCCCGAACGCACGCTGCTCTACCAAATGGTAGCCGAGCACTACGAGACCTGGCTAGAGTTGGCCAGCGCGGGTCAGTTCGACGGCCAGGGCGACCACCACACCCCCAAGCCCTTCGTGCGCAAAGCGTTTGCCAAGTATCTTGAGTGCGGCATCTTTGCCCATGGCTTTGCCCGCGCTCGCTGCGGCGACTGTGGGCACGACTACTTTGTAGCCTTCTCCTGCAAAGGCCGGGGAGTCTGCCCCTCGTGCACCACGCG
>NZ_JDSS02000050.1:2212-3949 GCF_000584955.1 Candidatus Accumulibacter vicinus
CGCCCACGTTTTCCCCCGCCTGCCGGTGCGCCAGTGGGTGCTCTCCGTGCCCAAGAGGTTGCGGTACTTCATGCAACGCGACGGAGCGGTGCTGAGCATGGTGCTGCGCATCTTTCTGCGGGTGATCGCACAAACTCTGCAGACCCACAGCCCCGGTGCGGCCCATATGGACAAGGCAGGCCTGCACATCGGTGCCATCGCCTTCATTCACCGATTCGGCTCCAGCCTCAATGAACACGTCCACTTCCACGTTTGTGTGGTGGACGGGGTGTTTGAGGAAGTGGAGGGCGAGGGCGATGCTGATGCGACCCCTCGAATCTCATCGCCGGGTGTCATCTTTCACGCGGCCACCGGCATCGATGCGGCTACCGTGGCCCCAGTGCAGACCACACTGCAAAAACGCATCCTGCGCGCCTTCGTTGCTCGGGGCCTGCTGGAGAACTGTGACGCCAAAGACATGCTGGGCTACAAACACAGCGGCTTCTCGGTGGACGCCGGTGTCTGCATCGAAGCCCACGACCGCGCTGCGCTGGAGCGGCTGCTGCGCTATTGCGCGCGTCCACCGTTTTCCATGGAGCGCCTACGCAAAGAGGGAAGCAAACTGGTGTACCGCTGTGCCAAACAGCGCAGCGAGCCCACCAGTGACAAGCGTGGTGCCAAGGCAGATGAGCTGCACCTCACACCGCTGGAACTGATCGACCGCATCGCCGCGCTGGTGCCACCGCCACGCACCCACCGGCACCGCTACTTTGGTGTGCTGGCACCAAACTCGCCGCTGAGAGCGGCGGTAACGGCGCTGGCTCAGCCTGCTGCGTCGCAACCAGCCACGGTGGAGACTGCACAACCTGGCGCGGGCGTACCTGGGGTGGCGGCGCCGGGCAACGCGGCCACACCCACACCCGAACCTGAAGCACGCCCGAAGCGAGCGGCGCATTACTTGTGGGCGGTGCTGATTGCCCGCATCTACGAGGCATTTCCGCTGCTGTGCCCCATGTGCGGTGGGCAGATGCGCATCATTGCCTTCATCACCCACAGCGCCGAAATCCGCCACATCCTGAACCACATCGGGGTGGAGTCTGCCCCCCCGCACATCACCCCGGCACGCGGGCCACCGCTGTGGGAGGGCTGCGACGCGCCGGTGGATGATGGTGCGCAAGGCGAGCCGGATTGGGATCTGGCAGCTCAACCCGACGAGGTAGACCAGCGCGTCAATTGGTGACCCAGTGAAGCGGCGGTATCCATCGCTGCGGGGAAGCAGCTGCGCGCGCGCCAGGCCCAAATGCATACTGCCTCCCAAGCTCTTGCCATTGAGCGGCAAGCGAGCGCTCAACCTTCCTTGGCCGAACGTGTTTCGAGGCCCAAAACTCGTGCCATACTTGGCCTCATGCGGTTGAATTTCCTATCCGTCTTCCAGACCTGTAGTTGGGATGTTCGTGCCAAAGCATTGGACATCAATAGTCCGACCTACTTAAGCCTTGAGCTTTACCACACCTCGCTTTCTAATGGTATGCTCCGGGTTCCAGGCTTCAGCTTATGAGGTTTGTCATTGGTTGGGTCAACAACAAAATGAGGACTGACAGATGCAACTGAAACAAAGAAAGCTTTTCCTGCGCCGAAATCTGACGCTCATCGGAGCGTTGGCATTGGTCGGGGTGCTCACGGCACCGGCTCTGGCTGCGAGCGGTGATACATTCACCGTTAAGAGGATGTCCGAGGAGCTGGCTCGTGACATTGCCC
>NZ_JDSS02000050.1:4324-6930 GCF_000584955.1 Candidatus Accumulibacter vicinus
TGAGGCATGTCGCGAAACCGGCTATCAAGTAGCGGCGGTCGTTGTCGATCGGAATGGCGACCCGGTAGCTATTCTGCGCGACGTATTCGCCCCGCGTGTAATGATCGAAATCGCTATGCGAACTGCTAATACAGTGGTTATGTCGGGGGTGGACTCCAGCGAATTCGTGCGTAACGCGAAGGCTCTGGCCGAGAAACTTGACCACCTCGGGATCACACTCTCGGAAGCAGGTGCCGTACGCATTGAGGCCGCCGACGGCAGCTTCCTCGGCGCGGTCAGTGTTAGTGGTGCGCCAACTGGGGAGGATGATGAAAAATGTGTACGTAAGGCATTGAACGCAGTTGGGGAACGCCTGATGTTTGGCGACATGTGACGCGGAAGCCACCATTATGGTTCAACACCAACCAGGAGGTTTATAAGATGAGATTTTTACGATCGCGTACCAGTGGCTCTTTACTGGTTGTTACAGTAATGGCATGTGCTATGCCAATTTCCACCGTGGCAGCAGATGGGGGCGCCGTGCGAAAGGCAAAAGAAGCCGCCGCGCGCGAGGCAGTTGAGGCCGCCAAGTTTGCAGTTGCTCAGAATCGACAGCAGACAGAGGATTGGGGTCTGTGGAAAGATACACTCGACCATCTGGCGAAGGCGGAGGAGGCGTTAGAACAAAAAATTGGTAATTTCGACTTGGCCTTGAAAGAGGCTGAGCGGGCGAAGTTCGAGGCGGACACAGGGCTTGCCCAAATCAAGCAACAAGCTGATACGTGGAAAACGGCTGCCAAGTTTTTCGAGGATACGGAAAAAACTTGGGTGTCAGGACGTTCAAAGTGACTCGGTCGGTGCTCGAGACCACTTGTAAGTATGGGTATGGACATGAGAAGCATCTGAGTTTCCCCCGAAGTTTCGCCTTCCAAGAGATGGGGTATAACGCCCCGTGAAATTGGAAGGGTAAACGAAGTTGTAGAAGATACCGAAGCACGGGTGCACCGCCGAATTCAAGGAACTGTCGGTGATGCGGGTGAAGGCAGGCCAGAGCATCGGAGCTGTAGCAAAAAAATCCGGATTAGCAGACTTTTTCCTGCAGCGTCGGGGGGATCAGTCCTTCTTGGCGATAACAAAGCCCGCTTCCTTCCATTCCGGAAAGCCGCCGCGGAACCAGTAGATGTTTTTCCAGCCAGCTCTGATGGCCATGACAGTGGATTTGTAGCTTTTCCAGCAGACCGTGCCGTCACAAAACATGATGAGCGGTGTGTTTTTGTCCTTGGGCAAGCGATCGAGAGCGAACTTGTCATCCACGTGGTCGAAATCGACTTCCTTGGCGCTGGCTTCATCGTATGGGACGAGGATCGATCCGGGTATGTAACCCATTTTGTGAGTCTCGTTGTCTCGTACGTCATAGATCGCAACGCCTTTGGCCATGAGGTCGCGCGCCTCGGCGGCGGCGATGATCCTGGCGCCCGGCAGGCTGGTCGGGGTGGTGTTCAGCATCGAAGCGACGCCCTTGAAGTCAGCTTTGCTGGCGGTAGCAAGCGTGAGCTTGAGGCTGTTGTTACTCTGCAGAGAGGAAGCCAGTTTTTGCAGGGCAGCCGCGGACACAGCTTCCGACTTTACCGAGAGTGCGCGTAGAGGGACTGCGGCACTGGTGTAGACAATTCGGCCACCGTTGGTCGCAGTCCAGGTCTTGGCCTCTTCAGCAGACGCGACGGCGAGATCGTAACGACCAAGTTTCAGTCCGTACAGGGGAGCTTCAGCCATACGGTGGAACTTGGTTTCGGCAAAATCGCTCTTGGCAAGCCCACGGCTGATGATTTCGCTGCGGGCGAGACTACCCGTCACCGATTCGTAATCCGGCATACCGAGGCGAGCACCGGATTTGGCGGAAAGATTGCCCTTGAAATTTGGTGCTGCGACGAAGGAGGCGGCAGTGGTCTGCTCGGTTTTGAGTATGGGCTCGAACTTCAACTTTCCGATATTGGCGATCACCTGGGCAGGACCGAACACCATATCCAACTCGCCATCCTTGGCGCGCTTGATTGCAAGGAATGCTTTGGTGTAGTACTGCAGGCGGACTGGTTGACCGACAGAACGCTCGACCTGGTTAGCAAAAGCACGGTAGCGTTGGGTTGTGTCGTAGTCGGTCAAAGATTCATTTTGGTCGAGCACGACGCCAAGGGTGAGGGCGCTGGCCTGGGCAAATGCAGACGCCAGAAACAGGGGCAGGATGACTAAACGCAGCATGATCGATCGTCTCCACAGAAGGTGGACGTTTAACGGTCAAGCTCACTATAAGTTTAATTGCGGCTCAAAGCGGCACGGTGTTGCCAAGCCAGGATCGCAAAGTGGTGCGCAGTTGTTCTTCCTGAACCGGTAGGGAGAAAGCGGCGTCGATGCGAAGACGGGCGCTCACTTTGTCCAGCACAGCCTGGTGCGCCGTTTCATAAAAAACCAGAATACGGGTATTCGGTATGCTTTGCGCCGTGGCTAGCAGGGACTCGAGGTTGGACAGGCGGTCACGGAAATCGGCCTGGTGATAAAAATCAGCCACGATCACGGCGGGTGGCGTTTTACGCACCAGACTGATGGCGCGGCGCTCAGACCATTCGGTAACG
>NZ_JDSS02000050.1:6955-8020 GCF_000584955.1 Candidatus Accumulibacter vicinus
CGATCAGCGCGAGCGCCTCGTCCAGCGTGATCTCTTCCGGCGTAATGTCCTTGGGGAGGGTGGCGTTGGTGCTGCCGTGCTTCACATAGGGGCCATAGCGGCCGCTGCGCACGGTGATATCCTTGCCATCCTCCGGGTGCGCACCGAGGTTTTTGAGCAGCGAGGCGGCCGAATCGGCACCGCGCGGCGCGCGTTCCATCACCAGCACTTCGAGCGCACGCGGCAGGTCGATTTCATACACGCTGTCGGTCTTGGGAATCGACTTGAATTTGCCGTCGTGCAGCAGATAAGGGCCGAAACGGCCATTGTTGGCGACGATCGGCAGGCCGGTATCCGGATGATGGCCGACCTCGCGCGGCAGCGAGAGGAATTTCAGCGCCAGTTCAAGCGTTGCGTTTTCCAGCGGGATTTCCTTGGGCCACGACGCGCGACGCGGCTTCGGCGCCTTCTTGTCCTCCGGCATCTCGCCGATCTGCACATAGGGGCCGAAGCGGCCGGAAAGCAGCTTGATGTCGAGTCCGCTAGCCGGGTCCTGGCCCAGGATATTGTCGCCCTCTGCGGTGGCGGCATGCAGCGGTCGTGTGTAATCGCATTCCGGGTAGCCGGAACAGCCAATAAAAAGGCCGCGCTTGCTTGCCTGCATGAACAGGGGCTTGCCGCATTTGGGGCAGGCTTCCGAAATCGGGCAACCGCGCTCGACCCCCTGCTTGGCTTTGAGGTCGCCGTCGAATGCGCCCCAGAATTCACCCAGCAACCGCGTCCACACGCGCTTGCCGTTCGACACGTCGTCAAGTTTATCTTCCAGTCTGGCGGTGAAGTCGTAGTCGACGTAGGCGCCGAAATGGCGGGTGAGGAAGCAGTTGACCAGGCGGCCGACATCGGTCGGCTGAAAGCGTTTTTTCTCCAGCACCACGTATTCGCGGTCCTGCAGGGTGGAAATGATGCTGGCATAGGTGGACGGGCGGCCGATGCCGTATTCCTCCAGCGCCTTCACCAGACTGGCTTCGGTGAAGCGCGGTGGCGGCTGGGTGAAGTGCTGTTCGCCGTAGAGTTTGTCGACCGGCA
>NZ_JDSS02000051.1:0-4164 GCF_000584955.1 Candidatus Accumulibacter vicinus
CATTTGGCGGCCTCCCTCGTCTGGCTCAATTGAGGACACGCCCTAGCTCTCTCTGGCGAACTGACCAGGACAGGCTTGCTCTATAAGGCTTTGCCGTGGCTGCTGGTCCGCCAGGTGGGGCGATCCGCGCTCCCGGCGATCAGGGCGAGGTTTTCGCAAGCCGAAAACCGAGGTCGGCGGCCCGGTAGGATGCGGCGTTCTTCTGTCGCGCGGCGGAGCGGGCATAGGCCGGGCCGCTGCTCCAGCTGCCGCCGCGGATCACCCGCTGCGAGCAATCGCCGGATGTGCGTGCCTTGCCATCGAGCGGCGCGCCGCTGTGGTTCGGGTTCCAGCAGTCCTGCGTCCATTCGCCGACATTGCCGATCATGTCATACAGACTGAAACCGTTGCGACCAAAATAGCCGCCACTGCTGGTGTAGGCCTGAGCATCGCTGCAATTATGGGTGACCGGCCAAGCCAGCAGCTTCTTCAGCGTTTCATCGGCGATGTTGGCATTGCGGCAGGCGCGGCTCGGAGGCTGGTCGGGATCCGTTCCCTTGTTGGACTGGAACACGCGGGCAAAGAAGTTGCCGGTATCGCTCCACGGGCGTGGCGTGACGCTGCCGCCACGCGCGGCATATTCCCATTCGGCCTCGCTTGGCAGCCGGTATCCAGTGGCACCGCCGTTGAGCCAGGCGATATAGGCCTGCGTGTCATTCCAGCTGACGCAAACGACCGGATGACTGTCGGTCTGAGCGAAGCCCGGAGAACGCCAGTTGGCGCTATGTTCAATGACGAAATCGCCACCATTGCGGGCAACGTGACAGCCAGGGCTGCGGCCCGGACGTTCCGCCTCGGTCAGATAAGCCGTGGCCTCGACAAATTTTCGGAACTGTCCGACGGTGACTTCGTAGTAGGCGAGTTCGAAGTTCCCGATCCTGACGTTGTGTTGCGGGCGGGCGGCTTCGTCGGCTTCGGGATTGTCGGTGACATCATCGGCTGCGGCGCCCATCGGGTAATCGCCTGGCGACAGACGCGCCAGGCTCAATGCGCCAATCGCGGCCTGACGGATTTCGTCCTGTTTCTTCTTCTCGGGCCGCTCGGTTGGGGTCTTGCGGTCGTCGGTCGGTCGTTGCTGGTCACGCATGCTCAGCCTGCCTTGCGCAATGCGTGTCGCTTCCTCCTTGCGCGCCTTCTTCAGCGCTGCCTGAGCGAGGGCGGCATAGGTTCCTCGGGGGTACTCAGTGAGATAACTCTGATAAGATTCTTCGCTATTGATCTGTTGGGCTTTCTCCCAGGCCTGTTTTTCCGCCTGCACCTGCAGTTCCTTTTCCTGTGCCGCCAGCCGTTTCAGTTCTGCGCGCGCCAGCGGTGCATACTTGCCGCGCGGGAATTCCTTGAGATAGGTTTCGTAGTAATCGCGGTTTCCCCCCGCCTGAACCTGCTGCCATAAAGTCGTATCCCGGTCCTCCGGCGGCGCACCCTCGCTTTTCACACGCGGCTGCTGTTGCTGCTGCGGCTGCGGCTGACCCTGCGCGGCCAGGCCGGCGAGTTTGACGCGGGCGGCTGCGGCATAAACGCCCTTTGGATACTCGTTGAGATAGGCCTGATACGCCACCGCGGTATTGGCCGCTTCCGCTGCCTGCCAGGCCGCTGCGTCGGCGTCGGCCGGCGCCGACTGGATATTGATCTGTGTGGGTCCGCTGATGATGAAGTAGAAGTCGCCGGTAAGACTGCCTTCCATCCATGGCTCCTGTTTGCCCTTGGTCACGTTCTTGACGCGCACCGTCACACGCTTGAGCGCCTGTTCGATCGGCACCCCCTTCTCTTCGATTTGTGCCAGCAACGCGGCGGTATAGGTGCCGTTGACGCCGTCGCCATCCTCGGCAACGCTGCCGGGCCGTGTGGCGTAGTGAATGAGCGTGCCGCTCGGTGCCTGGATGCGCGCCAGACCGGCACCCGCGCCCGATCGGAAGCTGCGGGTGAAAGGGTTGTTGCGGCAGGCATCGAGCAGCACGAGGTTGACCCCGGCTTTCGAATCTTCCATGGTGTTGAGGACCGTATTGACGTTCAGACTCTGGTGCGGAACATCCTCTTCGCTGGAAATTTCGGCGTCGACGGCCGGCAGGTAGTTCTCGCCGCGAATCTGCAGGCCGTGGCCAGCGTAGAAGAAAAGCGCGATCGAACCCGGCTTGAGCTTGCTGCGGAATTCACGCAGCGCGCCACCGATGTCGCGAGCCTTCATGTTCTCGCGAATGATCACGTCAAAGTCCATCTTCTTCAGCTTGTCGCGCATCGCACGCGCGTCGTTGACAGGGTTCTTGAGTGGCGAGTGGGTGTAACTTGAATTGCCGATCACCAGGGCGACGCGATGTTCGTTTGCCCTCGGCGAAGGCTCCTGGGCAAGGAGTGGCAGCGGAAGACCGAGTGCCACACCGATCAGGACGCGAGCGAACAGGTTGAAACGCATGGGCGGTGCCTCGTGAGCAGTGGAACGAACCAGATTTTCAAGATTACCAGAGTCTCCGGATCCGCGGTGTACACGTGCGATGAGCATGAATAAGGCGCGTATTTTCACTGGGAATCTTCTGCGCGACGGAAGATTGGAGATAAGATTGGAGGAAGGAAATCGGGCTGCGTGAGGATCAGATGGAGGGGCTGGATGGCTTATCAGGAAAGCTTTGATGTCCGCACCCGCGGGCGCGGCAGTATCGAGATCACCGCCGAGGTGGCCCATATCGTTCGCGCTTCCGGCTTGTCGATCGGCGTCGCGCATGTTTTTGTCCAGCATACGAGCTGTTCGTTGATGATCACCGAGAACGCCGACCCCTCGGTGCGCCGCGACCTCGAAACCCTGGCCGCTCGCTGGGCACCTGACGGCGACCCGGCTTATCTGCACGATGACGAGGGCGACGACGACATGGCGGCACATGCACGCAACATCCTCGCCGGCAGCTCGGTGAGCATTCCGATCGGCAAGGGCGAGCTACGTCTCGGGACCTGGCAAGGGATCTATCTCTGGGAACACCGGACGCTGGCGCATCGACGCAGCGTCGTGGTGACGGTCCTGGCCTGAAGGCGAAAGCGCTGGCCTGCCGCCACAGGATTGTGGCTACACTTCGGGGTTCGATTCGGCCATCACAAAAGGAGCAACAATGAAAATCGGATTCATTGGTCTGGGTATCATGGGGCGCCCGATGGTGCTGAACCTCCTGCATGGGGGGTACCCGCTTACCGTCTGGGCGCGGCGTGCGGAGTCGATGCAGCCTTTGCTCGACGCCGGTGCCGATGCGGCGGCCAGCCCTGCAGAGGTGGCCGAGGGAGTCGATGTGGTGATCTCGATGGTGGCCGATGCGCCCGATGTCGAACAGGTGATGCTCGGCGAACGGGGGGTGGCGAGTGCCGGCAGAAGCGGCCTGATCGCTGTCGACATGAGCACCATTCGGCCGGCAGCCGCGCGCGACATCGGCGCGCGCCTGCTCGCGCAGGGCATCGATTTTCTCGACGCGCCGGTCTCCGGAGGCGAGGTCGGGGCCATCGCCGGCACGCTGTCGATCATGGTCGGCGGCACGGTGACCGCTTTTGATCGCGCCCGACCGGCATTTGCCTGCATGGGCAGGAACATCGTGCATGTCGGCGATTCGGGAGCGGGACAGGTGGCCAAGGCGGCCAACCAGATCGTCACCGGCGTCGGTGTGCTGACCGTCGCCGAAGCGCTCAATTTCGCGGCCAGGAGCGGCGTCGACCCGGCCAGGGTGCGCGAAGCGCTGCTGGGCGGTTTCGCCTATTCAAAGATTCTCGAAAATCATGGCCAGCGCATGCTGGACCGCAACTTCAAGCCGGGTTTCAAGTCCTGGATGCATCAGAAGGACATGAACATCGTCATGCAGAGTGCGCACGAACTGGGCCTGTGCCTGCCGGTGTCGGCAGCGACGGCACAGATGTATAACGCGATGGTCGGTTCGGGACTGGGCGAGGAGGACTCGATTGCCATTCTCAAGCTGCTCGAGCGACTGTCCGGAGGCGAGGGAGGCTCCTGATGCGGCTCGGTTTCATTGGCCTCGGTGTGATGGGTCGGCCGATGGCGCTGCATCTGCTGCATGCCGGGCATCAGGTCGCGGTCTGGGCACGGCGTCCCGCCTCCTGCCAGCCCTTGCTGGCGGCTGGAGCGCTGCACTGCGCATC
>NZ_JDSS02000051.1:4523-8422 GCF_000584955.1 Candidatus Accumulibacter vicinus
GGTCGCCGGATGCGCCGAGACGGTATTCACGATGGTCACCGCCGATGCCGATGTCGAGCACCTGACGCTCGGCGCGGATGGCCTGCTGGCGGGATTCGCCCCGGGTTCGATCCTGGTGGACATGAGCACCATCGCGCCGCAAACCGCACGCTCGCTGGCCGAGCGTCTGTCCCGGTCGGGCGTCGACATGCTCGATGCACCGGTTTCCGGCGGTGAGCAGGGGGCGATCGCGGCGACACTGGCGATCATGGTCGGTGGCAAGGCGGCGGTACTCGAACGGGTGCGGCCCCTCTTCGCCCTGCTCGGCAGATCGGTCGTGCATGTCGGTGAGCACGGCGCCGGGCAGGTCGCCAAGGTGTGCAATCAGATGCTGATGGTCGCGGCGATTCAGGCCGTGGCCGAGGCGCTGCACCTGAGCCGCGCCGCCGGTGCCGATCCGGCCAGGGTGAGGCAGGCGCTGGCCGGTGGTTCAGCCGGCAGCCGTGTGCTGGAAGTGATGGGCGGGAGAATGGTCGATCGGGACTTCGTTGCCGGGGTCGAGGCTCGTCTGCATCACAAGGATTACCGCATCGTCATCGGCGAAGCCCATCGTCTGGGGGTGCCCCTGCCGGTTGCCGCGCAGGTCGATCATCAACTCAATGCCCTGATGGCGATGGGCTGGGGGCGTGCGGATACGGCGTCGTTATTGCGGGTTCTGGAAGCCGGCGGCCAGTGCTCATGAGAAGCTGTCTGGCGATCGTGTCGATCGCCCTGTTGAGCGCGTGTGCCGGACTCGGAGGCTTTTCACAAAAGCCCGAGGTCAGCCTTGCCGGCCTGAATCTGGTGCAACTGGGCCTGTTTGAACAACGTTTCTTGCTCAAACTGCGAATCCAGAATCCGAACGATGTGGAATTGCCGATCAATGGCCTGAACTTCGAGATCGAGCTCAATGGACAAGCGTTCATCAAGGGCCTGTCGGACAAGGCGGTCAGCGTCCCGCGATTTGGCGAAGCGGTACTTGAGGTGATGGCCACCAGTACGCTGGGGAGCACCCTGAAACAGCTTCGCGACTTGCAGAAAGGCGGCCGGGAGCGGGTCGACTACCGGATCGTCGGACGCATCCACGTTTCCGGTTTGGGCAATGTGCCCTTCGAACGGCGCGGTGATCTGCAGATGCCGGCAGCCGACCATTCACCCCGGAAGTCGCTTCCTTCCGGTTCGGACCGGTCGGGGGCGCCTGGAAAAGTCATGACCGTTAGCTCAGGGGAATGATCACCTTGTCCCACCCGGAACCTTCGTCCTCACCGTTTTCGTCGCATTGACACGCCAGTGCCGCCAGCCGCGCTTCCAGTGCCGCGATCGATTCTCCCGTCAACTGAAACTTGCGGCGGTCAATGCCATAGCGGCGTTCCGCCATTCCGGCCAGTGGACCAGAATTTGTTTGGCGGCGATCTACGCTTCTCTTCGCCCGCATGCTTAACTCCTTGGAAACATCCTTCGGCAACGCAGTCCATGGACCCTGCCGGCGGCCATTATCCGGAATACGTACTTTCGATGTCAATGCGTAAAGTGCCTCTACGCGCCCCGATGGTCATCGATAACTCATTAAGTTAATGATATTTTTGATCATTGGCCGAGACCCTGGCGCTGACCGGTGACTCCCTCGGAGGCGGCTGCGAGCGGTTTGTCGGCCGCCCGCATGCAGGCGCTCCCGGATTCCGACACGAGTTTCAATCCTGCTGGCAGGGACTCGCCGAAAGCGCGGCGTTGGTCGGCCTTGTCGAGTTCGACGACACTCTGCACCTGCCTGATCCAGGTGGCGCTGGCATTGATCGCCGCCAGGCGCGCGAGAACCGCGCTGCGGATGTCGTCCGGCAGGTCGCGCGCACGGTCGCCGGTCAGACGGGCGATTTGCGTTGCCGCAAAAGCGGCCGGTTCGACCTTTTTCCAGTCCAGCGCCAGCAGGGCTTGCAGCCAGCGGCCGGCAACCTCCGCCGGGATCACCTGGTGGGCGCTGCCATAGAGCGACTGGCGGGCGCCGATACGGCCGATCGCCCACCAGCCGAGCGTTTTCTCCGAGCCCTTGCGCAAGCGTTCGAGCAGCCATTCGCCGGCTTCGAGCTTGCGTTCGACGGGTAGTCTTTCGAGCGAAGCAAGCAGGCGCAGCATGTCGTCGTGACTGCCGGCGATGGTCGTCGCAAGGCGGCTGCGGCTCTTCGTCGGCTCGGCACGCAGCCAGGGGCCGAGTTCGGCCAGAAGTTGATCCTGAACGGTGGCCGGCAGGCCGCCCGCCGCGCGTCGCCAGAGGATCCACCATTCCGACCAGTTCTGGCTTTCGTTCACATACTGGATTCCCTGCGGGAACAAGTCGCAGAGTTGCTCGATCCGCCACTCGTCGAGCGCGTAGCCGAGACCGGGACGTAGGCAGAAACCGGCCAGATTGAGCCACAGGCGTTCATGTTCAGGTGACCGCCGGCGGCGGCGCGCGCGCGGCAACAGGAGGTCGAAGAGGGCGCGCAGCAGCGGCATCTCCCAGTCCTCGCGTTTGCCGAGCAGATGCTCGATCTGGCCGCGCAGGCGACGCACCTCCTTGTTTTCGATCGGTTGCGAGCTGGCTCCGAAAATGCGCTCGATGCACTGCACGGCATCAGCGAAACGTGCCGGCAGGACCGCCGACGACACCGCAGTATGGCCGTCGTCGCCACGCAACTGAAATTCGAGCAACCAGCGGCGGGCGGCATCGTCAACACTGACGCAATGGATTTCAAGGGTGCCGACTTCGGTCATGGCGGTGCTCAGTTGCACGCGCACCTCCCGCTGATTGCTCTCGGCGGGCGCCTGTACGACGGTGGCGATGGGCGGCAGGCGAACGAAATCATCGTCGTCGAGAAAGGTGATTTCGCCCGGCCGATAAGCATTGTCGGCGACCGACGACGCAAGGTGAAAACGTACCGGCTGCCCGAGGCGCAGGCTGAAGATGCGTTCGGGCAGCCGGATTTCGTGGCCTTCTTCCGTACCACGCGGCAGCAGGCAGATGCCGCGCCGCTGCTGTCCCTGATCATCGAGAAGCAGAAAGTAACTGCGAGCCGATCCGCCACCGATTCGCCGCCCCTGTCCCTGGCGGATCAGCGCGTAGGCCACCGCACCGCGGGCCACGGCGACGTCAGGGTTATCATTGTGCAGCAGGCGCAGCGCTGCACCTCGCCAGTCGCCGAGGGTGTACTGCAGACGTTCGGCAAGGGCATCGGCACGGAAAACGCCGCCGTTGAACAGCAGCGTGTCCGGTACCGGCAGTCCTGGTTCGCCGCCTGGGCCGGTGGCGTCGCCGAGTGCCTGGCGCGCGGCCTGCGCGTGTCGTCTGAGGAAAGCGGCGACGTGGCGCGTAATCGCCGGGTCAGCGGGGTAGGGCAGCCCGAACTCGACAATCGCGGCGCGCCGCTGCTGAACGGGTGCATCGGGCGGCACGCGCGGGAAGAAGCCGTCGACGATCACCTGCAGGACTTCATCGCGCTTCAGTTCGACCGTGCGCGCGCCGCCGATCAGCCGCGAACCGCCACCGAGCAGCGTCAGTTGGACCGTCTCGGGGGCGTCGGCGGCCAGGAGCTGTTCCTTGGCCACCCGGCAACGAGCGGTCAGTTGTGAAAAGCGCGGCGCTGACAGGCGACCTTCGCTGGCCGGCAAGCGCGATTCGACGAGGTGCGCGAGCGCGAGATCCATATTGTCGCCACCGAGCATCAGGTGGTCGCCGACGCCAATGCGGGTGAGTACCGGCTCGCCGTCCTGGATCGCCACCTGGATCAGCGTCAGATCGGTGGTGCCGCCGCCGACGTCGCAGACCATGAGCAGCCGCGTTGCCGCGAGTTCATCGGCCAGGCTCTGCTGGTGACGGAACAGCCAGTCGTAGAAAGCCGCTTGTGGTT
>NZ_JDSS02000051.1:8774-9805 GCF_000584955.1 Candidatus Accumulibacter vicinus
TCGAGCAGCCGCAGATTGGCCAGGCCGGCTTGCCGAGCGGCTTCGATGGTCAGCGCGCGCGCGCCTTCGTCAAAGGAAGCGGGGACGGTCAGGATCACCTGTTGCTGTTCGAGGGGCGCTTTTGGAAAACGGTGCTGCCAGGCAGCGCGGACATGCGCGAGATAGCTCGCACTGGCCATCACCGGCGAGACCTTGGTGACCTCCTCTTCGGCGCCCCAAGGCAGAATCGGCGCCAGGCGATCGACCGCGGCGTGCGACAGCCAGCTCTTGGCGCTGGCGACCAGCCGCCCGGGAACCTGCGCCCCGAGATCGAGCGCCAGGCGGCCGGTGACCAGCGGCGCGTCGCCTTCCTCGGTCACCCATGGCAGTTGCAGATCACCCGGGCTGATCTCCCCGGCGGCCGGATGAAAACGCACCGACGGCAGCAACGGCCGTGCAGCCACCTGGCCAGGACCGACCAGTTGCTCGATTTCAAACAGCTCGACTTGTCTCCTGCCGGGCGCGCTGTAAGCGACAACCGTATTGCTGGTTCCCAGATCGATTCCGACGATGTATGGTTTTTTCATGGTCTCTAGGGCTTCTCTCAGGGCAGCACCCTGCCGTCGCGACTGATCACCCGCTGGTGGCTGTAATCGGCGGCCGCCGGTCGGCTGACGGTACCACGTGCCAGCAGGTAATCGACGAAGGTTTGCGTGTAGTTGAGATAGGTGTTCACGCTGTGGCCGGTCTGATGGATCCTGCCGAGCGTCGTATAACCGTCGCTGCCGGTCGCGAGGTAATCGCTGGTCACCAGGGTATAACTGCCGTGTGGATCGATTGCCTGCCAGATTTCGCTGCCCTTGCGCCGAACCTCGATGGCGCTGAAGCGGCGGCCACGCGGCTGCGACAGATCGAGCTGCCAGCGCAGGCCGGCGGCGTAGGGGTGGGAGCCGTCCGACCCGCCCCGATCGAGGTAGTTGCCGACGGCATCTTCGAGCACCTCCACGATCTGGCTGCCACTGAGCTGCAGTTCGAAAAGCACGTTGCTGTAA
>NZ_JDSS02000051.1:10208-15094 GCF_000584955.1 Candidatus Accumulibacter vicinus
ATGCCGCCGCCGTTCTGCAGGGCGATGTCGGCGAGCCTGCTCGCCTGTCGGTAAGCGATGGCGACGGCTTGTGCGATGTCGCTGCCGCGGGCCAGGGTGTTGGCCTGTTCGCAGCCGGCAACGCCACTGCTGCGGTTGGTCGATTCGCCGGGTACGCGCACCAGGCACAGCGATTCGCTGGCGATGCCGATCTGCTGCTTTTTCAGGTCTTCGAGGCGACCGGCAAAGCGGGCGAGGGTGGCCTGTGCGGGTGGGTCGGCAGTGACCACGCGTGCACTGCCGGCTCTCTGCAACGTGTTGACGATGCGCGTGCGCGTGGCCGCGTCGACGGCGACGAAAGTGCCGCTGGCATCCTTCTGCCGAAAATCGTCTCCGATCGGCAGGGTCACCTCGCCGCGGCAGCTCTCGACGCGGCCATGCGCATCGAAGCGAACCTGCAGCAGGCCGAAAGCCTTGGCGTATTCCCAGGCCTGGCCGATACAGACGGGGTCGCCGTCGCGGTTGCGGACGACCGTCGGGTAGGGGCCGGACGAAGCGTCGATTCCGATCGCCGAAAAATCGCCGAGCAGGGTATGCGAGTCGCCACCGATGATCACGTCCACGTCACTGAGCTGCGCGGCCATTGCCACATCGGCTGCGTAGCCCTGGTGGGTAAGCAGAATGATGTGGCGGATGCCCTGCGCGCGCAGTCGTTCGATGTATTTCTGCGCACTGGCGACCTCGTCTGCGAAGCGCGTGCTCGCTAGCGGTCGCGAGGAATTCATCGTCTTGCCGCGCACTTCGATGCCGATGATGCCGACGGTGACGTTGCCGAATGACTTGAGCAGATAGGGGTGCAGATAATCATTGGCGGCGACCGGCGCGAGCGGGGTGCCGATCGCCGCTTCGACATTGGCGGCGAGAACGGTGGTCCGGCAGGGGCCGCTGCGCAAGTCATCGAGAAAGCGCTGCAGGCCGAGGTCGCCTTCGTCGAACTCGTGGTTGCCGAGTTCGAAAGCGTCGAAGCAGACGCTGTTCATCAGCGCCGCGTCGGCCTCCCCCTGGTAGAGGGTATGGTAGAGGGTGCCGGTGATCGCATCGCCGGCATGCAGTTTCAACAGGTTCGGCAGACCCTGGCTGGCTTTGAACAGCGTCGTCAGACGAGGGAAACCGCCGGCCTCGACGCGTGTCGGAACCCCATTGATGCTGATCTCGAAGTCGGGAGTGGCTTCGAGGTGCGAATGGTGGTCATTGATGTGCGCGATGTGGATTTCGAGGGCGCTCGCCGGGAGCGGGGCGGGGAGCGGCGCGGTCTGGCAGGCGCTTAAGAAAAGTGCCAGGGCGAGCAGGCTGGCCGAGCAGGAGATCAGCATTGGGCGCATGCGGGCGGCTCCGGGAGCAGGTTGAGCGAGTTGGCGAGTGTCGCATACACCGGCGCACCGCAGCAATGCGCTAGTCGTCGCCTCGTCGCCTCGTCGCCAGATGGGCTGGCAGCAGGGGTCATGCGCTGCCTTTGAGAATGCCTTCGGAACTGCTAGACTGGTTTTGGTCTGCCAACGAGGGCAGCCATCAATCATTGTTTTCGGCGCCAGCATGCGCCGCTTTTTCAGGAGTGAAGGACATGGGTTTTTTTGATTTCGTCAAGGAAGCAGGCGAGAAGCTTTTTCATGCCAAGGATACCGAAGCGGCGTCGGCCGAACTGGCCAGTGCGCCCGATGACGAGGCGGCCAAGGCGCGCCTCGACGAGCTGAACCGTACCGCAGCGGACGCGATCGAGGCCTACATCAACACCCAGAACCTGCCGGTGACCGGCCTGACGGTGACTTTTGACGGCGCAAGCGGAACGGCGACGGTCTTCGGAGTCGCCGGCGACCAGGCCAGCAAGGAGAAAATCCTCCTCTGCTGCGGCAACGTCACCGGTGTATCGCAGGTCAACGACATGCTGTCGGTCGATCAGAGCGAACCCGAAGCGACCTTCTACACCGTCGTCGCCGGCGACAATCTGTCGAAGATCGCCAAACAGCACTACGGCGATGCCAACAAGTACCCGCTGATCTTCGAAGCCAACAAGCCGATGTTGACTCACCCGGACAAAATCTATCCCGGCCAGGTGCTGCGCATTCCGTCGGAGTAATTTCAGATAGCCTGACTACTAGGGCAGAGCGTGCAGTCCTTGATAACCGACATAGAAGCCGACCAGCAGGATCAGCATGCCCGAGAAGTAGGGTGCCTTGCGGGCGAACTCCCCGAAGCCGCTCCAGCGCGTGGCAACATGTTTCACACTCAAGGCTGCCAGGGCGCCTGACGCCACCATCGTCAGCGCCAGCCCGATGCTGAAGCACATGACCAGGGCCGCTCCGAGTGCGACCTCTTTCAGTTGCAGGCACAGCAACAGCACGGTGATCGAGGCAGGACAAGGGATCAGCCCGCCAGTCAGTCCAAAGACGATGATCTGGCCGGTCGTCACTTCCCGGTTGGCGAAGCGGCGGCGGATGTCATTGGCGTGGGCCAGTTCATGTGGGTCCTGATAGCCCGGTGCCGAGACATCCAGCCCCTCGTAGTCCTGGATCGCATGATGGTGGTCGTGCTCGTACTCGACATCATAGTCGTGGCTGTGATGCGCATGCCCGAGGCGAAGGCGGGCAACGAATTCGTGCGGCTCCGGAATCTCCTGCTCGGACTCGACGAATCCGTCGCGCTGCACGAAGGTGAAGGCCTGGCGACTGCCGTCGGCACGTTCCGTTTCGACCCTCACCTGGTCGGCTGCCCAGACCTGACCGAACCGGCTCTCGGTGAACAACCGGAAGCGCGGCGGCACACCCTCCTCAAACACTTCCAGCCGAACTACCCCGTGGCCGGTGTCGATGCGCCGGGTTTCGTCATGGTGGTGACCATGCCCATCGTGGTCGTGTGCCGCGTGCTGCTGCCGCCAGGTTCGCCACATCATCCACAGCGCAACGCCGACAATGAGCACGGCGGATGCTAGCTGGAAGTAGGATTCAGTCACCTCGGCGTTCCAGCGACGCCCGAAATACAAGCCTGCCAGCGCGACTGCCCACACCACGGCGGTATGAGAAATCGTTGCCGACAACCCCAGCAGAACGGCCTGGGTTACCGTGCCGCGAATGGCGACGATGAAGGCCGCCATCATGGTCTTGGAATGGCCGGGTTCGAGACCGTGCAGCGCTCCGAGCAGGATGGCGCTGGGAACGAACAGCCAGGCATTGCCCTGCTGCAACAGGGCAGAAAACTCGGTCATCAGCTTCCCTTACAGGTACTTGGTAATGGCCTTGAACTCGCGGATGGTATCGTCAGCGCTTTGGGTGCCTTCGCGGACAACCTGTTCAAGACAATGGTCGATGTGGTCATGCACCAGGGTTTTTTTGGCACTGCTAATCGCACTCTCGACTGCCTGGAGCTGTTGCGCGACATCCAGACAAGGGCGCTGCCCTTCGAGCATGGTGATGATGCTCTTGAGATGGCCTTCGGCCCGCTTGAGCCGCTTGATGATTTCGGGGTGTGAGGTGTGTGTCGTCATGGCCATATCTTATCCTATCCTGGGGGATAGGATAAGATATCCGGTAACGCTTTTGCAGTTTCTTCGGGCTAAGGCAGCAGCACCGGTATGAATTCTCCTGCGTACCATCGTGATGTCAGCTCCGCGCCGCGGCAAGAGCAGGCGCGGTACTCCGCGTCTGCATGGCACTGCGCGCCGCGCAGCGGCCACCGCCCGATGTTCAGTGATTGAAGCGCAGCACGAGGCTGGCGGCGCCGAGCGCCTTGCCGCCCTTGAGCGCATCGAGCACGGCGGCCTTGTCGAGCCCGGGCGGCAGCGCCTCGGCTTCGAGCGAGGTGGCGATTAGTGTGTAGACGTAGTGCTGCGGCGCGTTACCGCGCGGTGGGCAGGGGCCGAGGTAGGGCATGCCAAGCGAGTTCTTGCCGACCGTGAAGGCGGCCGGCGCCGCGAGGGCCGCGCCCTCGGGCAAGCCGGATGCATTGGCGCTGATGCCGTAGCCGACCCAGTGGTTCACCCCGAGCCCGACACGGCCGGCCTGGTCGTCCATCAGGATCACGAAGCTGCGCGTGGCCGATGGCGCGCGTGCCCAGGCCAAAGCGGGCGAGATGTTTTCCCCGGGACAGTTGGTGTTCGCCGGATTCTTGCCGCCGTATTTGGTGTCTAGCAAAGCATTGTCGACGCGGCCGGGCGACCATAGACTGAAGCCCTTGTGTCCCGGGTCGCCGCCCGATGGCGGAGTCGCACATGCCGTAGCAAGCACAGCGATCGCCGTGAGCAACAAGCCGCGCAAAGTGAGGGATAGATTCATCGTGATCTCCTTCTGAGAAGTTCGTCGTTCAATGGCTTCCAGCAGGCTACAACTGGAAAAAATAGCTGTTTTGACCGCAAATATTTCTGGAGCAGAAACGCTCATAAATCTAACGTTGTGCATGAGCCGCCGTCGGAGCGCGCAGCGCGGAGGGTACCCACCAGCACCGCTGGTGGGCGGTCGGCTCGATGGACTGGTGAGAGCGCATGGGCCCACCGCAGCCCGAATGGCAGCTCGCGCGGACCGAACAGAAAGTGCAACACTCGGCGGACATGGGTACCCCTGAGCTTGGAAGACGCGTGCAGAAGCGGTGGGCGCATAATCGCGCGAGACTGACGCACCACTCAAGCTGAAGAAGATTGCGAGCACCAATAGGCCCACCCGCCGAAAGTTGCCCGATAGCGGCGTCACATTCAGCATCAGAGATCACCGGGGTGGTAATCAGGTAGCCGGCAGAGTCGAATGCGGGATTCATGCAATGCGCTCTAACGTCGGGTAAGCCGGACACGGTTGCCCGCGCCCAGCCCCCCTAAGAACCGTGCTTGCGCCTTTCAGCACACACGGCTCAAGCTTGATTGGCGG
>NZ_JDSS02000051.1:15417-17089 GCF_000584955.1 Candidatus Accumulibacter vicinus
GCTTGCATCTTCGAGTGCGCCCGCCAGTTCTATCGTAAGAAGAGCTGCGGAAATCTCTTTGCATCCGCTCGCATTTTGCCCGGCCCACAAGGGCGAGAACTCACCGCTGCCCAGGCTTTCAGCCTTCACGCGCAAGGGAGCGATGGCTGCAGTCGCTAGAGGAAAAGCCGGGGCGGCGGGGCTCATGGGCCCAATTTCGCGCATCAGGCGGTTCACAATGCCGCGAGCGGGCCGTCCGGTGAACAGGTTGGTGAGCGCCGTGACGCGAGCGGCGTCGCTTTTCAGGGCCGCACGATGCACCGCGCTCGTGGTGGCTTCGGCGCACAACATATAGGCTGTCCCGATCTGCACCCCGGCAGCGCCGAGCGCCATGGCTGCCGCGACACCCTTGGCGTCCGCGATGCCGCCGGCGGCGATGACCGGGATCTTCACCGCCCGAACGATCTGCGGCACCAATGCGAACGTGCCGACCTGCGTGTTGAGATCCTCCGACAGAAAGTGACCGCGATGCCCGCCCGCTTCGAGCCCTTGCGCGACGACGGCATCAACTCCACGCGCTTCCAGCCAGAGCGCTTCGTCAACAGTTGTTGCAGAAGAAAGAATTTTCGCGCCCCACCTGCGTACCCGCTCCAGCAGTTCGGGTGCGGGCAGGCCGAAATGAAAACTCACGACGGCGGGCTTGAATTCCTCCAGCACGTCGGCGGCTGCGGCGCTGAAGGGCACGCGGCCCGGCCCCGCGGGAATGGCGCTCGCGTCGATTCCGAATTCGCGGAAGTAAGGAGAAAGCAACTGTCTCCACATCGCTTCGCGCCTGGCGTCGGGCTCGGGCTGCGCGTGACAGAAGAAATTGACGTTGTAAGGTCTGGTGGTTTGCCCTCGGATCGTCGTTAGTTCCTGGCGCATGGCTTCCACACCGAGCATGGCGCAGGGGAGCGAGCCAAGCCCGCCCGCGTTAGAAACCGCAACGGCTAAGGCGCTACCCTGCGCCCCCGCCATCGGGGCTTGAATGATCGGGATCTCTATGCGAAGGAGTTTCTGCAAGATCATCTGCGCACCTCCTGCGAAAACGGTATGCGCCGCACGCTAACGCCGAAGCTCAGTCGCGTATTTGACGCAGCGAAGCGGTGGCAAATACGTCGGCTACAGTGCCTTGTTGGGCCTAAGCCGGACGTTTGCCAGCTTTTGCTTCAGCAACAGTGACATCTGTTGGTTGAACATGTGTCGGGTCCCAGCCTACCTTAACCGGCGCAGACCAGTCTTTATTTGCAATGGCGGTATTTATGCCTGGAATAAGCTTGGCAGGAACCCCCCAACGAATGCCTGTTACTAAACCGGCTTTCTCGGCAGCGGCCGCCAGTTGTAGAAGATAGGGCTTTCCAGGGTTTACCGGAGAATCATCGTCGAGGAGATCAACCGCGAGCGACTCGGGGGTGCCAGTGGAACTCGTGACGTTATGAAACCCATAGAGAAGTTTTGAGTGCCCGCTGTCGTAAGCCTTCTTTTGATCAGCAGGCGAACGCCACGCATCTTGTATGCGAGGACGCAGCCCAGCCGCTTCAAGTGTGGAGATGACGTTTTTGAGTCTGGTGCGAAAGGTCGGATACAACTCTTTAAGCCGATCTTCGTTCCGCTTTTTTCGATCTGCCTCGTTCATGGCTCACTCCTTTGTGTT
>NZ_JDSS02000051.1:17114-19014 GCF_000584955.1 Candidatus Accumulibacter vicinus
TAGGCCCAATCAGGATAGGAGAAAGCCTCGCGGCCTCCCCCTCCCACACCCCCGGACGAACGCGGGTCACGTATCCGGCGGTTCGATGAAGCCAATTCCTACCGCAGCTCAAGGCTCGGTAGGTCCCTTTGTTCGAAGAAGGGTAACGGGAGCGCGATCGACAGGGTCGGCGTCTGCCACACCCGCCACGGACCGTGCGCGGACTTGCTGACGTTCCATGCTTCGCGGACCGATACGCCGCGTTTGCGCAATTCCCGGTAGCCCGCTCGATCCCATTGCTTCCAGAGATCGCAGCGTAACTTGCATCGTGCCCCCTTGTCGAGGTCGCGCAGAGGGCTCAGCACCTCGGGGATTCCGAAGTACGCTTTCCAAACCAATCAAGACGACGCCCGTACCCCTCTCCTTGCCTTCGGCTCTGCGTAGTGCGGTGCCCCTATGAAGTAAGGCGCCATGCCTGGCGCACACGCTCAGCATCAGCGGCGGCGCGCAGCGCCGTCGGCTGTATGTTGTTGTTCAGCGTCCGCCAAGCGCCCGTGATCGCCATGTCTCGTGGCGTGGTCAGCGGTCGATAACAGCCATGTTCCCCTCGTCATGGCGCTCGCCGGCGGCCGGCGTGAGGTTGTTCAGCCGTTCGATCTGCCCGGCGCTAAGCTTCACGCGGTCGGCGGCTACATTCTCCTCGATGCGGGCAACCCGCTTGGTGCCGGGAATCGGAGCAATGTCATCGCCCTGCGCGAGCAGCCAGGCCAGAGCGATCTGCGCCGGTGTCGCACCCACCTCTGAGGCAACGGCCTGGACTTCGTCGACGATGCGCAGGTTGCGTTGGAAGTTCTCGCCGGTAAAGCGCGGGTTAGTCTTGCGCCAATCGTCGTCGGAGAGCTGCTCGGGCGAGCGGATCTCGCCGGTGAGAAAACCGTGGCCGAGCGGCGAGTAGGGAACGAATCCGATGCCCAGCTCGCGCAGCAGTGGCAGCAGTTCGGCCTCAGGGTCCCTGGTCCACAGGGAGTACTCGGTCTGGAGGGCAGTCACTGTGTGCACAGCGTGGGCGCGGCGGATCGTGTTGGGGCCAGCCTCGGACAGGCCGATATGGCGGACCTTGCCCTCGGCGACCAGCTTGGCCAGTGCGCCGATGGTGTCCTCTATGGGGATATTCGGATCGACGCGGTGCTGATAGTACAGGTCGATGTGGTCGGTACCGAGCCGTTTCAGGGAGCCCTCGAGCGCGGTGCGGATGTTCGCCGGGCTGCTGTCTAAGACGCCAGGGCCGCCACCGGCGTGCGAGACGATGCCGAACTTCGTCGCCAGCACCACCTGGTCGCGGCGGCCCTTGATCGCCCGACCAACCAGTTCCTCGTTGAGGTAGGGGCCGTAGATCTCAGCCGTGTCGAGATGGGTGACGCCCAAATCCAGCGCCCGGTGGATCGTTCGGATGGACTCGGTGTCGCTGCCAGACCCGATGTTGTAGTAGCCGGACATCGACATAACGCCGAGTCCTATGCGGGAGACGTCGAGTTCGCCGATCGAGATATGTTTCATGGCAATACAGCTCCTCTCTTTGATTGCTTTGATTGATAACGTCATGTCTTCACTTGCGCGCCTATCGTTCCGGTTCAGGCGCGCGCGGCTTCATGCGCGTCGCCTGCAATCGGCTGTTGGACGAAGCCGCTACGCGGAGGAAAACCGTCCAGGGGGTACCGCCCAAGCCCTTGATTCGGAGGTTGAGATGGCCGGAGGTACTCGGGCGTGAAGGCCTGAGCCGGTTTGGCGACGGTTGCTTACTGCGGTGCTCACGCCAAGAACCCAGCGCTCGATTGAGCAAACAGGCCCGCGGACTGAGGCGCGTACTCCCCATGATCGGGCAACGAGCCGATCGGTCAAGTCAAGTCTCACGCGATCGGAG
>NZ_JDSS02000051.1:19024-20898 GCF_000584955.1 Candidatus Accumulibacter vicinus
GACCGAGGCGCGTACTCCCCACGGTCGGGCAACGAGCCGATCGGTCAAGTCAAGTCTCACGCGATCGGAGTACAATCCAGGAGTCGGTGCTGGCGGCGCGCCTGGGCGCGCCGCGCCGATTTGATCAAGGCATTGCTCTCGCGCTGTTTTCTCGGCCGGTTTTCTCATCTGGCATTTCCACTCGGAACCCATTTTCTGTAGGCTTGGTCGGCGCCTAGCGGCCGGGTTCGTCCAACAAACGGTTCAGATCGCGGCTCGCTTCGCTCGCGCGATCTAACCTTATTCGTTAGGCGTCACTTGTAACAGTACTTGCATCCAGGACTTCTCGTGCTGCGTACTCTGGTTACCCTCACTCTGGAGAACCACATGCCTATTTCACCGATCATCCTTCTGAAGGGCGAGGGACACTCGCTACAAGTTCTGGCTGACAGGATCCGAATCCTGGCCGGTGCGGAGCAGACGGCCTCGAAGTACGAGGTGTTCGAGTTGAGTGGCCTCGAGGGTAGCGGACCTCCACCTCATAGTCACCCGTGGGACGAAGCGTACTTCATGCTCGAAGGGGAAGTCGAGGTGGTTATAGCTGGGCAGAGCCACCGGGCCACAGCTGGGAACTTTTTCCTTGCTCCGGGCGATACGGTGCACTGCTTTCGGATCGTCGGCGAGTCGGCCCGGTTCCTGGTGTTTACGTCCGGCGCAGGAGCGGGGAACTTCTTTCGAGCGATGGACCGTGAAATCGGCTTCCCGCCGCCTTCCTTCGACAACGTGTGCAGTGTGGCTATTCGCCAGGGACTGACGCTCGCGGCGTAGTGTGCGACGCCTAATCGGGATAGGAGCAAGCCTCGCGGCCTCCCCCTCCTACACCACTGGACGAACGGGTCACGTATCCGGCGGTTCGATGAAGCAAATTCCTACGGGGGCGCAAGGCTCGGCAATCCCATTTGTTCATTGAAATCACCGGCGCTGCGCGGCTTCATCGCGCAGCGTCCGTGTGGACTGCCGGGTTGGGCCTTGGTGCATCAGCTTTGTAGGAACAACGGGTCGGCGCCCCAGATCTCCAGCGATCAAGCGGTAGTACCAAAAGGCCTCGTCGTTCGCCAGGCACTCGCCAAAGCGGGCTGGCGACATGCCCGTGACCCGGCGGATTTCACGCCCCATGTGCGACTGGTCGGCGAAGCCCGCATCGGCGGCGATGGCGGCGAGGTCCGGCGCGCTGCTGTCGTGCGCCTCGCTGCGGCGGATGAATGCCTCCTCGACGCGGATGAAAAGCTGCAGGTCGCGGTAGCTCTGGCCGGTCCAGTCACGGACGCGGCGTTGCAACTGGCGCAGACTCCGCCCGGCGGTCGAATGCGCAGCGCGGGTAGCGAGGGAACGCACCCAATCGCCGAGATAAGGTGCCGGGCTGGCTCGGCCTGGTTCGCGCCATAGGGGCTGGAAATGCGTTTCCAGTGTTGCGAACGGCTCGTCATCGCCGGCGTCGAGGATCGCCTGGCATGCCTGCAAGAGGAGCGGCGGCGCAACCGTTTCCAGCGGCAGATGCTGGTCGAGGTAGGCTTCCATGGGCCGGCAGATAAGGCGGCAGAGGGCTTCGGGATAAAAGCCGACCGATAGCGTATATGTACTGCCCCCGGCGACCAACTGGCTGAAGGGCGGCGTTGCGGCCCGGAAAAGACAAGACGCGGCAAGGCCGGGCCGAGTGTGGGCAGGGGACCCGCCCCACGCTCCTCCACCATATGCAGCGTTCCTTCAAAGATCCATGAGATCACCGCCATCGGCGTCGCCGGGTAGTAATTGAAACGTTCTGCATCGTCAAGCGTACAGCCGCGCGTATCCAGGGTGAATTTGTCCTTCGGGTCAATAGCCGAAGAATCCGTTGG
>NZ_JDSS02000051.1:20908-25265 GCF_000584955.1 Candidatus Accumulibacter vicinus
GCGCGCGATCTGAACCTTATTCGTTAGGCCTGGCTGGCCAGGAACTTTACTCATCGGGACTCGGAAGCCGCCGGGTGGCCAGAAAATCAAGCTCTGCATCAGGAATCTCGGGAAGTGAAGTGAGCCATCGCGCGCGGTGAGCGAGTTCGATGGCCACAAAAACCTTGAACTCACCTTCGAGCCCGACTCCGAGTGCTCCGTTGTCGACGTAGGCAGGTACGCCGGACGACTGAAGGAACGTAGCGATTCGATCAGCTTCGACACAGGTCGGGAAAAGCTTGAACAGTTGCCATTTCTCCGCTGCCATTGGTGTCAAGCCTAACGAATAAGTGAGCAGCCTGCGCGGTTTTTCGCGCAGGCCGCCTCGAACGCAGGGTTATGCGGCATTTGCACCAATACCATGAAAGTGAAATAGCTTACTGACGTGATCCAATCTCTACCGATGAAGGAAGTGCGCGCTCCTTTTTTCAATAAATGCGCTTACACCTTCGCGGAAATCATATTCGTTGAAACAATTGTGAAAACGATCACGCTCGGCAACTAGTCCGGCCGCCAGATTGACTTGCGTCTCGTTGACCGACGCCTTGATGCGGCGAGTAACGGGGCCGGAAAATGACGCCACCAGCTTTGCGACTGCCAATGCCACATCTTCCAGTTGGTCATCTGGCACGATTCTGGAAACCAATCCAGCAGCGAGAGCTTCTTCGGCGCTGAGGGCTCGGCCAGTCAAAAGTAGGTCCATTGCAACATGTTTTCCAACAACTCGGGACAGCCGTTGCGTTCCTCCTGCCCCGGGCATTGCCGCTAGGGTGATTTCAGGGTGACAAAACTTCGCGGTGAGTGCCGCGACAACAATATCGCACATCTCGACCAACTCGCAGCCACCGCCAGCGGCCAAACCTCTGACAGCGACAACTACTGGCTTTGAAATGTCCGACAAACTTGAAACGCAGCCCGTGAACCGTTCTGCCATTGCCTCTTCAGCGGTTATTTGCGCCATTTCCCGGATGTCCGCGCCGGCACAGAAATGTTTGAGTGCGGAGGAAATTAGGATTGCGCGAACACTCTCAGTATTGTCCAAGGCGTGCAGAGCGACATCTATCTCATGGCAAAACTCACGGCTTAGTGCATTCAGTGCGCCAATCCGATTCAACGTGATATGACCAACGCCGTCACACTGTTCAACATTCAACGAACTCATAAGCGCTTCTCCATCGATAGGTCGTCAAAGATTCGGTCTTGCCGTATAACGTGGAGATGATCGGCGCTGCGCGGCTTTATCGCGCAGCGTCCAGCGACCGAAGGGGGCGAGGTCGATCGCAGGGTTAGCCATTATTGCGCCGGCCATTTGAAGTTAATTGGCGCTAAGTTCTGCGCCATGTCTACATAGGTAGCACGGAACTGTATAAGTTGCTCAGGAATAGGGGCTATCTGAAAACGGCCTGGATTATCGGTATCCAGTGTCGCGACGTAATAAAGGCCCGGCCGATCAACGTCCAATTTTGGCGTATTTACGCCGACCGTATCATTTGGGCGAAATCCCGATCGCCGACGGCCGCTTGTTATCTGGTGAATGCTTAGCTGTTTGATTCCGACTGGAATGCCAATTGCAATAATGGTGTTTGACGGCGCGGGAAACCTAGCATCCATGAACGAGGCACTCATTGAAGGCTGTGCAGAATGATCAAAATCTAAGAAGTCAACTGATTCTGCTCCGGTAACCCCTATCAATATGACCGCAAAGTTCTCGGGAATCCCCTCTCCAACGCTGAGAGATCGTGGGCTCAGGTTGAAGCCATCGGGTAACATGGCTGGCGGCACAATACGTCCGTCATGCTTTCTGTGCATGTACGGGTGCAACACAAGACGGCCTTTGCTATCAGTAGCTACTTTGGCAATGATCGTTCCTTTGCTGCCAATTAAGGGATCGGGGCCACAGCTTGAATTCTCCAGTTGCATAGAAAGTTTCTCACCTTGTTTAACCCTAGCGTCAGATGTCTTTAGAACCTGAATGATCGTTGCTGTAGCCATTACCGTTGCGCCGCCTCTCGGTTCTTGTTTGTCCGAGACGGAAATTATTGCAATCAAATCGGCATCTGGCTGTGGATTGGGAATAGCCTCAAAGAACAATCTGTTCCACGAGCCGGAATTTCGGCATGCATGTACGTGCGGAGATCCTAGTAGAAGGCCAAAAACCAATACCATGAAGTAGCGCATGTATTTCTCCGAAAGCTCGGCAACGTGTGGAAACTGGTACGGCTAACGTAGAGTTAACCGGCGCGCAGCGCGGTGTGGCACCCTGGCCGTGCGGCTGATGATGAACCAAGGCGGCTGTACGGCCAGGGTGCCACACCGTTGCGCGTCCGGTTGAACGCCAAGTTAGGCATCAGCCTACGGGCGGCAATGGAGGCGCTTCCGCAATGAGTGCTTGTGCGGCCTCGAGGACGGAAGTGGGGAAAGCGCAGGACTTCCGTGCGGCTGTGTCCATGTGGACCGCAACCAAGGTTGTCCGGGCGGCTACTTCACCTGTCTCGTCGTTACGCATTTCGTGGACGAAGGTGATGCGCTTGTGATGCACCTCCTTCACGGAGCTATTGATTGATACCACCGCGCCAGCGTGAAGTTCCTTCACGTAAGTGATGTGTTGGTCCACCGCGGCCATGCCGCGCTCGTTCGTCCGCAAGTACGAGGGCGTCAGGCCGATTGCATTGAAGAGCTGCCACGTGGCCTCGTCGAACTTGCCCACATACCACATTACATTCATGTGACCAACTTGGTCGCAGTGCCACGGATAGACGGTGCCTCTGTATGTCAATAGCGTGTTCATGGGCGGATGGGAATTCTGATGCCTAACGTTCGACATGAGCGGCGGTTGGAGGCGTGCGAAGCACGCCGGAAACCGCCCGCTCGATGGAGGGGTTAGCGAAGTAATCGGCCCGGTGCCGCAAATCGCGCCGAAGAAACACTTGCCGGGTGGTTTGTGGCAATGTGGAATGCGGTGCCGCGGAAGACCGATGTAGCAATGGTGCATATTGCCCGCGGGTTAGCGTGGTCATGGGTGACGTCATCGACATTGGTGAACCTGCTTGGCGGTTGGCAGCCGTCGGGCGGATATCCCGTTTAAGAGAGTGAGCAAGACGACGTACCCGATGCGGCACCACATTCCAACCTGAATGATGGAGCAAACCATGGCGCAACGCAATCGAAGTACCCCTCTCAAACCGGGCAAGTCCCGAGCCGCTCTGACCATCACCCATCCTAATGCCGGCGGCATCGACATTGGCCGCGCATTCCATTTTGTGGCCGTGCCACCAGACCGGGACGATCAGCCCGTCAGGGAGTTTCCGAGCTTCACGGTCGATCTCAATGCGCTGGCCGATTGGCTGACGACGTGTGGCGTAGACACGGTGGCGATGGAATCCACCGGTGTTTACTGGATACCTTTGTTTGTACTGCTGGAATCGCGCAGCTTCACCGTGTTGCTGGTCAACGCACGCCACGTCAAGAATGTCTCGGGACGCAAGCCTGGAGCCCGAATCACAGGCCACGAATTTAATCGGTGCGTTTGGCCAAAATTGGAACGATGGCGTAACCAGAAGCTGCCCATGTGATGTGCGTTCGATGCGGGTTTCTAGAGAGCAAGGACCGACGGCGCTCGAAGACGGATAAGGCTGTGCCGGTGAGGTGAGTTGAAGATCCAGATCGCTGGCTGCGTCAGGGTAGTCCTCGCGGCCCCAAGGGCGCGCTGGTAGGGCACTTGAGGCAAGCACAGTTCGAACGAACTTAGCTGCGTGATCACCAGTCCATCCCGTGCCACCTTCTACTTGGCGCGCGACCAAGCCACGCTGAGCGAGCTCTGCACCAGACTCTTTGTCTACGATCTGAAGAAGAGACCGAGTGGTCTCACCACGCTCCTTTCCCTCAAGGACTGTCTCGCGCACCACGTACTTGGCGGGGGAGTTGGTCAACGGTCGAATCAGAACACTTCCGCCGCCGACGGAGACATACAGTTGACCGCGGTAGGTGAAGTAGGCGTAGTTCGATTTCTTGGCATATCCGATGCTGAACTGGCCGAATGCGACTGGGACGGCGGAGTCGTCAAGGATCAGGTCAAAGCCGTCCACGTCTCCTACAGTCCGTGACACGCGAGGCGTCGTTGAGGCTTCGTCGCACCCACCGAGCGATGCAGCAAGCGTGAGCGCTGCCAGTAGCTTCCCGATTCCGATGATCATGTGCTCGTTGCTGGTTTCCATCTGCTACGCACGCAATGATCGTCGTAGTGAGGTCTAACGTTCAGCTTGAGGGGCCGCCCGGCGCCGCAGGCGACGGGGAACCGGCAAGCTCCGCTTGCCGGCGG
>NZ_JDSS02000051.1:25614-27862 GCF_000584955.1 Candidatus Accumulibacter vicinus
GTGTTAGAGCCCACGGCGGTTCTCCATGAACTCACGGACGACAACTGCTGCCTGCGACGGCAGCACCTGAAGCAGGAAATGCGGAGCCTGAAACTCCACGACCTTGGCGGCGGGTGCAAGAGCGACAACCGATTGAGACGCAGACTCGGGCACAACGCGATCTTCCGAAGCTCGGAGATAGAGCACCGGCACGCCGACGCTGGCCAGCAAAGCCGAAACATCGACCAAGAGCGCCGCCCGGGCACGCGCTCGAAGGACCGACGGAGAGACTTGGGCAAGCGACTCAGCCAGCGACCGACGGAGCGCCGGGGACGAGAAACGGCCAAGGACGAAGAAACTGAGCAGTGCCAAAGGCAACGCCGCAACAGGGGCGACGGCTAGCAAGGGCCGAAACACGGCAAGCGACGGCCGAGGGCTGCGTGCGAAGGAGCAACACAAGACAAGCCCGAGCAACCCGGACGGACGAGAGGCAGCAATGGAGATTGCGATTGGCCCGGAGAAAGACTCGCCGAGAAGAAAGAACGGTAGGTCCTTCGGGAGGAAGGAACGAGCGATGGGCTCTAGTTCCGAGTAACCAATGGCGGTGTCAGTTGGGTAGGACACCACGGTGATCTTTACGTCCGGCCCGAAGGAAGCGGCAAAGTTTGCGAACAGCAAGCCAGTACCGTCGAGACCAGGGAGCAAGACCAAGGCGACCATGGGTTGTGGGCTCTAACGTGGAGGTCAGCGGCGCTGCGCCGAAGGGTTAGGCATGCATCACCAAAATACTCTTTTAACAAGTTGATCAGGCGGGGTTAGTTGGCAATTCCTTACACCTTGTGAACTTGCCCAGCCGTGAAAAACTCGATTATTTTTACTTTTCATGCTGCCCATCAACAATTGGTAGGATCGTTGCTCAGCCAGTACGCGGCCGTTGGTCCGATCTTTAACATAAAAAATAAATGGCCGTATTTCGTAATCGTCCAATTCGCCGTACTCAATGCCGATGTAATACCTAACACCCGATATTGACTCAATTGTTCTATTTGGCTCGCATTTGTGAAGAAAGGTGGCCTCACTCTCCCCATGTGTTCTTACTGTTACGTAATGAGTTTTACGGCATTCACGGGGTGTTTCTGGACCATTTACGCCTGTCTCGTTAGTGTTATAAACGACCTCCAGCAATTTGCCATTACCACCCATTAGATTACGGAGTAGGAAGCCGGGACGGTACTCTAAATCTAACGCTGGCAGATTCGCTGCGCCAATTGGTTCATCAAACTTTTTGAACACAGGCTTTGATTCTGCGTCATTGAGTAATCCAAACGCTCCAACCTCACTAAGAAGAACACTCCCATCGGCTGATTTTTCAGTAATTGTCTCTTTGGCGCTCTCCCTGCAACGTCGCTCAAGTACCGCAATCCTTTCTTCGTCAGAGTAATTAGAAAGCGATTCCGATTTGCATGCGCAAACTGAGATGCACATACAACATAACATTACCGTTCTAAACATGCTCTCTGATGCCTAACGTGAAGGTGAGGGGTGACGTGCCGGCCCTGCCGGCACGGCGTCCCAGCGGCGTAGCCGCGCCTCGACCGTAGTGTTAGGAGAAGGCACTATTAGCATGCCAAATATGTGCTGCAACAATTAGCAGTGCCATGGGGACAAGAGCAACACCAAATGCCCACAAATGAGGTGCAGCAATAGTCATCTCGCCAAGTTTCGTTTTGACCCGACGCTTTAAGAACAGATAGAAAATCAGAACACTACTGATTTGTTGAAGAAATGGGAATAGACGGAAAATTGTGTTCCCAGAGTACTGAGTGAAAATGAGATTAAGCACACCACAGATAAAGAAGATGGCTATACCCACCAACCAAGCTAGTAGCACTGGTTTAAATAAAGCCAGCAATCTGACGGTGATGGACACCCGGGTGCTATATCGATTAATGACCGCGATAACAATAGCCATAGCACCCCAGGACGCGAGGTAAATCACAAGCGATGGTATTGCTACGATCATTAACATGCCAAGCCAACCAAGAGCGAACATGCTTTTCCTAACGTGGAGGTCACCGGCGCTGCGCGGCTTTATCGCGCAGCGTCCGGTGGACCGCAGGGTTAGAGAATGCGGGTGCCATAGCTGGCAAACCACGTAAGAAACGCCTCGATGTCGTGGCTCATTCGAAGGGCGTTAACAGTGATGACTTTCACTTTGGAAAACGTAACCGTTCACACCCCCGCAAAAATTCACGCGCAGCGGCAAGTT
>NZ_JDSS02000051.1:27912-29927 GCF_000584955.1 Candidatus Accumulibacter vicinus
GCTCCCAGCCATCCCGGCAGCAGCATAGGGGGAGTGAACGATTACTGGAAAACGGCTTGGCGGGAGGCGCTGCATCGGGAAGCATGATTGTAAGTTCCACCTCGAAGTCGTTCGGCATTCCCATAAAGCGCATGTGTTTCGAGGCGGCGTGGACAAGGAACTTGTCGCGGACCTCTTTGAGCGGCATTTCGAACCAAGGCGTGCTCTCGACAATATAGCGAGCATATTCATCGTGTTTGCCCACGGGTGCCTTTCCCCGCTCGAAGAACTTCTTGTGGTCGCTGAACGAGGTAAAACTGGGAGTCTGGGGAAGATTTAGAAATCGACGCGAGAGGCCTGCAACACGGTCAAGCAGGATGCGTGTGTGAAGAAGGCAATTCGACATGTCGAACTCAAGAAACGGGCGAAGTTCTTTGTATTGGGCCGCCAACTTCCTCTCGTAAGGTGTGTATTTCCCACCGTATTTCAGCGTGTAGTGCGGCCCGTTTCTGAACCGGGCGGCTACCGACATGTTTTGAAGATAGCGACGCATCGCCAAGTAGTAGTAGTTGTAAGCGTCCCTATATCGCGTTACGTCTGAACTCACGAAATCATCAAGATCATCGCCAAGAGCGACGAGAAACGGCTCCATTGGGTCGTGTTTGATGCGACGGAGTTCGTTCCGGATGTTTGGCCGCTTTCCGACCGCCTCGTGTCCGAGTATGTAGTCAGGGCGTGGCATTCTCTAACGTGGAGGTCAGGGGCGATGCGCGGTTTTATTGCGCAGCGTCCCCTGCACCGCAGGGTTATGCCTTGTACTCACTCCACTCTCCCTTGTCTCCGTTCGTTGACTGCTCGGTTGCCAACCAGCGGCCAAATTCTTCTCTGCCGCCTTCGCTCCAGTGAAGGCGAATGGCGCGAATGTCTTTGGCTGATCTGAGGGTGTTACGACCACACGAAAGGCCCGGGTAGTACTCTCGGAAACCCCTCGCGAACAAGATTTCGAGAATCCAATGAACTTGATTATCTCCGTACCAATGGAGGATGAACCGGCGATTGCCGCTACCAACCACCTTGGCGCCGCAAATTTCGTGGGTATGCTCGGACAGGCACCTGTCGTTGTCTAGCTCAATGTCGTTCCACTGTTTCACATACCGCCGATACATGTGGTAGATGGCCTCTTTCTCGTCGTCTCCAGTGAGGACGGTCGCCGCCGTTGTGTAGGCCCAGCGCTTTCCCTCCGACGGGCGTGGACCAATCCAGTATGTGGGTTTTGCTGCCATGCTTTCTCCTCTGAGTTTGGCTGCTGCCCGCGCCTACAAGGCATAACGTTTGAATTCAGCCGACCAGCCAGCGTAGCTGGCGCAGGTCGGCTGCAATGAAAGGTTAGAGCTCAACAACTTGAGGCTCCCCAGGAGGCTCGGAAATCGAGGACCGAGCAAACTCGACAACCTCTAGCAGCGATTCGCCCGGATGTGCCGACGTCAAGATGAATCGCGAGGTGTCGGATCCGTTCCCGACCACGAGCTCATCAATGATGTCCTCAATCCGCTCGCAGTCGACTCCGGCGACCGCAACAAGCGCCACTCCGTCTGCAATGAATGCCTCGACCATCGCATCGAGCTCTGAGCGATAGCCTCGGGAACAGTTGAGGACGATCTTTGCGGCGTAAGGCACTTGAGCTCTAACGTGAAGTGGACATCCTATTTGACGATTCACTTTGCGTCATTATGCTGTATGTCTGCTCAGTGATCGGCAAATTTCCAACCGAAACAAGGAGGTGCCCAATGGACACGTTCACTAAAAGTTCGGGCAATTGCGTCTGTGACGGCGGCGCTCCTCGATCCCCCAGGCGGCTGCTTGAACAGCTCAGCGACCGCATTATTGCCAAGCACTATAGCTTGGCGCGGCCGGTGGCCGCAACCCAAAAAGGCATCGCCTCAGGGTAAATTTGTTCTCTTCGAGAGATCGTCATTCAGGCGCCGGCCGGAAGTAACCATCCCCCGGCAAAGCCGGGGGCTTTCATTATGTGAGCC
>NZ_JDSS02000051.1:29952-37045 GCF_000584955.1 Candidatus Accumulibacter vicinus
GCCCTGGGTCTGCGCGAGGACATCGGCGTAGTCGGCGAGCAGGGCCGGGTCCTGGTCGACCAGGGGGGCGGCGCGTTCGTAGGCTTTCGCTGCTTCGGGGAAACGTTCGAGCACCTTGTACGATCGGGCCAGCATCACCCAGCCCGGGTGGTCGTCGGGGTTCTTCTGCAGCTTGTCGACGAGACTGTTGAGCATGGCCTCGATCTGTGCGGGGGCGATGCGCGCCTGCCGCTGCAGCGGGTCGAGCGCGCGCGGTTCGCCGAGCAGGGCATAGCCGGCAGCGGCGGCGAGCGGGATGAGCACCAGCAAGGCCAGCGCGGTCTGGTGACGGCCGCCGTCAGCAGTCGCCGGCGCGGCCAGGGTGGGCACTTCTTCGAGCAGACGGCGTTGCAGTTCGCTTTTCGCCTGGGCGAAATCGGCCTCGGCCAGCGAGCCTTCGCGGCGCTCGCGTTCGAGTTCGGCGAGCTGGTCGCGAAAAATCGCGAGGTTCGCTTCGCTCTGGTCGGTGCTGCCCGAAAACCGTGGCGTGCGCAGCAGCGGTGGCAGGAGGAGGGCGATGACGGCGACGACCAGCAGGGCCGCGGCGATGAGGAAGGCGGTCATGCGGGTCCTTGCCGTGAATTCTGTTCTTGCAGCAGCGCTTCGGCGCGGCCTTGCTCGTCGGCGCTCAGGGGAGGGTCGCTGATCGCCCGGTCGCGTCGGCGCAGGTAGAGCAGCAGTGCCGTCAGGCCGGCGACGAACAGCAGGCCGGGGCCGAACCACAGCAGCAGCGTCGTTCCTTTCAACGGGGGCCGATAGCGGACGAAGTCGCCGTAGCGGCTGACCATGAATTCCATGATTTCAGCGTCGCTCCGGCCGTCCTGGATCAGCGTGCGGATTTCGCGGCGCAGGTCGTTGGCGAGTTCGGCCTGCGAGCCGGCGAGCGACTCGTTCTGGCAGACCAGGCAGCGCAATTCGGAAGAAATCGCGATCAGGCGCTTTTCGGTCAGTTCGTCTGCCGCCAGCGGCCGGGCTTCGCCGGCGTGCAGGAGGGGCATGTGCAGCTTGAACACGGCGAGCAGCAGAAGCATCAGCAAGCCTCTCATTTCGACAGTTCCGAAAGCAGCGGCAGGATTCTGCCGGAGAGGACCTCGGGGGTGATCGGGCCGGTGTGCTTCATGCGGATGATGCCTGCCCGGTCGATGACGTAGGTTTCCGGTACGCCATAGACGCCGTAGTCGATGCCGGCGCGGCCATCCACGTCGAGCACCGACAGGGTGTACGGGTTGCCGTGCCTGGCGAGCCAGCCGGAGGCGCGTTCGATGACCATTTTTTGTTCGCCGCCGGGGGGCAGCCGGTCGATGTCGATGCCGCCGTCGCCGCGCACTTCCTTGTAATTGAGGCCGATCAGCGGCACCGTCTGGCGCTTCGCCAGTTCGACCAGCAGGGGATGTTCCTGCCGGCAGGAGACGCACCACGACGCCCAGACATTGAGCAGCCAGACCTTGCCGAGCAGGTCCTGCGGCGAGAACGACTGCGCGGGCGCGTCGAGGCGCGACAGCGAGAACGGCGGGGCCGGTTTGCCGACCAGCGGCGAAGGCAGTTCGCGGGGGTTGAGCCGAAGTCCAACGGCGAGCAGCGCGAGGAGTACGGCGAAGCCGATCAGCGGCCAGAGAAATCGGTTCATGGTCGTCCCCTACGCTTTCTGGGCGAGCGCTGCGGCGGCGGCGGTGGTGTGCGCGCCGGCGCGCGCCCTGACACGGTAGCGGCGGTCGCTGATGGCCAGCAGTCCGCCCAGGCTCATCAGCACGCAACCGCCCCAGATCCAGTCGACGAAGGGCTTGTGGTAGACGCGCACCGCCCAGGCGGCCTCCGGTCTGGCCTTGTCGATCGGCTCGCCGAGCGAGACATAGACGTCGCGCAGGAAGCCGGTATCGATCGCCGCTTCGGTCATCGGCATCGATGACGCGGCGTAGAAACGCTTCTCCGGGAACATCTTGCGCACCGGCACGCCGTCCTTGAGGAGGTCGATGTCGCCGACCAGCGCGCGGTAGTTCGGTCCCTGCTGCTGGCGAACGCCGTTGAAGCGGAAGCGGTAGCCGCCGACGCCGACGCTGTCGCCGACTTCCATCTTGACATCCTTCTCGGACTGATAGGCACCGACCAGGGTGACGCCGACGACGAAGACGGCAATGCCGAGATGCGCCAGATGCATGCCGAAGAAGCTGCGCGGCTGCCGCAGGGCGGTAGCCAGGAAGGAGCGGCCGGCGCGCGTCGCCTGTACGCGTTCGACCCCATTGAGCAGGGCGCAAAGAACGATCCATGCCGACAGCAGCAGGCTCAGGGCGACCAGCGGCCGCCATTCGCCCAACAGGAAAGGGGCGCCACAGCCGACCAGGGCCGCCGCGAGAAAAGCCCAGCGCAGCGTGCGCGCGAGTTCGCCGACGCTGGCATGCTTCCAGCGCGCAAAGGGCGCCACGCCGATCAGGAACAGCGCCGGCAGCATCAGCGGCACGAATACCGCGTCGAAGTAGGGCGGGCCGACCGAGAGCTTGCCGGCGCCGAGCGCGTCGATCAGGAGCGGGTAGAGCGTGCCGAGCAGGACCGAGGCGCAGGCGACGACCAGCAGCACGTTGTTGGTGAGCAGCAGCGACTCGCGCGAGAGCAGGCCGAAGCGTCCGCCGAGACCGACCTTCGGCGCCCGCCAGGCGAACAGCGCCAGCGAGCTGCCGATCACCGCTCCCAGGAAGACGAGGATGAAGATGCCGCGGGTCGGGTCGGTGGCGAACGCATGTACCGAAGTCAGTACGCCGGAACGGACCAGGAAGGTTCCGAGCAGCGACAGCGAGAACGCCGAGATCGCCAGCAGCACCGTCCAGTTCTTGAAACTGCCGCGTTTCTCGGTCACCGCCAGCGAGTGCAGCAGCGCTGTGCCGACCAGCCAGGGCATGAAGGAAGCGTTTTCCACCGGGTCCCAGAACCACCAGCCGCCCCAGCCGAGTTCGTAGTACGCCCACCACGATCCGAGCGCGATCCCAAGCGTCAGAAAGATCCACGCCGCCGTGGTCCAGGGTCGCGACCAGCGTGCCCAGGCGGCGTCGAGCTGACCCGAGAGCAGCGCGGCGATGGCGAAGGCAAAAGCCACCGAGAAACCGACGTAGCCCATGTACAGCATCGGCGGGTGAATGATCAGGCCGGGGTCCTGCAGCAGCGGGTTGAGGTCGCGCCCTTCTTCGGCCGCCGGCAGCAGGCGCTCGAAGGGGTTCGAGGTGAGCAGGATGAACAGCAGGAAACCGGCGCTGACCAGACCGAGAACGCCGAGCACGCGCGCCACCAGGGGGATGGGCAAGGGCTTCGACAGCAGCGCCACGGCCAGCGACCACAGCACCAGCATCAGCATCCACAGCAGCAGCGAGCCTTCGTGCCCGCCCCAGACGGCCGCGACCCGGTACTGCAGCGGCAGCAGCGTGTTCGAGTGCTGTGCGACATAGAGCACCGAGAAATCGTTGTCGACGAAGGCGCTGGTCAGGCAGGCGAAAGCCGTCACCAGCAGCAGTGCCTGCGCGATCGCCGTCGGGCGGGCGAGGGCCATCCATGGCTGGCGGTTGAAGTGGGCACCGAGCAGCGGCAGGGTTCCCTGCGTCAGGGCGACGCAGAGCGCGAGGATGAGGGCGAAGTGGCCGATTTCCGGGATCATGGTCGTCGTCCTACGGTTTCAGGGTCCTGGCGGTGGCTTCCGCCGCTGCCTTATGGCTTGCCGCGCGTTCGTGGGCGTCGCTGACGGCTTTGGCGGCTTCCGGCGGCATGTAGTTCTCGTCGTGCTTGGCGAGCACCTCGGTGGCGGCAAAGACGCCATCCTCGGCGAGCCTGCCCTGCGCGACGACGCCTTTTCCCTCGCGGAAGAGATCCGGCAGGATGCCCTTGTAGGCGACGGTCATGTCCCGGTCGGTGTCGGTGACGACGAAGCGCAGGGTGACGCCGTCGGGCTGGCGCTGCAGCGATCCCTCCTTGACCATGCCGCCGATACGGAAGCTCTTGCCCCTGGGCGCTTCGCCGGCGGCCACCTGCGTGGGGGAGAAGAAGAACACCAGATTGCTCTGGAAGGCATTGAGCACCAGCGTGGCGACCAGGCCGAGAATGGCCAGGCCGCCCACAATCAGGGCCATGCGTTGGTGACGTGGTTTCAATCCGGACTCCTGCGGGAAGCGGTTTCGCGTTTGCGTCGGGCTTCGGTTCGCTCGGCACGGTATTGCTGCTTGAGACGGGTGACGAGTTTCTTCCGGTCCTGCAGCAGCAGGAGCGGTTCCGCCAGCATCAGCAGCGCCATCACCGCCAGCGATCCCCAGACATAGAGGCCGTGGTTGCCCATTGCCAGAAAGTCGGCGAGACTGTTCCAGTGCATGCCGGGCATATTGATCTACTCCTTGTCGGCGAGCAGTTCGCGCACCCAGTCGGTGTGCCGCTCGCGCTCGAGCATGATGGTGCGGACACGCATCAGGGCGATGGCGATGCTGTACATCCAGCATGCCAGGGTGCACAGCAGCATGCCCCAGAGCATCAGCCTGGCCATGCTGGGGGCTCTGGTCAGGCTGACCGAAGCGCCCTGATGCAGGGTGTTCCACCACTGGACCGAAAAATAGATGATCGGAACATTGACCACGCCGACCAGCGCGAGGATCGCGCCGGCCTTGTCGGCACGGCGTGGATCGTCGATCGAAGCCTGCAGGGCAATGAAGCCGATGTAGAGGAAGAGCAGGATCAGCTCGGAAGTCAGGCGCGCATCCCAGACCCACCAGGTGCCCCACATCGGCTTGCCCCACAGTGCGCCGGTCCATAGCGAGAGGAAGGCAAAAAGGGCACCGGTCGGCGCCAGTGCCGAGGCCATCATCCCGGACAGGCGGAAGTTGAAGGCCAGCCCGATGGCGGCCCAGAAAGCCATCACCAGGTAGATGAACATCGACATCCACGACGCCGGGACATGCAGGAAGATGATTCGATACCCTTCGCCCTGTTGCGCGTCGGTCGGCGCCAGCAGAAAGCCGATCGTCAGTCCGAGCACGCCAAAGATCGCGGCGAGCGTCCAGAACCAGGGGATCAGCCTGCCCGCGAGCGGGTAAAAGGTCAGTGGGCTGGCGTATCTGAACCAGTTGATCACGGGCTTGCTCATCTATTCCAGGGCGACTCTCAGGGCCGCGGCAGTCGGCCACGGCGCAAAAAACACGCCGCCCAGCGCAAGCGCGCCAAGCAGCGACAAATGGGCCTGCGGTCCGAGTCCGCTCAGCGTCGCATCCACTGACCCGGCACCGAAGATCAGTACCGGGATATACAACGGCAGGACCAGCAGCGACAGCAGCACGCCGCCGCCGCGAACGCCGAGCGTCAGCGCCGCGCCGATCGCCCCGATCCCGGACAGGGCCGGCGTGCCGATCAGCAGCGACAGGGTCAGCACCGCCAGCGCGTCGCCGGCCAGGTCGAACTGGATACCCAGCAACGGTGCCAGCAGGACCAGTGGCAGGCCGGCCACCAGCCAGTGCGCGATGACCTTGCCGAGCACGATCAGCGCCAGCGGCTGCGGCGCCAGCGCCAGTTGTTCGAGCGTGCCGTCGCGGTGATCGTCGGCAAACAGGCGTGGCAGCGAGAGCATCGTCGCCAGCAGCGCGGCAACCCACAGCACACCGGGCGCCAGCCGGCGCAGTTGCGCCGCTTCGGGTCCGACGCCAAGCGGGAACAGACTGACGACGATGATGAAAAAGAACATCGCGGCAACAATGTCGGCCTGCCGCCGCATCGCCAGCCGCAGGTCGCGACCGATGACGGCGCGGATCGATTCTACCATCAACGACAACCGCTATTGCGCTGCGTCATCGGCGCCGAGCCACAACTCGCGCAGCGCCGCGGCCGGCACGGCGACCGTCTGGTGGGTGGTCAGGACCGCCAGACCGCCGCGTTGCAGATGCGCGCCGATCAGGCCGGAGATCAGCTCGACGGCGGCTGCGTCGAGGGCCACATAAGGTTCATCGAGCACCCACAGCGCGCGCTTCTCATGCACCAGACGGGCGAGCGCGGCGCGGCGCTTCTGCCCTTGAGAAAGGTAGCGGCAGGGAAGGTCGGCGCGGCTAAGCAGTCCGAGCTGTTCGAGGGCGTCGAGCGCGGCGTCCGCGTCGAGCGTTTCCTGCGCCAGGGTGGCCGACGACCGGATATTCTCCAGCGGCGTCAGTTCCTCCTTGATCGCGTTCTGATGGCCAAGGTAGCACAGTTCGCTGCGGAACTCGTCGCCGAGTTTGCCGATCGGCCGGCCGCGCCAGCGAATGTCGCCGCTGGCCGCCGGGGTGAGACCGCAGAGCATGCGCAGCAGGCTGGTTTTTCCCGAACCGTTTTTCCCCTGCAGGTAGAGCATCTCGCCGCCTGCGAGCCGAAAACTGACGCCGGCGAACAGGCGACGTTCGCCGCGTACGCATTCCAGATTCGAAGCTTCGAGCATGCAGAGGGAGATCCGGGAAGTGGTCAAGACCGGCGAGGGCATATTGTGAAGGCGGGAGTTTAGCCCCGGATTGATGAAAATCAAAATCGATTCAGTGGCTTTGAGTATTCTTCAACGGGTTCTTCCGGGAGCGTGGCAGTGGAACAGGGCGTTCTGCAGTTGACACTGGCGTGGGACGGCAAAGAAATCGTCTCGGCCGAGATCGTTTCCACCCGGCCGATGCTCGCCAAAGCCCTGCGTGGGCTGCCGGTGGCGCGGGTTTCCGAGATCATTCCGCGTGTTTTCAGTCTCTGCCGCCATGCCCAGGATGCTGCGGCACGCTTGTGCATCCAGGCGGCGCGTGCTGAGCGAGCCGCACTCGATGACGCTCGTGATCTGGGGTTGGCGGTTGCCATCGAGGCGATCGTCGAACACCTGTACCATTTGTTGATGGCCTGGCCACCCCTGCTGGAGAAACCCTTTCGAGCCAACCGGATCGAGGAGTTCGGCGCCTGGCGCAAGCGTCTGCAGGCGGTCCTCGATGCCGCGGCGGCCGCGGCACTCTCTGTCGATCTCTCGAACTGGCTGGCCGACCTGGAAGCCCCGCCGTTTGACGACCGGCTGGCCAGCGCCGCGGTTGCGCTGCTGCTGCAA
>NZ_JDSS02000051.1:37397-43851 GCF_000584955.1 Candidatus Accumulibacter vicinus
CGAGTGGGCGCCGCTGATCGATCGTGAGGATTTCGCCACGCTGCCGACTTTTGCCGGTCAGGCCGCGGAAACCGGGGTTCTGGCTCGACACGCTGGCGACCCTGGGGTGGCCCTCCTGCTTGCCGACGGCCAGCGCGTCCAGGCCCGCCTGGCAGCGCGCCTGCTCGAACTGCGCTGGCTGGCGGCAGGACTCGCTGACCCGTCGCGTCTGTCGGCCCTCGTCGATGCCACGGCCGTCGCGGCCGGTTGCGGTCTGGCACGCGTCGAAACGGCACGGGGTACCCTGCTTCATCGCATCGATCTCGCGGCTGACTGCGTCGACCACTATCAGATCATTGCGCCGACCGAATGGAATTTTCATCCGCAAGGCGCATTTTTCCGCGAGATGTCTAGTTGTCCGGCACAGACCCGCGACGACGCACGGATCAGGGCGGCTCGCCTGGCCCTGTCGCTCGATCCGTGCGTACCCTCGGAATTGAGGATTGTCGATGCATGAAATGTCGCTGGCCATGGGGGTGTTGCAGATCGTCGAGGACGCTGCGTGCGAACAGTCGTTTCGGCGCGTCCGCCTGGTGCAACTCGAAATCGGTGCGCTGGCTGCCGTCGAAGCCGAGGCGATGCGCTTCTGTTTTGATGCCGTCAGCCGCGGCACCATCGCCGAAGGCGCCACCCTCGAGATCATCCAGGTCGCCGGCCAAGGTTTATGCTTTAATTGCAATATGACGGTGCCGCTTGCGGCTCTGTACGACCCTTGTCCAGCCTGCGGCGGGCACCCGGTGCAAGCGACCGGGGGGACCGGGATGCGGGTGAAGGAACTGGAAGTCGAATAAACGAATAACAATGAGGAGACAGCACAGAGATGTGTACCACTTGCGGTTGTGGCACCGGCGAGATCCACGTCGATGGCAAGGCATGGTCCGCGCACGCGAAGACACCGGCAACCGACTCGGCATATGCTTCGCCGCCTGGCGAGGGCACCGGGGAGGTTCCTTTCAAGATGAGCTACCGCGCCGTCGGCGCTCGGCATGGGCAGGTCCATTCCCACGCCGATGGCCAGCGGCACGTTCATGCGCATGACCATGAGCACGACGCTGCCCACGCGCATGCGCATGCCTCGGCGGCTGCGCAGGGGTCGGCAACGACGCCGTCGCGGCTGATACAGATCGAACGCGACATTCTTGCCAGGAACGATGGCTACGCAGCCGAGAACCGCCGGCGCTTCGACGAGCAGGGGATTTTCGCGCTCAATCTGGTGTCCAGCCCCGGCTCGGGAAAGACCAGCCTGCTCTGCCGCACCATCGAGGCACTCAAGGGACAACTGTCGATCGCCGTCATCGAGGGCGATCAGCAGACCAGTCGCGACGCCGAACGTATCCGCGCCACCGGCGTTGCCGCGCTGCAGATCAATACCGGCAAGGGCTGCCATCTTGACGCGCATATGGTCGGCCATGCCTTGCACGAACTGGCTCCGGCCGACGACTCGCTGCTGTTGATCGAGAATGTCGGCAATCTCGTCTGTCCGGCCGCATTCGATCTCGGTGAAGCCTGCAAGGTGGTGATCCTGTCGGTCACCGAAGGCGAAGACAAACCGCTCAAATATCCGAACATGTTTCATGCGGCTTCACTGATGCTGCTCAACAAGGTCGATCTGCTGCCCCATGTTTCCTTCGACAGCGATCTGGCGATCGCTTATGCCCGCCAGGTCAATCCGGCATTGCAGGTGATCCCCTTGTCGGCAACGACGGGGGAGGGCTGCGAGCAGTGGCTGGCCTGGCTACGCGCCGGCTGCAGCGCACGCCGGGAGCAGAAGCGGGTGACGATGGCGTCGCTGCAGCGCCGCATCGCCGAACTTGAAGCGCGGCTGGCAGCGGGAGGCTGAGATGTCCGAGTCCATCGTTTGTCAGCACATCCGCGTCAGCGGTGTCGTTCAGGGCGTCGGTTTTCGTCCTTTCGTCTGGCGACTGGCCAGGGAACTGGGTCTTGCGGGCTGGGTACGCAACGATTCGCGTGGTGTCGAAATCGAGGTCCGCGGCGCCGCTGCACAGGTGCGGCGTCTCATCGAGCGTCTGGAACTTGACGCGCCACCGCTGGCCCGGATCAGCTCGGTGAGCGCCCGCGATACGGTCTCGGCGCGTGTCGGCGAAGGCTTCGTGATCATCGACAGCCGCAGCGGTCGGGCCGCGACGATGATCGGACACGACACGGCGGTCTGTCGTGATTGTCTGACCGAGATGTTCGACCCCGGCAGCCCTCGCTGGCGTTATGCCTTTACCAATTGCACCAACTGCGGGCCACGCTACACCATCAGCCGCAGCTTGCCCTACGACCGTGTGCGCACCAGCCTCAAACCCTTTGTGATGTGTCACCGTTGTCAGTATGAATACCGCCGGCCCGAGGACCGGCGTTTTCATGCCGAGGCCAATTGCTGCCCAAAATGTGGGCCCCATCTGTTTCTGCTCGACGGCGAAGGACACCGCCTGCCCGATGACCCGATCACCACCGCCCTGGCCCTGCTGCGCCAGGGAAAGATCGTCGCTATCAAGGGACTGGGCGGTTTTCATCTGGCCTGTGACGCCCGCAACGCGGTCGCCGTCGCCTTGCTGCGCGAGCGCAAGCAGCGCGACGAGAAACCCTTTGTGGTGATGCTGGCGAACGCCGCTTCGGCCGCTCGGCTGGTCCAGATCGGCGTCGGCGAACCGGGTCTGATGGCGCTGCCGACACGCCCGGCGATTCTGCTCCGCAAACGCGGCGGTTGCGATGACGCGCTGCCCGGTGTCGCCCCTGGCCTGGCCTGGCTGGGTGTCATGCTGCCGTACACGCCGGTGCAGTTCCTGCTTTTCCACGAGGCCGCCAAACGCCCGGCAGGGGTCGGCTGGCTGGAGCGTTCGCAGGATCTCGCGCTGGTCATGACCAGCGCCAACCCCGGTGGCGAACCGCTGGTGATCGGCAACAGCGAGGCCCTGCTGCGTCTCTACGGGATTGCCGACGCTTTTCTGATGCACGACCGCGATATCGTCACGCGTTGCGACGACAGCGTCGCGCGGATTACCACCGGCGGTCTGCAATTCATCCGTCGCGCGCGCGGTTACACGCCACGCGCGATCAGGTTGCCGGTCTCCGGACCTTCGGTGCTGGCGGTCGGCGCCTGGTTCAAGAACACCATTTGTGTGACCCGTGGCGATGAGGCCTACGTTTCGCAACATGTCGGCGACCTCGACAATGCGGCCGTTTGCGATTTCCTCGAGGAAAATGTCGCGCAATTGCTGAAACTGCTGGGCTCCGAACCGGCGATCGTGGCGCACGACCTGCACCCGGATTTTCATTCGACGCGTTTTGCCGCCGACTTTGCCCAACAGCGTCGCCTGCCGCTGTTGGGCGTCCAGCATCATCATGCGCACGCTGCGGCAGTGCTCGCCGAACACGGCATGCAGGGCGCACACCTGGCGCTGTCGCTCGACGGCGTCGGCCTCGGGACCGATGGCGCGGCCTGGGGTGGCGAATTGTTGCGTGTTGACGGCGCCCGCTTCGAGCGTCTTGGCCATCTTTCGCCGCTCGCGCTGCCGGGTGGCGACCGCGCCGCCAACGAGCCGTGGCGAATGGCGGCGGCCGTGCTGCACCAACTCGGCCGCAACCGCGAAATCAGCGAACGTTTTATCGGCCAGCAGGCTGCGCCGGCCGTTGCGCAGATGCTGGCGAGCGACATTTTGTGTCCGCCGACGACGAGCATGGGCCGGATTTTCGATGCCGCTGCCGGCCTGCTCGGCATCCGGTCGGTAATGGCTTACGAAGGGCAGGCGGCGATGTTCATGGAAGGCCTGGCGCAGTGTTACGGCGACATTCTGCCGCTCGATCAGGGCTGGCGGATCGCACAGGGCCGCCTTGACCTGTTGCCCCTGCTGGCGGTACTCGCGGATGAAAAGAATGCCGAGCGTGGCGCCGCGCTGTTCCATGCCACGCTGGCTGCCGCCATTGCCGACTGGGTGCGGGTCCTGGCGCCTGGCGAAAAGGCGGTGGTCGGCAGCGGCGGCTGTTTCCTCAACCAGGTGCTGGTGCGAGGCTTGCGCGCTCGCCTCGGTGCGCAAGGGATCAAACTTGTTGAAGCGCGCCAGGTGCCGCCCAACGATGGCGGACTGTCGGTCGGTCAGGCCTGGATCGCCCTGCAGCATCTGCTGGGCCATTAGAGGAGCGCTGAGCATGTGTCTTGCACTGCCTTGCCGGATCGTCGAACTGCGGCCCGACGAGCGGGCGCTGATCGATGTGGCCGGAGTGGGCAAGGAGGTTTCGCTGGCACTCGTAGAAGATGTCGCAGTCGGTGACTACGTGATCGTGCATGTCGGCTACGCGCTGACCCGGCTCGATCCGGAAGAAGCCGAAAAAACCCTGGCGCTGTTTGCCGAACTCGGCGAAGCCGTTTTGCGGGAGGCTGGCGTTGCAGGTGGAGCGATCCAGTAAATCAGTGACCTGCACCGTTCGGCCTGAGCTTGTCGAAAGCCCCTCCTGTTAAATTGGGTAAGACCCACGGGCCTTCTTGTGATCGGGGCGTGAATGGCTAATTCCTTGCGGAAGAACTTCTCATGGAGTCTTGTCGGCAACATTGTTTATGCGTTGTGTCAATGGTTGATGCTGATCATTATTGCCCGCCTGGGAAATGCTCGGGACGTCGGCATCTATTCGCTTGCCCTGGCCATTTCTGCGCCGGTCATGCTTTTTCTTGGCATGAATTTGCGGGTGGCCATTGCCACCGATCAGAAACATCAATTTGACACGCAAGATTATTTCATGTTGCGTGTCTGTTCCAGCACCGCCGCACTGGTCATCATTTCATTTGCGGCCTTTTTCCTGTACAGGACAGAAAGCGATGTACTGATCGCCATCATCATGGTTTCACTGGTGAAATCGGTGGAGTCACTCAGTGATGTCTGTTACGGATTCTTCCAGAAGAACGAGCGCAATGACCTGATCTCCAAGTCATTAATCCTGCGGGGAGTCAGTACGGTCTTGCTGCTGGTACCGGCTTATTACTACCTCGGGTCGCTGACCGAATCGCTCGGGGTTGTCTTGTCGGTATGGCTGGCAATTCTGGTCGTTTTCGATGCACGCAACCTGCGAAATCTATTGGCTACCGGAACCGAACATCCGACCCGCTCTTCGCAATGCACTGGTTTGCTCAAGGTCGTTTTTCCGCTGGGTTTCGTTGCACTGCTTGATTCATTGACGCCGAACATCACCCGCTATGCAGTCGAGTTTTTTTTTGGCCTCGAACAATTAGGATACTTCTCCGCCATTGCTTATCTGATGGTGGCCGGCGGGACCGTTGCCGGCGCCTTGGGAAATGCGGCAACTCCGCGAATGGCCCGGCATTTTGCGAATAAGGAACGGTCCGAATTTTGTCGCGTTGGCCTGACGGCGGTTCTGTTGGGTTCGAGTGTCGGAGTGTGTGGCCTGATCGTATCGGTTCTTTATGGCGAGCAATTGCTGGGATTTGTTTATGGCGAGCCATACATCGCGTATCAGCCGTGCTTCGTGATCGTCATGCTGGCCAGTATCTTATGGTACGCTGCCGGCCTGACAGGGTGCATGCTGAACGCTGCCCGTCGGTTTGGACACCAGTTGCTGGCAAACTGGCTGGCCATTTTGGCCGTATGCATCGCCGTTGCCGGATTCGGGAGCGCAGGCGGAATCAATGGCATCGCATGGGCGTTGGCGATAGGCATGGGTGCAAGATTGGCTGCATCTCTGGGTTTGCTCCTCATGACGCTCCGGAAAGGCATGGGCTGAATGTCAATATCCTACCTGTTGCAGAGAAGCGGTATCTTCCTCGCGCTTGTACGCCTGCCATTCCGGATGATGAGGAGGATCGGGAATAAAATAAACACCTGGTGGTGGAAGCTGCATTTATTGCGCCTGGGCCGGAATTCCCTTGTCGAGATGGGCGTATCGATCGAAAACCCAAGGCAAGTCGCTGTCGGTGAGCATTGTCTGATCTGCCGTGACGCCACCCTGGTGTCGGAGACCATTGACGGAAATCTCTTCCTTGAGGATCGGGTGCAGATCAATCGAGGGGTAAAAATCGATCATACCGGCGGCGTGTTGATCAGGGAACATGCTTTGATTTCGGAAGGCGTGACCATTTACTCGCACACCCACGGGATAGACCCGCACTCCACTCCTAAGGCATAGCCTTATACACAACTCATTCAGCATGAGCAAAAAAGTGATCTAAAGCGTTGATTTTTCGATGAAACATGCTCAAACGAGCAGATTTTTATGCAATTCGGTAACTTATTGTTTCATATCGATATTTATGATGTCAGATGAGTTGTGTATAAGGCTATGCCCTAGCAGGTGCGCAATTATTGAACTGGTTTGCAGTGGCTTGTGAATTGCACCGCGACTGGCGCAATGATGTTGAAGGGCAACAAAGCAAGAACCCCGGAAGAAGAAATCAATCAAT
>NZ_JDSS02000051.1:43861-45346 GCF_000584955.1 Candidatus Accumulibacter vicinus
GATAACCCCCGAGAACGAAGCAAACGCAGCAGAAATTAATAATCTACAAATCCAGAGAAAACTCTCGAAAGTGGATTTCATTAGACAACCTCCAGCAATCAATAAGAATCAAACAAAAATATTATCGCCAGATTCACTACATCTGCCGATGCCACAGTGCCACGCGCTTACAACATCTAAAACATTAATAATCCCCCTCACCGTGTTATCGTGTAATTGAGACCTGCCTCTGATCAGCCGGAACCTTTGTGATATCGATTCTTTCCGTTGCTCCCACGACAGCCCCGGTAATAGTCAGAACTGTTTTAATGGGTCGCTCTCTACAGAAGGGATCGACGCCTGCCGCGAACCCGGCCAGATCTCCGGACAAAGACTGTCCTTTAGCAATCCCAACGGTGCGTGGGCTCGCAAAGATTCTGCCTCGACAAGCGCTAAACACTTCTCTCAAGAATGTCACCGTCACATCGAGATCAGGCACCGTCGTTGGCGCGAGGTCCGCCGCATTTACCAGTTGCAGATAGAACGGCGCGTCTGCCAACGCTTTGTCCCCGGATGGGTGAAAACGAACCCCCCGAAGCGTTCCGAAGCGCGCAGTACACAATGTAGCTCCAGTACCTGCGGAAAACACAAAACTTAGCCGGGAGCTCGAGCCAAGGGTTGCACAGTAGTCCTCCCAGTAAAGGAAGTCCGAACCGGGCTCTGGTTTTGCCTCCACAGTAAGTAGTGTTCCAGCCTTGACGCCCAGAAGACAATCTACCGCGCAATCCTTGAGGATTTCCGTTCCGGGGGCATCTGAAACAGTTATTTTCCCTTTGCCAGCACCCTTCGTCATGAGGTGCAAGGCTTCGCAACTTTCCCCCATCAGCTTGCATCTCCTCTTGTCCGCTTCCAAATCCCCGGCAGGTCCAAGGTCAGACAAAATGAGCTGGATAAATTCAGTCGAGGAATCGATTGCCAAGCGTGCTGCCTCGGAATAACCCGCACGAACCTCCGTGTCCTTGTTAATTCCCGCAGCAGGCACCACCAAGTTCCTATCCTTGTCAAAACTCCCAGGGCACTTTACCGGATCATTACATAGATCACCTCTTCCGTGACCGCACTTGGCGGCCCCTACAAAGAAATAATAGTCTGTACTACCAAATTTCAGATTAGAAACGTCCCAATATTCACTGGTCAGGGCTGCTCCAGGAATAGGACCCGACGAAAAGCAAGTATTATCACTGGGCTTCGCATGCGGGATGATAAAACCACTATCCCAAAGAGGGGCCGTGCCGGTATGCCCCTTTTCTACCCATGTGGAATGGGAATAGAAATCCTGAAAAGTATGCAGCGCAGAACCCAAGTTTCTACGCGGTATTGAGCCGCCATCGGGCAGTATGAAAACCCCTAAGCGGATACTGTCGCGCAGACCTCTCAGGCGTTTCTGTCCGTCCTCAAATGCATACCCTTACGCACAACTCATTGAGCATGTTTTGCCGACTTTGT
>NZ_JDSS02000052.1:0-6507 GCF_000584955.1 Candidatus Accumulibacter vicinus
ACAATACACCCAATATCGACAACAAAAAGATAATTGAGTCAATAACTTAGGATATATTGGGGCAATTATTGAGTCATATTGCTTATAACCATAATTAGAGCTGCTAATACAAACTGGCACAAGTATGCCGAGAAATCGCCTGAGTTACAAGGGCTAGACCTCGCGTATGCTGAATGAGTCAACCTTGTTCCCTTGGTTTGCCTATATGTATGCAAACGACTTGCTCAATGGATCAATTTCCGTATACAACCGGCAACCAGCGGTGTATAATACATTATCTATTCGTGAGGTGTTAGCATGGATGCTGGAGAATTCAAACGCTGGGTCGCGCACCAAGCTGTACAGGACGGCCCACAAACAGTCGGTGGCAAGGGTACACGAGTCTGCACCAGCTGCCATGAAGCGAAATCTGAGGCCAACTTTACATGGGCCTCTGGCCTTGGTTACTTCTGCAAGGAGTGTAGCCGTAAGAAACTGAACGCTGTGAAGAAGCACTTTCAGCGACGTAAAACTGGAGTCAGGAAATGACTGGTGTATCGATGACAGTAACACTGAAGAAGGACGGCGACGAACGTAAATGCCCTCGTTGTAAGGAGACCAAGCCTCACGAGGAGTTCTACGCATACCTGACTAACCCGTACTGCAAGGAGTGCACACGGGAATATTACCGTGTTCGCAATGCCAATAAGCGCACAGCGCGGGAGCTGGCCCATGTCTGATCGGCGCTGCGTACGATGTGGGACCCTGAAGCCCTTGTCCGCGTTCGACAAATCCACGAAGCGCGTAGCGGGACACTACGTCATCACGTACTGCGGCGCATGCAAGGCTTGCAGTTCAAATTACTATCGCGCCCCCACGCGTGCGCCCGCCCCCGTAAGGCGATATAAACTGAACATTCCGCGACAGTACATGAACGGCTCGGCGAGCGCCAAGGAGGTTGGAAACCTGGTTGAGGCCTTCGCAGTCCCTTTGCGGGTGTATTGCGGCCTAGATCCGTTTGTCGCGCGCTTTCAGCAGCTAGATAAGCTGTTGCAGCACCTCCGTACGCTGGAGAAGTTCCCAGCCGAGGAAGTGGAGGCAACCATTAACCGAAGTCTAATCATTTGAGGACCCTACCATGACCAAGCACTACGACAACGGCCAGGGTAACCCGCTAGTTAACAAGCCGATTCTGGATACGCTGGAAGATGAGGGTGTTGACCCGATTCGCATTATGGCGAAGTTTGCTAGCGGCGAGTTGGCCGAGGACGCTGATCAACAGCTCGCAGCCGCCAAGGAGCTGGCTCAGTACGTGCATCCGAAGAAACGGTCCCTCGACGTCAACAAGGAGATTAAGGCCGCCGTGACGTTTAGCGTCGTGCGCTTCTCCGATGTCATGCCGGACCAGGCTGCGATTATGGCGGAGCAACTAGACAAGCTCCAGGGCAGTCGGTTGATGCTCGACAATCAGGCGGCCCGCAAGCTGATGAAGGACGTTACGGAGCTAGACAACGTAACCCTTGAAGCCATGCGCGCCGACGTGGAGAAGCTGAAAACAGATGACGACGGCATAATTGACCTGTGAGGTAACGACGAATGTCTAACATACAAGTACCAGTCAATTGGATGCCGCGGACGTATCAGATTCCGCTCTGGTCGTATCTCGAGAAGGGTGGCAAGCGGGCAGTCGCTGTGTGGCACAGACGTGCTGGCAAGGATGCTACAGCCCTGAATTGGACGGTTGTCTCCGCGTTTACCAGACCAGGCCTATACTGGCACTTGCTGCCTACATATAACCAGGGTCGGAAGATCGTGTGGGACGGTCGGACGAAGGAGGGTAAGGCGTTTCGTGATGCGTGGCCACGTGAGGCTATCAGGTCGGAGAACAACACGGAGATGAAGCTGGAGCTGGAGAACGGCTCGATCTGGCAGGTCGTCGGCACGGACAACGTCGACCGCCTGGTGGGTGCAAACCCCGTCGGCTGCGTGTTCTCGGAGTACTCGCTGCAGGACCCCAGAGCGTGGGACTACATTCGCCCGATTCTGGCGGAGAACGGCGGTTGGGCCCTCTTCATCTACACACCGCGGGGGCGCAACCACGGCCACGAGATCATCGGCATGGCCAAGAGGAACCCGCGCTGGTTTGCGCAAACCCTTACCATTGAGGACACGCAGGCAATCGGCGTCGACGTCATCGAGGAGGAACGCCTTGCCGGCATGCCTGAGGAGATGGTGCAGCAGGAGTTCTATTGCTCGTTCGATGCCGCCCTCGTAGGCTCATACTACGGTACGCAGATGGAGAAGGCCCTCAAGGAGGAGCGCATCTGCACCGTGCCATACGAACCACGGTTGGAGGTCCACACAGCGTGGGACTTGGGCACGCATGACTCGACGGCTATCTGGTTCTACCAAGTCTCAGGGATGGAGATCCGGATCATCGACTACTATGAGAATAGTGGCGAGGGGATGGTCCACTATGCGAAGGTGCTTGCGGAGAAGAACTACCTGTACGGGAAGCACTACGCGCCGCATGATATTGAGGTGCGCGACTTCTCAGTGGGCAAGAGCCGCAAGGATGTCGCGGCAGCCCTTGGAGTCAAGTTCACCACAGTACCAAAGCTTTCCGTGCAGGATGGTATAGAAGCCGTGCGAAACATCCTGGGTAAATGCTGGTTCGATCAGTCGAAGTGTGACCGTGGGATCGAGGCTCTTCGCCAGTATAAGAAGAGCTGGAACGACAAGATGCGGTGCTATAATGACTCGCCTGACCACGATTGGACATCACATGGGGCCGATGCGTTCAGGTACCTGGCCGTTGCGTTCAAGGAAAAGCGGCAATACGCCGTTAAGCTGCCGCGCCAGACAGAGAGTAACTATGACCCGTTGGGATATTAAAATTCCGAATACGGGCAGAACAGTCATGGTATAATGTCATAATCGGAGGTAGGTATGAATTATCGGCAGGCAACAATTGAGGATTGGCCATTCGTCCAGAAGTATGGGCGGCAGTTCTTCGACCTGTCTGGCTGGAAAAAGGTGCTGGGTGACGATGCCGATTGCACACAAGGGCTCGACCAGCTGATTGGCGCACCGAACGTCTTCTTCATGGTTGCTGAGGACGGGGACAAGATCGTAGGCGGTATCGGGGTGGTGGTTGCGCCATCGCAAACTGTTCAGACAAAGCTCCTGGCCCAGGAACTGTTCTGGTACGTCGATGAGGATTACCGCCACACGCGAGTTGCTATCCAGCTGTATCGGTCCGCCGAGCGCTGGGCAAAGGATGTTGGGGCTGTTGCAATAACAATGGCTCTACTAGAGGGGTCCATGCCCGACACCGTCGCAGAGATGTATACACGCATGGGCTACGAACAAGTTGAGCGCATTTTTGTGAAAGGATTGTAACATGGCTATCGCTACATCAACGGCTATGCTCATCGCAGCTGCTGCAACGGCGGCATCAACGGCATACTCTGTGCAGCAACAGAAGAAGTCGGCGTCCAAAGCACGTGACGCTCAGGAACAGGCCGCCAATGAGGCTAAAGCCCTGAACCAGGCAGCTTCGGACAAGGCTGCGGCAGAAGCTGCTGCTAGCGCGCGTGACAAGAACCGCTTGCGCGCAGGCCGTTCTTCAACGGTACTTACCGGCTCGACTGGGGATACGTCCACGGCAAGCACCGCTACCAAGACCCTCCTGGGAGGCTAAATGAACGATCAACAGCAGATTGCTAGGGACCTCTGCCAACGCGTGGAGGAGCTCAAGCAGGAAAAGCAGAACTGGAACCGCCTCTGGCAAGATGCTGCAGATCTAGTGTTGCCGCGTCGTGGCGCGTTCTACGACGAACGTACGCCGGGTCAGGAACTCCAGAACAAGATCTATGACTCCACGGCACCGTGGGCGCTAGAGCAACTGGCGTCAGGGCTGCATTCGTACCTCACGAGTCCCACGCAGCGCTGGTTTAGGCTGGCGCTTCCTGTGGAGATGGAAGACTCCCTCAGTGAAGACGATGAGGTTCAACGCTGGTTGCAGAATTCCACGGACATTATGTTCGGGATCTTCAATTCGCAGAAGACGAACTTCAATCCGCAAGCTCACGAACTTTATCTCGACCTTGGAGCCTTCGGTACGGGCATCATGTACGTGGAAGAAGAGTATGTGCACGCGCCCCTGCGCTTCTGTACGTACCACCTGGCAGATTGCGTCATTGACGAGGACGCCTATGGCCGGGTCGATACGATCGGTCGGACCTTCAAGCTCGAGGCTCGGCAGGCTCTCCAACTGTGGCCGAACTTTCCGTCGGCAAAGTTCCAGGAAGATGCGCGCAAGAACCCGCTGAAGAAGCATGACTTCGTTCACTTCGTGGCTCCACGCAAGGACTTCGATCCGCGCTCAGCTTCTCCGAAGGCGCGTCGCTTTGCATCGTGGTACCTGTACCCACAGGAGAAGTTGGTGCTGGCCGAGTCTGGCTACCATGACTTCCCGTTTATGGTACCGCGCTGGAGCAAACTGACAGGCGAACGCTATGGGCGTAGCCCGGCAATGACAGCCATGCCCGATATTCGCATGGTTAACGCCATGGCAAAGGCCATTATCGTGGCGGCACAGAAAATTGTTGATCCGCCGCTTATGATGCCAGATGAGGGCTTCCTACTTCCGATCAAGACGTCGCCAGGTGGTATCAACTACTACAATTCGACACTCAACCCAGAGCAGTTGATTCGGCCGCTGGAAACTCGTGGTCGCGTAGATATTGGCTTCGACCTGATTGACTCACGCCGGCAACATATCATTCGTAGCTTCTTCGTTGACTGGATGAACTTGCAGGAAGGCCCACAGATGACGGCCACTGAGGTTATGCAGCGCACTGAGGAAAAGATGCGCCTCATGGCTCCAGCAGTTAGTCGCCAGCAGTCCGAGTTCCTCGACCCATTGATCGATCGCGTCTTCGGCATTCTTCTGCGCAAGGGCTATTTCGGAGAGATTCCACAGCAGCTAGCAGGTGTTGAGCTGAAGGTTGACTATGTGTCGCCAGTGGCTAAGGCTCAGCGCATGACGCAGGTCATGGCCTTCCAGCGCATGATGGAGACCCTCGCGCAAGTAGCGGCTGTTAAGCCGGAAATCCTTGACAAGATCGACGGCGACGGCGTGGTTGACTTTATGGCTGACGTGTACGATGTGTCGTATAAGACCCTGCTCACGGACAAGCAGGTCGCAGACCTTCGCCAACAACGTGCTGATGCGCAGGCCAAGCAGGTCCAAGCGGAGCAGCTGAACATGGCGGCAGACTCGTTTAATAAGGCCGGTAAGGGCGCCGCAAGCCTGGCTGTGGTTAACGGAGGCAAGAATGGTGCGTGACGCCCTCCAGAAGATTTTCGGTAACAAACACGCGTTGGTCGAAGCCTATCGGTCGACGTTTGAGACACCTCAGGGCGAGATTGTGCTCGCGCATCTGGCAAAGAACTGCCACGTGTTCGAGCCAGTCGTCGCCCCTGGTGACCCGCAGCTTACAGCTATGCGGGATGGCGAGCGCCGTGTCGTATTGAGTATTCTCAAGATGCTGAACTACGACCTTGGCAAACTTCAACAATTGATGGAGCAAACAACAAATGAATAAATTTCAGCGGCATGTTCTTCGCGCCCCCGAGGGCAATGAAGATGGTTCTGGCGGTTCAACTCTGACCGGCGGCACTGGCGGAGCGGCAGACTGGCGGGGTTCTCTGCCTGAGGACCTGCGTGCGCACCCGGCACTCACTGACATTAAGGACGTCGGCGGTCTCGCAAAATCCTTTGTCCACGCACAGTCGATGATCGGCGCCGACAAGATTGTTCTGCCGAAGGCCGACGCTTCGCCGGCTGAGATGGCTGACTTCTACAATAAGCTCGGGCGACCCGGCGCGGCAGACGGATACAAGTTCTCCGAGACCACGGTCGAAGGTGCGCCGAAGGATGAGGCTACTCAAAAGTGGGCCCGAGACATCTTCCACAAGCACGGTCTGACGCAAAAGCAAGCTGACGGTCTGTATCAAGACTATGTGGCCAAGGTCGGCGGCGACATGAAGTCTATGCAAGAGGCTCGCAGCGCTCAGCGTGAACAAGCCCTTGAGCAACTGCGCGGTGAGTGGAAGGGCAATGAGTTCGACGTTAACGTTCAACTTGCACAACGTGCGGTCAAGACCTTCGGCAGCGAAGACCTCGTCAAGTACCTGAACGAATCTGGTGAGGGTGACAATCCGATGCTGATCAAGTTGTTCGCAAATATCGGCAAGCAACTGGGTGAGGATCAGGCCTTCGGCGGACGCTCCTCACAGTCGGGCTTTGTTGCCGGACCGGAAGCGGCCAAGGCTGAAATTGGCAAATTGCAAACTGACACTGACTTCCAGAAGGCCTACATGAACAGGGACGCTCCCGGCCATAAGGAGGCTGTCGAGCGAATGGAACGCTTGTTCAAGGTGGCGTACCCTGGCAAGGTCGAAAGTTAATTTAGTTTCCGAGAACGCCCTGTTTACACGGGGCGTTTTTGTGTTATAATA
>NZ_JDSS02000052.1:6532-14781 GCF_000584955.1 Candidatus Accumulibacter vicinus
TCCGAGAACGCCCTGTTTACACGGGGCGTTTTTGTGTTATAATACTAATCATAGACGGGTAGCACGCAAGTGTCCGTATGACTGGGGGGAATAGCCTCCCACCGAACGCAGGTGTTGAATTGCCAGGAGGGTCCGGATTTGCCGGGTAGCTTTCCGAGAATCGTTTAACCACTTTTCATCGGAGGCTATAATGTCCTTCCAAGTTGATGCTGCATATGTTAACCAGTACCGGAACAACGTTTCCATGCTGGTCCAACAGAAGGGTTCGCGTCTGCGCCCCTTCGTCCGTGTCGAACCGCAGAATAGCGAGTTTGAGTTCTACGACCGTATCGGTGCTACCGACGCGGTTGAAATCACCGGTCGTCACCAAGACACCCCGCTGGTTAGCACTCCGCATGATCGCCGGCGCGTCTCCCTGCGTGACTACGACTGGGCTGACCTGATTGACCGTCAGGATAAGCTGAAGATGCTCATCGATCCGACGAGCGCCTACGCGATGAATGCTGTCTTCGCCATGGGCCGCAAGATGGACGACGCCATCATCGGGGCTGCTTTCGACTCTGCGTACAGTGGCAAAACGGGTCAAACCCCCGTGTACTTTCCGAACAGCAATCAGGTTGCGGTGAACTACGTTGAGTCTGGCGCCGCGGCCAACGGCAACCTGACCATCGGCAAGATTCGCCGGGCCAAGGAAATTCTGGATGCGTACGACAACGACCCGGATGAAGCTCGCATTATGACCTGCACGGCCAACAGCCTGCACAGTCTGCTGCGCAACATCGAAATCACGTCACAAGACTACAACGTGGTCAAGGCACTGGTTGAGGGCAAGGTTGACACGTTCATGGGCTTCAAGTTCGTGCGTACGCAACGCCTGCTGACTGACGGTTCTGGCTATCGTCGCCACATCGCCTGGGTGCAGTCGAAGCTCCTCCTGGCCGTGTCGCAAGACCCGATGGTCGACGTCGGTCCGCGCCGTGACAAGCGCAACTCCATGCAGGTATACGTGACCATGGGTATCGGCGCTACGCGTATGGAGGAACAAGGTGTTGTCGAAATCAAGGTCGACGAAGCCGTCCTGTAATCAACAGAACTAAGGAGAATCGAACATGGCAAACAGCAATACGACGCAAGTAGCTGGCATCCTGTCCGTGCCCCCGACTCCCCAAAAGGTTGGGGACATCGGCGGCCGCGTACGTACCCTTCAGGGCAACTTCGCACTGACGGCCCTGCCGGCCGGCGACACCATTTGCATTGGCAAGCTGCCGAAGGGCGCGCGCCTGCTTCCTCAGTCCTGCATCATGGTTACCACGACGCAAGGCACTGCAACCCTGGCAGTTGGCTCGGCTCCCAGCCAAGCTAACGGCCAACTGGGTGGCACCATCACAGCGACAAAGTACGGCTCTGCTCGTGCATACACTACGGCTGCAGACCCGTTGTTCCTCGACCAGGTTGCCAACCTCGGTGTGGAGATCACCGCCGCCTACGGCGAAGACATCTACATTACGATTGGCATCGCTCCGGCGACACCTGGCACGCTCAAGACGTTCCTGCAGTACGTTGTTGACTAATCAGCTGCCGCTGAGCCTTTGCCGTGATGAGCTCCTCCAAAGGGCCATCACGGCCTTTTCGGAGGAGCCATGGCCAGTTCAATCACGGAGATTGCAAATCTTGCGCTAACGTACATCGGAGCTGATCTGATCACTTCGCTGGATGATCCGCAAAAGTCCGCTATTCTCATCAAGCAAAACTGGCCTATCTGCCGGGATGCTGTTCTACGCGCCTACCCATGGAACTGTGCGGTAAAACGCGATGTCCTGGCTCCGCTTGCTGACCAACCCGCATACGGTTGGTCATATTCGTTTCTGCTGCCCCCGGACTGCCTCAGAACCCTTGGACTCGAGTCCGATGAACCCTTCACGATTGAGGGTCGCAAGCTGCAGTGCAATTCCAACGTCATTAAGATCAAGTACATCGCGCGTGTAGAAGATCCGAACGAGTATGACGCGTTGCTGTCTCAGGCCCTTGCGGCCTACTTGGCGCACCTGCTGGCAATGCCCATCGTTCAGTCGAACTCGCTCAAGGAGCAGATGTGGGAGCAATACAAGCTGGCGGTACGTGAAGCCCGTTCTGTTGATGCGCAGGAAAATTCGCTGCAGATGGTTGAAGCCACCGGCTGGCTGGAGTCGCGGTAATGGCCCGCGCATCAATCATCCAGACCAACTTCACCACAGGTGAGATGTCCCCGCGACTGATGTCTCGGGTTGATGTTCAAAAATATCAGAATGGCTGCGAGTTGCTGGAGAACTTCTTGATCATGCCGCATGGCGGTGTGACCAAACGCCCAGGATTCCGATTCATTGCAGCCACAAAAACGACGGCTGATACTTGGCTGATTCCGTTTAAGTTCTCAACAATTCAAGCCTACGTCATCGAGTTTGGTGCAGGCTATTTTCGATTCTTCAAGGACGGCGGCCAGATTCTTAGCGCGGGCGTTCCGTATGAGCTTGCGCACACGTACACGCAAGATCAGTTAGGTAGCGTCAAGTTCGTTCAGTCGGCTGACGTGCTGTTCATGTTCCATCCGCAGGTTAAACCCAAGAAGTTGTCTCGTACAGGGCACACCAGCTGGACGTTCACGGACTTTGAGTTCAAGGACGGTCCGTACATGGATGTTAACTCCGACACGGCAAAGAAACTAGCGGTTAGTGGTACAGCTGTTGGACCGGTCACTATTACAGCCACAGGCCACTCTCCGTTTGCAGCAACTGACGTTGGGCGCCTAGTGCGCATCGGTCCGTCTACGGCCTGGTCATGGGCAGTCATCACATCATTCACGAGCGCTACACAGGTAACAGCTGATCTTAAGGTAGCGGCTTCTTCAACAAGTGCCACGTCTGATTGGCGTCTTGGCGCCTGGTCCGACACCACTGGCTGGCCGTCACTAGCAACATTCTTCGAGGAGCGCTTGTGGTTCGCAAACACCACACAGCAACCGCAGACGGTCTGGGCCACGCGCTCTGGCGACTTCAACAACTTCGCCCCGTCAGACGCGGCAGGCAAGGTGCTGGACGATTCAGGACTCAACTACACGCTGAGCACCGACGACGTGAACTCTATTCGTTGGATGGTTCCAGGAAAAGTCCTGGTGATCCTGACGGATTCAGGCGAGTTTACAGTCTCGGCTAGCTCCCTGTATGAGGCTGTCACGCCAACTAATGTTCGTGTCATTCGTGAAACTGCACGAGGAGCTGCCAATGTTAAGCCTGTACTGGTGGATAAGAATCTGCTCTTCTGGCAGAGGGCACGTCGGAAACTTCGCGAATACTTTTATGATTTTAACGTTGATGGCTTCCGATCTAACGATGCTACGATTCTTTCTGAGCATATTACGTTGGGTGGAATGATCAGTATGGACTATCAGCAAGAGCCGCACTCCATTGTGTGGAGCGCTCGCGCGGATGGTCAACTGATCGGCTTCACGTATAACAAGGAGCAAGAAGTTCTCGGCTGGCACCGCCACATCCTCGGGGGCACCAACGCGCAGGTAAAACACGTAGCGTGTATACCAGGAGCCGATAATGATGAACTCTGGGCTGTTACCACCAGGACCATTGATGGCGGGACCAAGCAGTATATTGAGAGACTAGACCCTGAGTTCTATCCGAGTTCATCCGAGGATAAGGATGGTGCCTTCTTTGTGGATTGTGGCCTCTCTTATAGTGGGACCCCAATAACCCTTGTTTCCGGTCTAGACCATCTCAAAGGGGAAACGGTATCCATCCTCGGTGATGGCTCGGTGCGCGCCCCCAAGGTGGTTAACAGTTCTGGTCAAATCACGCTCGATCGTCCTGCATCCGTTATTCACGTTGGCCTAGCCTATACGGCGAAGTTGCGGTCTATTCGTTACGAGGCCGGTGGTAATGAGGGTACGGCTCAGACAAAAACTGGGCGTGTCCAGCGCCTGGGTTTGCGGCTGCTCAATACGCTAGGGTTGAAGTTCGGTCCGTCTGAGGACAAGCTTCAGGAGATTCAGTTCCGGATGGGCTTTCATAAGATGGATCAGTCTCCGCCGCTGTTTACTGGGGATCAGGTAGTGAATTTCCCAGGGGACTACGATCGTAGCCGTCAAGTTACACTCGTAGCAGATCAACCGTATCCATGCACGATTACTGGCCTAGTACCGTGGATGGTGGTCTACGAATAAGGAGGGCACATGGCCGTCGCTACGTCAACGGCTATGCTAGCCTCTACGGCGGCATCAGCGTTCTCAAACATCTGGGCTGGGCAGCAAGGTAAGGCTGCGGCAGAGTTCAACGCCAAGCAAGCAGAGCTAGACGCCGATCTGGCCAAGCAGCAGGCTGCGTTTGAGGAACGTAATTTCAGAGCGGGTGTTGATCGATTGCTTGGTCAACAACGCGCAGGTTACGCTAAGGCGGGTGTCCAGATGACCGGCTCAGCGCTGGACGTCGCGCAAGATACTACGATGCAGTCTGAAATGGACGCCCTGCTTATTCGCTATAACGGGATAATCAAGTCCAATGGTTATAGAACACAGGCGGCATTGCAGCGCTTGCAGGGGGCCTCAGCTAAAACGCAAGGGTTCATGAGCGCCACAGGATCTATCCTGACAGGTTACGCCCAGTGGAGCAACATGCAGGACCAACTGAAAGCAAATCCTGTATACCAGCCCACGTACACGGGGGCTGGGTTGAAATTGCCGTCAGCTCCGAATCTGGACTACATGGGCGGTGGGCAGGGAGTGAGGATTAAATAATGCCGAAAATCGATACCTATCAAGCGCGAGGATCCCTGCAAGGGGCCGGCAACAATCCGGACATGCGCCCACTGAATACTGCGCAGGGTCTTGCTGATATTGGCCAAGGCCTAGGAGCAGTTGCAAGGGCTTCGCATGAGGCTGACTTGCGTGCAAAGGCCGAGTTTGAGAAGCAGCAGGAGTATGATGCACATCTGTGGTCAATCAACCAGATGACAGACTTCCGTAATCGCATGGTTGCGAAGATGGAGGACGACAAGAACTATGCCCAACCTGGAGCTGAAGGCTTTGCTCTTGCGCAAAATAAGGCCTATGAAGACTCACTCGGCGAGTTGCGTCAGCAGGCTCCCAATACGCGTGCGCAGCAACTGTTTGACGTTCAGGCTCGACAGTTCCAAGATCAGTTTTTCTCGCAAGCTCTTACATTTGAGGCTCAGGAAAAGCAACGCTTCCGTGTACAGACGACTGTTGACTACGCGAAGAAGGAATCTCAGGCCTTGCTGCTGAACCCTGACCTGTATACATCAGTCGTGGTACCGCGTCTTGAGTCCATCAACGCCATGAATGTTCCGCCAAGCATAAAAGACCGCTTGCGTGAGGACGTGTCTTCGCACTTCTCTGAAACTGTCGTGCGGGGCGTCGGCAATAAAAATCCAGGCGAGGCTCTTCGGATGCTTGACGCTGGTGAATTCAACAAGCTGCCTGGGTTCAACCTCTACGGAGATAAGCTTGATCGTCTGCGGTCGCATCTGCTTAGTGCCTCGAATCAGATTCGGTCTGAGGCAGCCACGCAACTACGTATCACACTGGAAGACCACCTGGCAGACTACAGCGTGGGTAAGACCACTGAACCGCTACCGGCCGGCTATAACCTGACGCAGGTAAAGGACTTGCTCGGCCCGGCAGGTTACAAGCGGTATCAGGATCAGGTTGAAGTCATGAGTCGTGAGAAGATCATTGCTCGTGAGATTCGGCATGGGGATCTTACATCCACGGTCGAACGGCTCAAGACTGAACAGGTCTCCCAAAAAGCCCTTGTACCCTACACCGAGACCATTACGAAAGCTTCGCGCGACACAGGCGTTGATGCTGGTGTACTAGCTGCACAGATCATGGCTGAGTCTAACGGTAACCCGAATGCCCGTAATGACAAGACGTCAACTGGGCAGCCGTCACTGGGCATCAGCCAGTTCCAACCCGATACAGCCAAGCAGTACGGGGTCGATACTACCGATCCGCACTCGAGCATTGCTGGCCAAGCTCGTTACATGAAGGACCTGTTGAGCCAGTTCGGTGGGGATTATTCCAAGGCCCTGGCCGCGTACAACTGGGGTCAGGGCCGTGTAGCCAAGGCCGTTGAAAAGTATGGATCTGATTGGATGAGCAACATCCCTTCTGAAACGCAGGCATACGTCAAAAAAGTTTTATCGTCAAGCGCAAATGGAGTGGCCGGGGCAAAAATTGCTGGGGCCACTGCTGACATGCTGCAAGCTGAGGCTAAGCTACGAGCAAGTGATCCAGCCGCAGCCGCTGAACGAAATGCCGTTGAGCTCGATCCAACCAATTATCCCGGGCAACCTATTGCTGCCCGTGTTGCTACTCGTCTTGGTATTCAGCAAAACCAGTTCAAGCTTCCGGAGTTTCAGCAGCGATTGCTTACTAAGGACGAGGCGCAAGGCTATGTGAAGCGCATCAAGGATGCTGGAACCCTCGATGAGGCCCAGCAGATCATGAGCCAAATTCAGCAAGAGTTTGTTGGCCAGAGCCAGACGCCGCAGAACAAGCGGCTGTATGCGAAGTTCATGGGCGAGTTGTACGCCAATGGCCTCGATAAGGGTTACATGTTCCTTGACTTTACCCGGACCCAGGCCTATGGCAACATGTTTGCGCAAGCTCTGAAGTCCAAGTCCGAGGAGGAAGTCACTGCTGGTATGACGCCTGAGCGCATTAAGGAGGTGCGTAATGCCCTGACGTCAAATCAGGAATATCAGCAGTTCTTGCACATGCTGGCGGTGACTGGTGGAACCGCTGGCGGTGAGTATGCGGGCACGTTTGCAAAGACCATGGAACGAGCTGCATTTCTTGCGGCCCGCGATCCTAAGACCTCAGGTAGCGATCTGGTAAAGTCTATGGTCGAGGACCTGGTTAAGAAGCAGATGACCGTCAATGGAACGTACTACGTCCCAACAAGGGATCCGTACACACATCAAGGTTATGATGCCCAGCGCATCGATAAAGTCCTATCGCGGGCGGCTGAATCCTGGAAACTTCCTAGCGGCGAAAGCTTCAAGCCAGTGGTGAAGTCGGCGAATCCGCACCTGTCAGCCGCGTATACGGAAGAATCGATCAAGGACACACGTAATCTGGTCTGGCTCACGAATGAGGACGGCTCTGGCGTCTATCGTGCAGTTAAGGCCAAGGGAGCCCCTGGACTATTCGTACCTGTAATGGACGATAAGGGTCGTCGCTACGAAATCCGTTTTTCTGATACGGACTTCCTCAATGCACTGCTCGATGGGCGGGCAGCAACTGGCAAGGTCACGGGAGCTAAGTAATGGGTACTCTCTTCCTACCAGCGGCGCAAAACGATCAGGAGATGCAGGCCGACTTGCAGTCGCAACTGTCTCCGTCAGTTGGTCGTACGTACAGCCAGGTCTACAACTTTGATGTGCTCGAAGGCTTTACCGGTGCCATGGTAAAGCAGCATGCGCTCAATGACATCGCCAACACCGGTGAAAAACTATCGGTTGATCAACTGCGTAAGGAGTATCCTGACGGGCTTGTGAATTTCGATAGGCCGCTGGCGCGGGCGCAGGCGGAACTGATTCGCGATCGCAAACGCGAAGAGTTGCAACGCCAGGACATCTGGCAGCGCGCCGAGGGTTGGGCAACAGCCTCTGGAGTTACGGCCTCACTAGCTGCGGGAGTTGTTGACCCAGTAGGTACGGCAATTGGTATCGTTGTGGCGCCCGCGAAAGGGATTCAAATGCTTGGTGGCCTACGGGCCATGGCGGCTTCGTCATCGCTGGCCTATAGAGCCCTTGGAACCGCTGGCCTCACAGCCGTGGATGCAGCTATTGGTAACGCTGTACTCGAGCCATATAACCTGTACTCGCACCAGCAGTATTATGCCGATTATACCATGGCCGACTCATTGGCGAACATCGTGTTTGGCGGAGTATTCGGTGGCGCCCTTGGTGGTGGTGCAGTTGTCCTCGGTAGAGGTCTCAGTCACGTTGGCAAGTGGACGCCTGAATGGCTGCGTGGAAAACAAGAGGCGACGCATGAAACGTCCTTACATACCGCCGTTGCCCAGGTGCTTGACGGGCGTCCTGTGCAAGTGGAACCAATTCTGCGGTCCGACCCCAATCTGCGAATGGCAGAAGGTCACCCTGTACAAGCAGCTGAAATGGCGGGCCCGAGGGTAGCCGAGCCAACGATTTCTCCGCGGGGGCAAGACCCTAACGCCCCG
>NZ_JDSS02000052.1:15135-40590 GCF_000584955.1 Candidatus Accumulibacter vicinus
GATATTCCTCTACCAAAGGACCTTGCTGGTGCGAAGCCGCGATACTCTTATGGTGCGGGCCGGAATGGATTTGAACTGTTCGGGCTTGAATTCGCGAGCGACCTGGACAAGGCTGCGTATATCATTGGCGCGACAAAGCAACTGTCGAAGCGTGACGCGGATTATCTTGAGTTTGTGATGCAGCACACCGGCTACACGGCTGAACAAGCCAGGGCCTACGGTCAGGAGATTCGCGCGCAGATTAAGGCGCAGGCCAAAGAGTCTTTCGGCAAAGAACTGGGAGCACTGCAGGTTGAGCCGTCCATGCACGCGCTATCGGCCCGTGAAGCTAAATTGAAGGGCGAAGACGTTCCCGTATTGCGGGATGTGGTTTCTCCTGACGCTGGCAGAGCCGTGCAGTCAGGGCCAATTGGCCCGCATGACAGTATGGAGTTCACAGCAGCCTCTGGCAAAGAAGTCCTAGACCAGGCAAAGCAGCACATGGAGGCTCCTCGTACTGGGGCGGCCGACGATGTGGCCGAGAACTTTGAGGCTGAAATTCTGGCTACTCACAAGGACACCGCTGAGTATTATGAACCCGCAGCCAAGACTCGCAAGATGATGGAGTTGGAAAAGGAGATTGACTACCAACAATCACGTCTTGCACAAGAGCACGGAGATGTTCAGGTTGATGGACTCAAACAGGCAGATGATGCTTTGAATAAGGCAGATGACTTGCGAGCCGCCATGGTTGAAGGTATGGCTTGCTTGCTGAGGAAATAACATGGCACAGAAGAAACCCGCATCTCAGAAGACTGGCTACGCAGGCTGTATTGACGTGATTCGTCAGTCGGCCGGGGAATGGCTGTCTGATAAGGACGCAGAAGTCCTACTGGAAGAGATCGATAAGGTCGTTCAACGCAACAAGACTAAGGGCAAGCTTGAGTCCATCGAGGATCAGGTGCTCAACGCCATTGACGGCGCGACCAACGCCATGAAGGAAGCCGCCCTAATTGAAAAGCGCAACGCGCTCATCAATGCTAGAATCAAGGAGCAGGTATACGGTTACCTGGATGGTTTTCAGGATAAGGCTGAGGGACTGCTTGCATACCTTGGTGGCGGGGTCAAACTGCGTCAGGGCGGCAAGCTGTCAATCGATGCGCGTGAGAAGTCGATCGTTAACGGTGTCCTCGGCAAACTGATCAATAGCCTCGAGCAGAAGAAGCTGCTGCCATTCTTCACGTCTGGCGAGTTGGACGACGACATCGCCAGGGAGCTGTGGGCCTTAGGCGAAGGGCGTGCCGGCATCACGAAAAACCAAGAAGCCCTTGGAATCGCCGAAATCATTAACGCCGCGCAAACGGAACTGGTTGGCATGCAGAACCGGGCCGGGGCCCATATTCGCATGATGCCTGGGTATATCGTTCGTCAGTCCCACGACGTGGGTCGAATTCGCACCGCCGGCCAAGAAGCCTGGACACAATTCGTATTGCCGTTGCTGAATGAGGAAAAGACGTTCGGCAACATGGAGGTAGCTCCATTTCTGGAAGAGGCCTACAAGGGATTCTCGACTGGCCTGCATATGAAGCAGCGCGGCGAGGAAGTTGCTGATGACGCAGCGGCGCTGCTTGGGTTTACTGGTCCAGGTAATCTGGCTAAGAAGATTAGCGCCAATCGGGTGCTTCACTTCAAGGACGCTGACTCGTGGCTGAAGTACAACGAGGCTTTCGGGCAAGGCAGTCTCCGTGAGTCCATCTTGTGGGGCGTAGAATCGGCCTCGAAGAATCTAGCCTTGATGGAGGGCTTCGGCACGAACCCCGAGTCGATGTTCAAGACGCTCATCGGTGAACTGAAGGAGACTGCGCGTAACGACCCTGAGGCTTTCGACAAGCTCAATAACTGGTCGCTTGAGGCCCTGTACAAACAGATCGATGGCTCGGCTCGTATTCCAGCTAACCGCACACTGGCGGCCTGGGGCTCAGGTATTCGCGTGCTTCAGAACCTGGCGAAGCTGGGCTCGGCGGTAGTGTCATCTGTCACGGACATCCCGTTCCAAGCTGCTGCCCTGAAGTACAACGGCGTAAGTCTGTTTGAAGCCTACTCAAATGCGTTTGCAAATGTACTGCGCGGTCGTGGCGACGCTGAACAGAAGGAGATTGCTAGGCTCGTAGGCTCTGGCTTCCAGGGCATCTTGTCTGATATTGCTAGCCGTTTTGCGGCTGAAGATAATATCCCAGGCCGCATGGCTAAGTTGCAGCAGAAGTTCTTCAAGCTTAACATGATGAACTGGTGGAACGATGCCCATAAATCTGGCGTGGCTGTGATGCTGTCTAACCACCTTGGCGGCCTGAAGGATATGGACTTCGCAACCCTGCCAGATGCCACGAAGCGGATGTTCAAGCTCTACGACATCAATGAACGCGAGTGGAATGCAATTCGTTCTACGGCTTGGGAACGGGACGGTGACTGGTATCTCACACCAGATAGAATTGGTGGATTAGATGAATCTCGGATGAAAGAGGTCTATAGTCTTAATAACCTAGATATATCCTCCGAGTCCTCCCGAGAACTAAGAAAGCTCAGGGATGACCTAGAAGTCAAATTTAGGACCTATTTGACCGACCAGATTGAAACTGCCATCCCTCATCCGGATGCCCGCGTCCAAAGTCTCCTAACCCTTGGAACCCAGGCAGGTACACCGCTCGGTGAGGCCGTTCGCTTCATCATGCAGTTCAAGTCATTCCCGATTGCAGTTCTTCGTCGTGGTATGGCGCCGTTCGTTTATGGCAATGGGGCCGAATCGTTCAGTGAGGCATTATTCAAGGGCAAAGCGGACTACGCTGGATTGGCCCATATCATGGTTGCCTCGACCGTGTTCGGTTACCTGGCGATGGTTGCTAAGGACACGGTTAGAGGACGTACTCCGAAGGATCCCACTGATCCAAAGACCATCGTCGCAGCTATGACGCAAGGTGGTGGCTTGGGTATTTACGGCGACTTCGTGTTTGGTGAGTTCAATAAGTACGGGCATTCAGCAATCGCTACGCTATCTGGGCCAACTGTTGGACAGTTCGAGGATCTTGCGCGGCTGTACTCTCGCGCCAAGGAGGGAGACTCTGTTGCTGGTCAGTCTTTGCGATTCATGATGAATAACACACCGTTCGCGAATCTGTTTTATACGCGTGCTGCGTTGGACTATCTGTTCCTGCACAACCTACAGGAGACGGTTAACCCTGGCTATTTGAGCCGCATGGAGCAGCGAATTCAACGCGAGAGCGGGCAGCACTACTATCTGCCACCGACTCAGGTTATTCCGTACGGTGGCAGATAAATTCCGAGCACTAGGGTTAATAACCATGGTACAATCTATAATAACATCGGAGTAAGGTTTATGTCAACCTGGCCGAAGATCAACTCCATCTGCTGCAGTACCGCGTACAGCAACTTGAGCAAAAGGTAAAGCCATGACAATTTCGACCACCACTCGGATTGTTACCCATAACGGCAATGGGGTGACGGTCAATTTCACCTACCCGTTCAAGATTGATGACGCAGCAGACCTGCTCGTATATCTCAAATCGGGTTCCGTCTTCGTCCTTAAATCCCTTGGAACCGATTACAGCCTGACCGGGGTCCGGAATCCTGGCGGTGGGACTGTGACATTTATTGTTGCCCCTGTTTCTGCGACTGGCAATGTACGCTTCGTGCGTCGTACCGCGTTGAACCAGTTGGTTGACTATATCACCAACGACGACTTCCCGGCGGAGATTCACGAGGCGGCACTGGACAAGCTTACAATGGCTGTTCAGGACTACTTGGCAGACTCGTTTACGCTTGATGCGACGGCAGACTACTGGGAGGCTGAGTCCAAGGTCATTAAGAACGTTGCTGATCCGGTTGATCCTCAGGATGCGGTTAATAAGCAGTACATTGACGAGCACTATACGGCCACGGCTGTTACAGAATTTGTCCAATCCGGATCTGGCGCAGTAGCCCGAACGGCCTCCTCCAAGATGCGCGATATCCTGAGCGTTACTGATTTCGGCGCGTCAGGAAACGGGATTTCGGACGCAACATCTGCCCTATCGTCCGCCGTTACCGCGGCGCTTGCGGCCGGCGCATGGCTCTATTGGCCGGCGGGGACGTATCTCACGACCGCCAGCGTCGCACTCCTGCACAGCGTGCGCCACGTTGGTCCGGGAGTCATCAAGCGCGGCAGTGATGTGTTTCACGTCGCGCCCGGAGTGTACGACCACAATACGATCTACGTTTCCACTTCTGGCAATAACGCGAACGATGGTCTGTCCGCCTCTCAGCCGTTTCTTACGATCCAGGCGGCATTTGATGCGATGGTGGGGTACGGACCGACCCTCGAAGGATCATGGACGGTCAAGCTCGCTGCCGGAACCTACACCGCAGAGACCTACGTTCGAGGACTGCGCTCTCGCAACGCGATCGCCGTACGCGGGCCGTCTGTAGGCGGACATCCGAACGTTCCGACGGCTTTCATTGACGGGACGACGCCCGGCGCTCGCGGTATCGGCCTGTACTTTCAGAACTACATGACCGTTTCCGTCTACGACATCAAAATCCAGAACTGGCCGGCGGGGACGGGGACGGGGGCTATATGGGATTACCACTGCGTCGGGTACGCCGAGAACGTACATACCTACAACTGTGGCTACGATGGGTTGATGGCGAGCATCCACAGTCGGCTCGCTGTATCCGGAGGAATCCACGACGGGGCGTACTACAATCTTGTTGCCTATGGCATGTCCGAAGTCACTTTCGGCTACGGCGGTTCGGCCGGCGTCAATCGGCCAACCGTCAAGAACGGCGTAATCGCCGGGGTCTACTTTGCTGGCGGCTTCGGGCATATCGACCACTGCGACCTGCAGAATAACGCGCGCAACATCTACCTGATAAACAACAGCCGGGCGCACGTGACGGGTTGTGCGTGCTCAGGGGCATATACGGCCGACGTTGTAGTTGAGGGTGCATCGACGTGGTACAACGACCCCACGGTTACAAACACGTTTTCTTCGACGCGCGCGTTTGCCCATGGTGGATGCTTTGAGCAGGGAGCCGACTCCTACCGCTTTCAGTATGATAAAACGTCTGACAGGTTTAAGTTAGGAGGTAGTTCACTCGCTACTCCGGCAGCAAAATTCCATTTTGAATATTCCGTATCCGGTATTTCCCCGAACAGCAATACCCGCATGTTTGTCGATTCAGCAGCAGATAACTTAATTACCTTGGCCGCCGGAGCGTCCAATTCTGCCGGCCTCGCCTTTGCCAAAGCCGGCGGCGCAAATTTGGAAGGGGAGTTGTACTATTACTTTCCGACGTCGCGTATTTACATACGCACTGGTGCCGCTGATCAATACGCATTCGACAGCACGTCTTTTAGCCCTATGTCAGACAACGCACGGACTCTGGGCGGTGCGTCGAATCGGTGGAGCACGGTCTATGCCGGGACGGGCACAATCAACACGTCGGACGCGCGCGAGAAGCAGGACATCCAGGAGGTCTTGGATGCCGAAAGGCGTGTGGCGACGGCGATCAAGGCGTCATTCGGCCGTTACCGATTCAAGGACGCAGTGAAGGTCAAGGGATCGAAGGCCCGCTGGCACTTCGGCGTGACCGCGCAGGTGGTGAGGCAGGCGTTCGAGGCGGAGGGACTGGACGCCCGAGACTACGGGATGTTCTGCTACGACGAGTGGCCGGAGATCCCGGAGCGGCGAGATGACGACGGCAACGTACTCGAGGAATATCGCCCCGCTGGTAATCGGTACGGCCTGAGGTATGACGAACTTTTTGCTTTCATCATTGGAGCGACTGTTAATGCTTGAAAAAGCCACCCGCTGGAGCGACTGTTAATGCTTGAAAAAGCCACCCGCTGGAGCGACGAAAAGCTCGAAGAATTCCACGCCGAATTCCTGCGCCACATGGTTGTAGAAGAACAGGAGCGCATACAGCAGCAAGCGATGTACGACGCTCTGTTCCAGAAAGAGGAGCAGCAAATTTTAGGGCGTAAAAACGCTATTAAGGAGTAACAACGGCTGGGACAACATCACGCTGCGGTACTATGGCGGTTTCTGGATTGAAGTAAGCCGTGCGGATATTGGATCTTGAGGATAGGGTATGGAAAAGTGGGATGGAACAGAGCACCGGGGGGCGCCCTGGAGTGTGGATGTTGATAGTCTTGACCATCGTATAGATGGTATTGCACAAAAGATTGATCAATTGTCGGAAGCAGTGGGTGCACTACACACGGAATTGCGTGCCCATGTTGCAGAAGAATCACCGCTAGCTCCGGCGGTGCAGGAATTGGTAACTGTGTGGCGTGGCAGTAAGATCATGCTGCCATTTGTGGCAGGAGCGATTACATTCATTATCAGTGTAGGTGGCGTATTTATCGCCGCCGCTACTTGGCTAAAGGACCATGTGAGGTAAGATATGGAAATTGATCTTGATAAACTCAGCGCGCTTATTGACGGCGGGGTACAGGCGCCCCATGACGGCGACGATGCGGGGCATGACGACTGGCTTGGAGGTAACTACGCGGATGACAACCCACTCGTACAATTGCGTTTGGAAAACGCGCGCTTGCGTAGCGCGCTGGATGAGGCGAACCAGTGCATTCGCATGGTGCGTTCAATCCTGGGAGGGGTAGCAACGCACACGCCACCGCGCACTGTTTACCGAGGAGTCTAGTTATGCGCCCACTGCTATCTGAGACTGATGAGTACGTCCGAACAGTAAGAGTCAATAGGGTGCTGGCGCTATGTCCGTTGCGGCTATTGGCCGCGCCTTTGATGATTGCATGTGCTGCGATCAACGGGTATCGAGTTGAACTGTGCGCTATGCTCGACGCTCCAGCGCGCCGCCTTGGGCAATGACATGAGTTGAGCGTTAACCGCACACGGTGCTGCGGGTCTTCGTTGCTGAACCGCCTGTCATCTATCTGTTCTGATATCGGTCTGGCCCGCAATCTCAAACACACACCTATCTTTGTCTCCTATTCGAACGCAATATCAGCTAAACCACTCCCTCAGTTCATCACCGTTGATGATCGCTGAAATCTTGCGCTTGCTTCTCAGGGCCTTGATAATGCGTTCGTCAACGGTGTTTCTGCATACGAGGTCGACGTAGTTTACTGAGCTAGCTGTTTGCCCGATGCGGTGAACGCGGTCCTCAGACTGTGTACGATGCTCCAGATCATATGAGTTGCTGAAGTAGACCACTGACGCGCTAGCTGTCAGCGTCAGACCAAAGCGCCCGGTCGCCGGATTACCAACAAAGAAACGAACGGCCCCATTCTGAAACCCTTGGACTGCGGCTCGCCGCTCCTCGCTATCCGTGTCCCCGTAGTAGCTGACGACAGACTCCTTACCATACTCGTCTTCAAGGGCTTTGAGGATTTTCTTGATGTTGTTACGGTACGTCGCCCAGATGATAACCTTTCCACCTATTCCAGCGAGGACGTCCATGAGCGCATCAATGCGGGGATTGGGTAGGTCAATCTCTGTACCATCATCCGTCTTGAGGAAACCGCATGTGATCTGATGGAGTCGCAAGAGTTGGGTAATGACCATCGGCGCGGTAACTACCTCACCACTGCGTAGCAGCGCCACAGCCTCGTCCTTCATCTGCTTGTACAGCTTGAGTTGCTCCTTCGACAGCTCAACATCCCAGGTCTGGTAGACTTTAGGCGGCAGGTCGAGGCACTCATCTTTCGTGACGCGATATGAGAACGGCTTGATGGACTCCTTCAGCTCATCGAGGCGCTGATAGCCTGTAATCATCTTGAACGAACGATTGCCGCCAGTACGCTCCACCATGATGCAGTACCGTGCCCTGAAGGCATAGAAGCTGGTGTAACCTAGGAGGTGTGGACTCAAGAAGCAGCACTGGCTGTACATATCAATCGGACCCTTGGGCACAGGGTCACCAGTCATGATACGACGGTACGCAGCCTTCTTTCCAAGGGCTATAATGTTTTTCGTACGCTGCGCCGAGATGTTCTTGATCGTGGTAGATTCGTCGATGCCAATGAGCAGACGTTCGCCGTACGCGTTGATGAAACTCGATGCGAATTTGAGACCTGACTCGTAGCTAAACGCCTCCACGTTCATGCTCATCCAGCGTAGGCCCTTGAACGTCTTGAACTTACGCCATTCGTCTTGCAGTTCAGGTTTGGCCGGGGACTGCCAATAACTGCTGATGATTGGGATGTCATCTGGCCAATGTGTTGGAAGCTCCTTGTCCACCCAGTTCATGTACACGCCCTTAGGGGCAATAAGCAGAACCGCATCGATCTTGCCCGCGTGGTACAACGCAGCTGCGGTGTCGATCAATACCTTCGACTTGCCGCACCCCATTTCTAGAAACAGGGCGTAGTTCTTCATGGACCAGGATTTTTCAAGGCAATCTAACTGGTGTGCAAATGGGGTAGTCTTGAATGTAAGTTTTTCAGGTAGCGACACGGTGAACCTCCACGTGACAAGGGTTGCAAAGCCAAACCACCTCTAGCGGCTTGGTTATTTATTGAGGGCATTTTAATATCCTCGGATGAAAGTGGTCTATGGGTATAATAAGGCTGGTATATTATCCGAGACTCTCCGAGATGGAGGAAGTCATCTGATTATACCCAATTGAATGAATTTAGTGTCCTTGGCTCAATGATGAATAGATTTTGCTTGGCCCGTGTGGCCGCAACGTAGAACACGCGGAGTTCGTTGTCCGGGTCGTTGGTCATTTCCTCAAACGACTTGTAGCTCATGTCGGAGTAGATAACCACATTGGTGGCCTCACCACCCTTGGCTCCGTGGATCGTTGACAGCTTAATGCGCGGCGTCTTTGTGATAGACTCCTTACGACGCAAGCAGGCAATGAAGTAATCCTTCACGTCCTGACCTATGCGTGTAAAGGCCTCATGCCATATCGGTCCAGTCCCGTCAACCTTGGCCCCATACTTCTTGATCAGAGCGCGGTCGTCATCGGTAATGTCCTTACCAGCTCGCAAGTTCTCGTATGCGCGGATGGCTGCCGCCTGGTCTGTGCGCATCGGGGAATCTTTCGAGTCATAGGCGAAGCCTTCCATCTCGCAGAGCTGCTCGGCAGGGTTCAGCAAATACTTATTGCGGGCGAGTACCAGCCAATCGCCTTGTGACATATCGATGTCGGAGATGTCGGAGACAAAGGACACGAGGCCTTCCTCATCGCGAGAACTAAAAGCCTTTGGTCGCCTGTTGGATATGCCGCGGATAACGGCCTCAGACAGTCGATGCACGGCCTTGGGCAAGCGGTATGATTTAGCCAGAGTCGTTACGTTGCCAGGCATGCTGATGAACGAGTCAGGGTCTGCGCCGGCCCAAGCAAAGATGGCCTGGTCGTCGTCACCCGCAATGTATACCTGCTCGCTATTGGCAATAAGTTTGTGGACCACCGCCCACTGCAGACGGGATAAGTCCTGCGCCTCATCGATGAATAGCACCTTGAAGCGCGGTAGATTCTTCTCGGCCAACATTAGAGTAAGCATATCGTTGAAGTCCATCAACGAATACGAATCCTTGTAGGCTTCAAGCGTACTCTTGAGTCGGGACAACTCGGAAAAGGAGAAGTCCTCTGTGGAGCGATTATACTGCTCCTCAAGAGAGAGCATCCGCACTCGTGCGAGTCCCTCTTGAAACAGCATACGGTCGCCGGCATATCCACCTGGAAGCATAACTCCCTCATCCATAACCATGAAGCCACTATACTCGATACCGAGCTTCTCGCATATTTGAGAATAGTGGTTGCGCTTCATAATCATCTTTGTGTCGAGTCTCAACCAGCGGAATGCCAGCGAGTGGAGCGTTCGGAACCAAGGGAGTTCATCCTTGCGAAAGCCGAAGCGCTCAGTGGCTCGCGATTTGGCTTCGTCCGCAGCCTTAACAGTGAACGAGATATACCCAACGTCTTTAGGCCTTATGCCCTTGCCAAGATACTCGTCAAGCAGATTGAGAAGGGTGGTTGTCTTGCCGGTGCCAGGTGGCCCGACGATAATGTTTACATTGCTCAAAATGGTCCTCCGTTTTTCCACGTATTCGGGACATCGAGTTTCGTCTCTTGTCCTAGTTGGGCAATCGACCAGGCATTTGTGCCCTTACCCTTAATGTTAAAGAAGTGGTGCTTCGCCTTCAGGTCATTCTTCAGGTACGAGGTAATCTCATGCATTGACATGAGCTTGAATTTGTGCCGCTCAAGAAATGCCATGAACCCAGACAGGGTGAAGTAGTGCCGGCTGTCTTCTGTGTACGGCTTGCCAAGGCGAATCTCTTCTTTAGAGAGGGCCTGCGCACGTTGCGTGCAGTACCGCTCCAGGTATTCCATGAGCTGGCCCTTAGGCGAGCTGTCATTAGGCGCATCGATAACAGTCACGTTTTCCATGAGGCTCTGAATCATAACCTGCCAGGCCTTGCCATTCATAACAGGTGGCATCATGTTAAGGGCTTCCATACAAACCCTTTGGAATCGGTGCTGTGACTGAATGTCCTCAGTCTCCAGCTCTAGTCTGCCACCGCCCTCAATGTCAGCAAACCAGATGGGCGGAACCGAGTTGTACTTGGTAAGGCTGGTGACGATTGGCATGCCAGCATGGTCGCCAACACCGTACTTGCGGCCACGGCAAACAGACGAGTTGCAATGGCTTGAGCAGGGCACCTGCTGACAAGTGTATTGGTAATCCTTCTTCTTGAGGGACTTGAGCAGCTCCTTGACTTCAGAGATACCCAGTGGCGGCTGCATGTACTGGATGTTATACTCTTCGACTTTACCTTCCCAGCTGTCCGGAGCAGACTTCTTCGCGTAAACGCCCAGGTTATAGAGCCCATTGTTACGCGTGCCCTGAGGAAAGCCCTGTGTCGCCAAGTGCTGCAGGCAAGGAGGGCCATCACTAAAGTCATCCTTAATCTGAATACCAAAAGATTCGAGTTCATCTGCAGTAACCCTCTTGATGTACGCAGTCTGCGTGAATTCGTCCATATCCATGATGTGGCCATCAGGACGGATGCCATGGCGACCGCCAGCCACACCATCAAAGTATGGCATGTTGATCCAGTTACCGATGTCACCACGATCTGGAAGAACTTCAGACTGCTTTGGAAAGATTTCTGCCTTGCCGTGGCCAAGTGCCGCAGCCATCTCGCGTAGTTTACGCTGGACCAATCCGGCAGGGGTTGGCTCACTAAGGAATATCCAGCCATGCAAACCGCCAGACTTGGACTTGCAAGGGACCAAGGGCATTCGGAGATCCTCGATCTTCTTGGCCATGGTCGCGTGGTCCATGTTCGAATAGATGTCGATGTCTATCGCGCCGAACTGGACGGTGGAGTCATCTCTAATAGGCACGATGCCAATGGCTTGCGTACCGTTGAGGTGTTGTAGCCAGATGTCACGTGTGACTGGCTTATGAATACTGCGGACCTTCCCGGTCTTTTTGCCGTCGCGCTCGCGAGAATTCGTTATCTCAAACGTCCCGTATGCGCGCTCTAGCCCGTGGAACAGGTCCATGAATTTATCTACTTGTTCTGTCATAGCTCCGCCCACCACTAAAGGAGACGACGGGCCGAAGCCCGCCGCCTATTGACTGAATATCAGAATACGCCACTGTCCCCGTGCGTATCGACATCGTCACCTTCAGCTATGTCAACCCGCGCCTTAACGGCGCCAGTGCGGACCTGCTCAGCGAACTTCTTCGCGACCTGGTAAAGACCAGCATCATCGACCAGGCCGGTGGCGCGCAGTTTCCAATTGCACCATTCACCCTTGGCGTTGGACACAGCCTCGGTGGTAACATGGAATTTTTGCGCGAACATCGGCGGGTTGAACAGACCTTGCGGGCCCATGACCTGCAGACTGGACATGAGGCTATTCCACTTGCGACCAACCTTCATCTGCGTGCGAGCCATGGAGATGATGGCTGGTTCGAAGCCGCCGTTTTCCTTGCACATCAGAACGTAGTAGTAGAACGTCGGCACGATGATGTTGCCATTGTCCTTACGCACATCGAAACCCTGCTCGTTACGGTTGCAATGATTGAGGATTTGGTCGTTGCTGTGCGACGCAATCCAACCACCGCCAGAGTCACGAGGTGCCCATTCAACCCAGGCCTTTTGGAATGCACACGGAATGACGTTGATACCGTCTTCGGATGCGAACAGTTCTTGCGTGACTGTGTTGAAGATGTCGCCTTCTTCTGCTCCGTCTACACGTTGAGGCGAGGACTTCTTCACTTGCGGGCTGAGTGATTGAAGAATCCGCAGATACGGTAGAGCCATATCCGTGATGGACATTTGCTCACGACCAATACCTGCGTCAGCCGCCAGCATGGACGCGTCCATAGTTGCGGGAAGGTTGTTGGACACCGTTGCGACTTCTGTCTTGGGTGTTTCTTTTGCTGCTGCCTTTGTAGCCATGGTAGGTTTCCTTTACTTGATTTCGGCTTTGTTGCCAATGTAGACGCCAAAGGTCTCGAGCGGAAGGTCTGCGCCTGATTCGACCATCTCCCGGATAAAGGCTTTCAACGTCATCGGATGCACGGACTTTTCGTTCACCGCGACGTATCCATTAGCTTGCAGCAATTCGAGAACTGCTGAGGCCTTGGAATCTTCGCCCTTACCAAACTGCATATTGACGATGTTCTTGATGATGTCATCGTGGCCGTTCTGCTTAAGCCAGCCAAACGCCTCATCACGGTGGTCGTCGGTAATCTTGCCCTGATAGAATTTCTTGATGCTAATCTTCAAGCCGTTCTCGAGCTTGAACTCACGAACTCCGCATTGGAGCATAGCATCGGGCAACTGAACTTCCTGAATGTTACGCAACTCTTCTTTGAGCTGCTTCAGGTAATCCTCGCCTTTCTTGACGCGGTCTTCGAGTGTGCGCTGCTGGTCAGCAAGCGCCGCAATCTTTGACAGGTCCTCTTGTTGAGGGGCTGCGGCAGTGTCAGCCGCCATCTGGGAAAACAGGTCTTCCATTAGAATCTCCTTCACGATTAGGAAGTTATATTATACATCGAATAATGACTCTTGAATATCCCGATGTTTCATAATTTCGCGCAATAGTCCATCATAGTCGAAGGGCTTACTGGTACGAAATACTACACGCCAGGTTTCCAGGTCATCGGATAAAGCAAACAATCGCAACTCTGACAGGTCGCGCCCGAGTACAAAGGTTTTTGAGCCTGCCCGTTTACGGCGGATATGCCACGCGATTTGCGAAGGACGAATCTCGAATGACCCGCGCTTGTCGAGTAGCTTCTGCTCTAGCCAGAACTCAAATCCCTTGTACACGCAGTTCAGGTCGGCTAGACCAGAACCGGCAACAGACTCAATCCGTTCGAGTAAGACGTTTGGCCAGTTGTTCTTTAACAGGGTAGAAATTGACGTTTCCTTCACCGAACACCCCCGGAAAATTAGTTCTGATTTGGTCGTAGACTGTCACCGCGCCGGCTTCAGCCTCGGCCGTTTGCGGGATTGCTGGATTCATGTTGAACGGCACACCATGTGTTGTCTCCATCCGGGTATTACCGGGAGTCGGATTATACGCACGCATGAGCTCAACCAGGTTGTCGTAGCGCTGGAGGATGTCCTTCAGAATCGTAAACACGATCTTGCCGAGTTCAGTGAGATCCGTGAAGTGCCGACCGCCAGAGTGTGGCAACGCGTGTGTTGCAGATTCCAGGTACATCGGTATACCGATATGCTTCTGGATAACCTTTGCCCGATAGATCACGTTGGCAGGGGTCATGTTCAGACGTTTACCGGCCGCGGTCGATGTGCCTTCTTCGATGTAGACTACGAAACACCGAATGTCCTGGATGTCCAGGTCGCAGAAGTTGTGGCGCTTTACGCCAGGTCTCTTTTCCATGCTACACCTCGATTAGTTCACATTCGCCCCAGCTCGGGCCGACTTCAACGTCGACGACGAGAGGAACTTCCAACTTCATGGCGTTGATAAGGATGTCACGAATCTCAGCCGCATGCTTACGATCGCCAATACGCACCGGGCAGTCGATTTCGTCGTGCACCGTATTGTAGATCGTATGCCCAGCCTCATGTACTTCGACGATGGCCTTCTTCACCATGTCAGCAGAGCTGCCCTGAACGGCGGCGTTCAGGGCCTTGTGCGTGAACTCACCACCAGGGAAGTGACGACGTCTGCCCATGATTGTACGAATGTAGCCCCGGCGCTTAGCCTGCCGTGTGGCCTCGTCACCGAGCATTCGTACAAATGGAACCGCCTTGTGATAGGCGTCAAGGATCGGACCTGACTCGTCAACGGCAACGCCGAGTTGTGCTGCCAGTTTGTTCTTGCCCATGCCGTAAGCCAGGCCCAGGTTAATCGGCTTAGCCACCTTACGACCCCAGGCACGACCAGACGCTTGCTCCATAAGGTCTGCAACCAGCTGGTGGTAGTCTGTGCGCGGATTGGTAACGTACTTCTCACGAGCCTCATCAGCCCCTTTGTACCCACGAAGGTAGCCGTAGTGCACGGTAACACGAGGCTCCTGCTGCGAGTAGTCGAACATGCCAAAGTCGTAGCCATCATCTGCAACAAAGATGCCGCGGACCAGGGGTGCTAGAATGGGGTGTCGTGCTGGTACCTGCTGCATGTTGGGGTTGGAGCTAGATAACCGTCCTGACTTTGTGCCTCCGTCATCTCGACGTGTTTGCTTGAAGTTCGGATGAACACGCCCCTTGACGGAGGCATTGAGGATCTTGCCCTGTATAAATACATTCGAGCTCCGATTCAACTGCCGCACGAGAAGAACATTCTTAAAGAAGTCAGAGTCGGCCGTTGCCAGCCAGTCGGCAGTGAACGACGGATTACCCTTCTCAGTACGCGGATACGCCCAGCCATTTTTCTCACAGGCAGCGGCCAACGCCTGATTTGACCAGACGTCAATGAGTCCGCTACCGAAATGGTTAACGGCCGATTGAGCCTCTTGCTGGCGCGCAGTCAGCTCAGCCACAGCCCGTTCAGCCTTCTCATAGGAGATGGGCATACCGCGCATGCGCATAGCATGAAGAGCGTCAATGAGACGGCACTCGATGTCGTACACCTCCATGAGCTCGTTCTCTTCGAGCTTCGGCAGTTGAAGCATGAGAATCTCACGAGCAGCATCTGCGTCACGTTCAGCGTACGGTCCGACAAACCGAGCAGGCAAACGCCATAGGTTGGCTTTCACTTGCTTCTCAGTCTTCCAACCACGCTCAAGGGCCGCCTGCCTCAGCAGGGTTTCGTCCTTACCTTCGCCGAGGTAGCGCTGTGCGAGGGCCTCCAACCTGTAAGACGCATGGAGTTCGTAGATGAGGGCCTCGGCTACCTGCACGTCATGCTTGGGCCCATTCACCTTGATGCCTTCAGACTCCAACCAGCCTAGATCGTAAATGATGTTCGCCCCGACCTTTGGCTCATTGCCAGCAAGTTGACGCTTAAGCCACCGGATGACCGTGTCCTTGGGCAGGTTGTCTCCACCCTCGTGGGCTATCGGATAGTAGGCCTTGAAGCCGGGTACCGATACTGAGATGCCAACAAGCTTGCCATCACGGCGAATGTCTCCTGGCCCCATCTCAAGTAGATTTGGATCGCAGGTTTCGCAGTCAATGCCGATATAGTTGGCGCCAAGCAGGTCAGGGTAGTTTGCTTGTGGTTGCCAATCGCTCATATATCTAACTCCATTTGTACCTGCGTAATTGCATCAGGGATGATAACTAGTTCACGACCGCTGTCAGTCCACAGCGTTGCTGCTCGTTGGTCGTACAGGGCTGGCGTAACTATTCGCTTACAGCTAGTGTTTAGCAATAGCTTCACGCAATGTATGCACGGACTAACTGTTACGTAGCACGTGTCAATATCAAAAACGTTGCGGCACTGCAGTAATGCGTTTTGCTCGGCGTGAATAGCTTCACACTCATCTAATTTCTGCCCTGACGGCGCCGTTGCGCCCTGGCACGCGTGAGGATAGCCCACTGGTTCGAACATGTCATGATGGTTGCAGTGAGGGCGACCAGCGGCCACACCATTATAGCCAGTAGCAAGCACATGGCGGCGGCTATTAACCAGAACGGCACCCACAGCGCGACGTAGACAAGTCGCTCGCGTAGCGACAAGTGCGGCCATTCGTATGAAGTAGGTAGCATGGTCAGGTCTCATTTCCTCAGCTCCATCAAGAATCGTTGGTTGCCAATGAACTCGTTATCTGCGACCGTCCATAACCAGCAACGGAGGTCTTCTGGATGTTTGAACTCATCAACGTTCAGTGGCTCGATGGTAAAGAACGATGTTGGCTTGTCGAGAATTTCTCGAACAGCATCCCAATTGGTAGCGTACAGGTGTTGGCTAGCCGCATAGAAGTGCAAGTTGCCCAACTGCACCTCTCCAAACCTTGTATCCAGCTTGCGCAGCCACAGTAGCAGATAGGCGCTGACCATCGAGAAGTTGAACCAATCATATGGCACGCCAAGCCAGGCGTCTGATGACCGCATGTTAGCGAAGCAATGGAGCTCGTTATCGCGGATAGTCCACTGAAGGCTTACGGTACAAGGGATGTCCTTGGAGGCCGGCGGCGATTCGCGCCAGATAGTGAGTACAGCCTGCCGGGTATCGAAGTCTCGACGTAGGGCTGCGATAACATGTGGCAACTGGTCTTTGATACGCGGACCATACGCGCCGAAGAAGAACGCACCATCATCGGAGAAGTTGCTGATGGCCTTGGAGTACGGGCGAATGTCGTCAACGGTGTTGTAGCCGCCGATGATCCATGCAGCCTCAGCTGGAAGGAAGCGATAACCGAGCGCCCGCTCGTTGATGGTGATCACGGGATTGCACATGGAAATAACCGACTTACAACCGAGAATCTCCTTGGTGGGCACTCCACGTGGATGAGTGAGATGGCCTGCGCTCATGATGTTCTCGAGCAGAGCTGTCCAGGCTAGATTGACGTCTGTCATGTTGGAAACCTCCTTGTAGCGATTAAGAACCCGTATGTCCACTCCGCCCGACGAGCGGCGTCGAGACCAGATTTGCTTGGGTGTGGGTCATGAATTATTTCGCCATTGCGTCCAACAACGGCGTGCCAGGTATCTCGATCTGTTGGTCCGTAGATGAGGTGATAGGTTTGTGGGTGCCATAGCGTAAACTCAAAAGCACAAACCTCTAGGTGGCCAAGACCATGGGGTGCTAGAAACCTATTTATTCTGGCGTTAAATTCGTTAGTGTCCTGCGTATTGTCAAACAGGAAGTGTGGTACTTCGTCAATTGGTAGATCGAGCAGACTAGCAATGCTGGCTCGTTGACAATCACCGTATAGCCCCTTATCGGGTATATGCAATATCAGCTGATCGACTGGTGTCATGTTGGAAACCTCCCGTATGCTTCAGATCTTAGAACTGCGCTGCCGAGGTCACAGGCTAGTGTCTTACCACTCCTGAACCGAAGGTCGTACGCAGGGTGAACGACGTTCTGTGGATTGGAAAGAATCTTCCACGCCTTGGAGCCGCCGCCGAAGTCACGAACCAGTGGATCGAATACCGCAGACCCGAATACAATTGTGTGCAACTCGAAGTTATGTACCAAGTAACTGGTTTCCGCCTTTGAGTTGTTGTAGTTGGTATACAGACACTCATGCTCAGGTATGCCCAAGCGCTCCATGGTCTGGGCCAGGTGGAGACTCGACGCCGCATAATCGTGGAATGGCCACCATTTACCGTGGCGCTTACGCGGGTTCGTCTTGTCACCAACCAGCAGGTACTTCGCCGGTGAGATGTGCCCCGTTAGGTTGTAGTTCGCCGGATCGAGGGCAAGGTCAACCTGCTCGGCACGCCAAGCCTGTAAGTCGGCTACAAGGGCTGCAGCGTACGCGTCTACGGTATTCTCCCCACAGCCCTGAAGCGCGTGCTTTTGGTAATCGTATCGACGTACGTGTGGCCACGTCTTTACCTTGTCCCAGAGCTTGTGATATTCAATCACGACAGGAGAAATGTCTTTATACATCTCCTCCCTGGTCAATTTTAGGCCTTCATAGGCATTCAGGTGGTCTCGGATATTCTCGGGAAGTGAATAGACGTATATACAACCATACTTGAGTGCTATCCGATCCAACATGCGATACATCAATGGCCACTTAGAGCCATTGCGGTATGCATTTGCGTAGCACAGCTCGCTCATCCACCAACGATCGATGACGACCAGCTTATCCTTGGAACGTTTCCCCGCCCAATGAATAGCTGCTGTGTGGTAGTCGAACATATTATTCGGCCAGCGGTAGGTTAGATGCAGATACTCAGCATCGTACTGCTCTACCAACCGCTGTGCCAGTGTTGACTTTCCACTGCCGTCAGGGCCATCGATAATGATAATCCCTGTCGGCTTGGTCATTAGTTGCCTCCCACCAGGTCGTGGAGTTTGGGCGGCTGCCAGCCTTCGGGTTTCACTACGTCGAAGCCAGACTTCCGCTTGGATTCTTCTGCGCTAGTGGCGCGAATCTTTCGCATATTGGCATTGTGCACGCGCTGCCAGGCTTCGCCGATGATGGTCTTGCCGAGTTCGTGCTTGTTGCCGAAACCATGGAAGAGCGCGGTGCCGGCCAGAACGTAGGCCAGGTCGACGAGGCCGTCAAGGGCTTTTTCCAGGTCACGAAGAACCGGCTCGTTACCGAACGGCTCAGCTTTGGTAAACTCCACGCCTTCCTCGGTCACAGTCAGCTCAAGGCCAACAGCCTGCGCGTACTCGACAAGTTCTTCCAGCATAAAGTTGGCCCGCATGAGAACCAACTCAGCATCATCAATGTGCTGCGGAGAACCGGGTTGAAGGGAGTCCAGGCCGAATTTGGCGTGAAAATCGTGTACGTCGTTGACGAGCTTATCCATGTTGCTTCTCCAGCAGTTGGTTGATGAAATCGGTCCACTTGTCCGACGACGAGTGCGAAGCACCTGCGGCGTCAGCAAGCGCCGGAATGGTCTTGCCGAGTTCGTGCTTGTTACCGACGATACCTTGAGGCTTGCGTACGCGCCAGATCGCATTTCGCGAAAGGTGCGGGTACAAGGGTGCAAAGATTGTCGCCAGGTAATTGGTATCGTAGTAGTCACGCAGGCGGTTGAACAGGGGCCCGTGGCCATCCTTCTCAAGCTGGCCCTGATAATCACGAATTGAGGCAAACGTGCCATTGACTTGCACGACCTCAAGACCGGCGGCATCAATGAGTGCGTGCAAACCGTCGAATGACATCTCATTCACATGATTGCCAGCTGCTCCAACAGAGGCATCGTAGCACGGTGTGGAGAAGAACGCGCGACCGTCATCCTCAAGTAGACTCGCAATCCTTTGGAGGATACGGAAGCTGTGCTCCGGCTCAACATGCTCGAGTACCTCGAAGCAGGTGATTACCGCAAAGGTTGAGCCATTATCGTTCCATTCACAGACGTCAGTTTGCCCGACGAGTTCGTGCGGGTAGCGACCAAGGTTGAAGGGGGCTTCGAGTTTGTTGATGTCAATGCCGGTATAGCTACCAGTATCAGGAATCATCTTGCTGCTATACAGCAGCCGAAGCAGGGGAAGATCCCGGCCGCAACCGATGTCGAGCAGGTCTGCAGTCTTGTAGCGAGATTTCTCGCCCATGAACTTTGCCACATGCGACCAACGCAGACAGTGCGCAATATAGTCACGATGAATGAACCCACGGGTTTCGGCTTGATCGATGGACAAGTGGGTGTTGTCCATGGTTTTGCCGCGTATATTTGCCATAATGAAGCTATCTCACTGTTGTTAAAAGAGCGGGCCGAAGCCCGCGAAAAGCCAGTATGGAGAGACTGGCAACTGCTACTTAACTAATGGGGGGCGTGTTTCGGTTTGGTTACCACCTGCGAATTGGTCTGTGAAGACTTCACGCTTGTTTTTGCTGTATCCAAAGGCCGAAAGCTGTCCTGCGGAATGGGGTTACCGCTCCAGTTGCATTTGCATTTGGACATGACCCACTCCTCTTCCACTGTGGGGACGTCTTGCCACACCAGCGTGAGTTGCTGGAGAACAAGATCATCACCACGCTTGACGTAGCGAACTTGCATGATGAGCTCCTTGTTGGTTAAAAGAGCGGGCCGGAGCCCGCGAAAACTAGTTGGAGGTCTTACGAGGTGATCGGGGCCGGGTGTTTCGGCTTCATCGCAATCGGAGCCGCACGAGACGTCTTCTGATTGTTCTTAGCCGTGTCCAGAGCCTTGAAGCCGTCTTTCGGCAGCGGATTACCAGACCAGTAACACTGGGCCATGGCTTACTCCTCTTCGACAGTGGGTACGTCTTGCCACACCAGCGGACGAGCAACAACGTTGCCATCTTCGTCGGTCTCCTCGACCTGGACGAGCTGCTGGAGAACAAGATCATCACCGCGCTTAACTACGCGAACTTGCATGATGAGCTCCTTGTTGGTTAACCTTAAGGCGAAACGCACTCAATGAGAACGCTTCGTGTAAGGTGCTCCCCTGATACCCCAGGCGGGGAGCGGTCCTGCGTGAAGGATGGAGGTCCTTTGGGTGGGCGGGTTACTTCTCGATAGTGAAGAGACCGGCGTTGACCAGGTCCTTCTGGTAGTACGACACGATGCGGCCGACCGGCTGCTTGGTCTTGAATTCGGGATCCTTGGCCAGCTCTCCGCACAGCTGGTCGCGGGTGATCGAGTTGTGGGCCTTGACGTGCTTGACGATCAGGAGCGCCTGCGGGGCGAACTTCTGGCCTTCAGCCAGGTCCTTTTGGAACACAAACTTGTCGGCGTTGCCGCGAGCAGCCTTGGGGGCCTTTTCCGCCGGAGCAGCGGTGTTTTCGCCGGTGTTTTCAGCAGCGGTGTTTTCGCCGGTGGTTTGTTCGGTTTCGGTAGCTGCCACTTTTGCCTTTGCCATGATGATTCTCCTTAAGAGGTTGGGTTTCCGTTGAATATGGATGTTGTGTCCATGAGTAAGATTATACACCACATAAAAGTGAAGTAAACCCCGTTATTACATTCTTCCGCAAGTTGTCGCGTTAGAACGCCCAGAGGCTATTAGCTGTTTGCTGCATGTCCGCTTTTAGCGCCGCCAGGGCCTCTTCTTCAGTCGCTCCGTCTCCTTCGGCCCAATTGTCGTGAAACTCAGGGTGAAATGGATTATACCTGCAAGCTTTGAACTCGGCCTCGTCCATGTTGGTGGTACCCATGAGGGCAATACCACAGCGGGCTTTGAATGTTCCATCAGTCATCCGTTTCACATGCACAGGCGTTGTCCCGGCCACACCGATGTGGCTACACTTATGCACAACTACGTATTCTTCTTGCATAATAATCTCCTACCACGCTTGCGGTCGAACAAGACCAAGGACCGTGATCTGGCCCTTATGGATTTTTGCCTTCGCGTAGACCTTGTCCTGTGCGCCCATCAGCTTGTCAATGGCAGGATCGAGGTCAGTTTGCTGCATAAACGTGCGCTCTTGGTTATAGATAAGCTGCTGACGTTTGTCAGCGTTCGTGACCAGGCTGCGTTGAATTTTTACGATGGTTGTCACAGATCACTCCTAAATCCGAGGAAGACGGGGAATCGCGGCTTGTCTTTTACACCAGACGCGAAGAACTTGTACTTGATAACCTGCTCGGGCAACTGATCCCTTTGTTTCCAAAGGGCTTCACGAGTGGCCTGATCGAACCCGGTGCCGATGTCGAATTCCACCCCGCTGTAGACGTCACGAACAGATAGGCCGCCGAGTACGCCCTTACCGACCATGCCGGCTTTGTGGGATGATCGCTCGGTGTAGCCCAGCTCGTTCTGCGTAGCCTCATTGGCGTTGTGCATGAGTTCGTATGCCGAGAGGATTACGGCCTCAGAGTCGTCGAAGCGCTTCAGCTTCAGCAGCCAGCCTTCGCGCTCAGTGGAGCGGCCATGCTTGTACGGACCGTTCTGGTGCCGTAGCATAACACCTTCGTAGCCAGCCGCGAGATACTGCTCTTCGAGTGCCGTGAGTGTTTGCTCACAAGCAATGAAGCGATGCTCCACAGGCACGATTGGAATGACCGGGTTCAGCCGTCCGATAATCTCCTGTGATGCACGCAGTCGAGCATGGAAGCCACCAGTGTGGTCGAACTTATCAAATACATGGTACGACACGTCTGGTGCGCCCGCTTGGGACATCACACCGCTAGTTGTGTTACGGTAGACGTCCTTGTCAGTTGGTGCGCCAACAATCAGCTCCCCGTCAAGGCCAGTGTATTCAGGCCTGCCAAATAGCTCCTGCACGTGTGCGTTTGGTATCGGCTTAAACGACCTGCTCATGACGACGCCATTGATGATTAACGCCCGAACACCGTCGAGCTTCGGCGAGGCCAGGAGTGGGTAGCTAAGACCCTTGCCATCTGTCTTTGCTGCAAGCATTGGTTTCATTCCACCCTCCACATCTTTTGATTACGTTCACGAAGCGTTTGACATTCGACACACAGGCGGAACCCATGCTGCCGGCGGATAGTGTGCATTTCATCACCGCACTGGTCGCACTCTTCCGGGCCGTAGGCTGGAGGCCGTTGCCTAATTCTATCACGAAGCATCTGTTCTCGCTCCAGCCATTCTTGGGTAATATCTGCATCGTCCATCAGTGTATCGTCTCCCTTTGTGGGCACCAAACCATGGCGAATGGTAGCCCGTCGTTGATGGCTGCTTGGAGGAAGTCGTCAAGCACGTTGACGGCGAATCCTCGGCCGCAGTCGGTTAAGTAAAATTGTCGCGCTGGCGTGAGCTGATACACGTATGAAGGCTCTTCTGTGCCAGAGGCCACGATCAGCTTGTCCGGAAGTTGTAAGGTGTCAGCCATGCTTGAGAAGTCCTACGATGATGGTTACAAGGGCGTATAAGATGAACGGACCTACCGTCATGACGGCTATCCATACCTTATTCACAGGCGTCCCTCTGCGCGTTGTAGTTACGCGGAGCGCACTCCTGCTTGCGAGCGTCCTCGTAATCCATTGTACCCACAAAGCCGAAGGCTAGCAGGATGAGAAGGAGCGCGACCCACGGATGCCGTTCGAAGAAGCTACTCATTTATCTCCCTCCTTGGCGAAGCGGATAAACCCCTTGCTGATAAGCGTGCCGCGGTAGTATTGCCAGATGCGCCACGATGACTGCTTGGTGTGCAGCATTTCTTTCTTAGTCTCCAGTAGCTCTTGCAACTCCCCTTCTGTGAAGACACGCGAAGAGCGGTCGTACATAGCAGACGTGAGGACGTCCAACACCGCACACGCTTGAGGTGGCAGCCGAGCGTAACCCTGTATGTGGGCGTCGTTGTGCTCGTCGTAGACAAAGAGATAACTGAGTTTCCGCCGGTAACGTTTTGTACCTGCAGGACGACCGCGGGTCTTCTTCACATGCTGCTGCGTCTCTATGATGTCGTCATAGCGCGCTTGTGGGTCGTAAGACTGTAGCAGAAGAGAGGCCCACAATTCCTTGCCGCTCTTAGAGCCGAAGCGTCTACCCAGCTCGTGGAGCTTGTGCGTGCCGCCAGGGAAGCGCGCCTGCAGGTCCGCGTAGTCTATAAATATCAGATGATGTTGGTCGAGTGGCATCACCTGCTTGGCGACGGCCATGTTGTCGAATCTGAGCCATTTCCCATCCCAGCAACCTATAACATGCGTGAATACCACACTCTCTGCTACAGCCTGCTTGTTGAGGGCTCCCTTGCCATGTTGTACGTTGTACTTGGCAGATGTATTACTACCCATGAAAGCTCCTTTACACGTTAACCTCAGGATTGAGGTATAATTATTATACTCCGCAATTTATCCCGCGTGAATACGCGAAATAACATATTCCGTGAAAACAATTACGGCCCAGCAGCTTGTGGCCACTGAGCCGTGGTTCTACCCTACTAGGTCGAATGTCTCGATGTAGGCATCTGCCCACCCGCTGAAGACGTGCATCGGATCAGCTGTGTCAACCCGCGCCTCTTCGTCATCGAAATACTCGAGGGCCATTGCCTGCGCAACGTCCACTGATCTGTAGACGCCGATAACCTTCATCGGGTTCCAAGGGTAGTCGTCCTCAATGCGGACGACGACGTAAACCTGCTCGCTCATGATGCCACCCCTAAGCTGACAGCGACGCGGTGACCGAGGACTGTACCTGTAATGACGCAGGCGATAAGAACTAGTGCCATGTTAACCTCCGTTAGAGTAGAGCCGTGCGTAATAAGCGGCCCGTATGTAATCTGGCAATTGTATAAACGCATCATTGAAGTTGTGGTATAATTGTTGCAGAGCGGCGTATTGAACATCATTCAGCCAATCATCTGTGTTTGACATGTTAACCTCCATTAATACGATTACCGTACACCCTACGGCGGAGCGATGCCACTCACGATAGCATCTCGGACGCGTGAACCGACCCTTCGCCGGCCAAGACCTCCTTGTAATCCTTCGGCGCGCAGACCAAGGGATTAAAGGGAGGTCCCGGTTTCCCGGGACCTCAACCAGCTTGTTATGCTTCGCGGACGAGGCCTTCGTCGAGCATGCGCTTCGCGGACGAGGCCTTCGTTGAGCATGCGCTTCGCGGACGAGGCCTTCGTTGAGCATGCGCTTCGCGGACGAGGCCTTCGTTGAGCATGCGCTTCTTGTAGAAGGCGACGATGCGCTCAACCGGTTGCTGCGTCTTGAAGCCTTCGTAACGCTGCAGCTTTTCTGCCCAGGTCTTCAGGTCAACTTCACCTGCGTCCTTGATGGCGAGGACTGCTTGCTTCATTTGCAGCGGGGTCTTGGCCTCGAAGGCGTCTCCATTGAAGACGTACTTTTTGCGCTCAACCGGTTGCTTTTTCACCTGCAGCAGAGTCTCGAGTTCGGCGAGCGTCGCTTCTTTGACCTTGATACCGACTTGGGCGAACACTTCCGCAATGGTTTTCATGATGGTTTCCTTTTCACGTTGGACCAAAGGACTCTGGTTGGTCCTGCCAGATTGACCAAGTTATTATTTACCTGACCATGATTAGATTATAACACATATATTGGAAAAGTACAATAAAAGATTTTTATTGATTTGCCAATCTTGATAAGAAAAAGTTATTGTACATTTGCCTTGGTTTGTGGTAGGCGACTCTTGTTTGGTTGAGTGAGAATGATTATCATCTTAGTGAAGTACCTCAGGTTGTTGAGAATGATTCTCATTCTCACCTTCTTGGATCGCGGCCCGTCGTTCTCCCATCATCTGGCCGAGATCCTCACATCGCGAAACGCGGGTAAATGAGAATCATTATCAGTTGGCTGATGTCTGTCCGCTAAATGAGAATCATTATCATCTGTTCTTGGCCAGTTGTAATTGAGAATGAGAATCATTATCATTTGAATCACTTCCACCTGGTGAGCGGGAATTTCACCCTGTGGGGCCCGGGGCGTTCAACACTCCGCTTAAACTAGGGAGAGCCATCGCAGTAGACCTG
>NZ_JDSS02000053.1:0-5543 GCF_000584955.1 Candidatus Accumulibacter vicinus
GGCACGGCTTGTGCTAATGTTGACGCATGGATGAACTTCCCGAGCTCCTCCGCAAGTGAGGAGGGGGGATTCGTGAGTCGCTGACGCGACTTTGACATTAAAGAAGCGCTCACCACTCGCATGGATCCCAAATCTTTCGTTGACTCTGCCGTGCTGTTGCTGGTCGTCGCGGCGATCGCCGTCGCGGTGTTTCGGCATTTTGGCCTCGGCTCGATCCTCGGCCTGCTGGTTACCGGCGTCATCGTCGGACCGCATACGCCAGGGCCTTTCATCACCACCGAGGTCGAAGGTGTGCGGCATTTCACCGAACTCGGCGTCGTGCTGCTGATGTTCCTGATCGGCCTGGAGATGAAGCCTCGCCGCTTGTGGGAGCTGCGGCGCACGCTGTTCGGGCTCGGTTCGCTGCAGATCGTTGTCTCGGCGCTGGCTGTCGCCGCCTATTTCAAGCTTTTTCAACCGAACTGGTCGACCGCTCTCTTGCTCGGTAGTAGCTTCGCGCTGTCCTCGACCGCGTTTGTGGTGCAGATGCTCAGGGATCAGGGCGACATCGCCAGCCGGCACGGCCAGACCGCATTCGCCGTCCTGCTGATGCAGGATATCGCGGTGGTACCGCTGCTGGCATTGGTCCCGATCCTCGCCGACACCAGGGCGCTGGTTACGGAAATTCCCTTGTGGAGACAGATTGGTCTGGCCGTGGCGATGGTGGCGATGGTGATCATCGGTGGACGCTACCTGCTCCCCCGGGTGCTCGATCATCTGGCCCGCACCAACAACCGCGAGGCTTTCCTGCTGACGGCCATGGCCTCGGTGTTCATCGCCGCGATGGCCATGGAACATGCGGGCATGTCGATGGCTCTCGGGGCATTCCTGATCGGGATGATGCTCTCGACCTCGCGCTACAGCATTCAGATCGAGGCCAGCATGGAACCTCACAAGGGTTTGCTGATGAGCCTGTTCTTCGTGGCCGTCGGAATGTCGGTGGACGTCGGTGCGCTGACGCAGCACCCGTTCGAGTTTGCCCTGCATGTTCTCGCGATCATCACCATCAAGGCGATGGTGCTCTTCGTGTTGTGTCTGTGCTTCGGCTCCGGTCGCAGCACCGCGTTGCGGGTCGCTTTTCTGCTCGCGCAGGGAGGTGAGTTCGGCTTTGTGCTGTTCGGTTCCGCCAAGGCACTGGGCGTGATCGACGATTTGATCTTCATGATGGCCGTGGCGATCATTTCCGTCACCATGCTCCTCACGCCGCTGCTGGTCAAGCTCGGGAACCGGCTGGCGCTACGCGTAGAGGATGTGCCGGCAGGGGTTCACGACCGCTTCCGCCATGCCGCGCAAGGACAGGAATCCGGTGCCCGGGTGGTGATCGGCGGCTATGGTCGCGTCGGCCACACGGTGGGCACCATCCTGGCCAGTAGCGGTATCTCCTGCATCGCTTTCGACACCGACGCGGTACTGGTCGCCAAATGGCGCAGCGAAGGTCATCCCGTGTTCTATGGCGACATCGGTGACCCGGAATTGCTCGCTACCTCGCCAATGCAGGGGGTCGATCTGGTGGTCCTGACCATTGACGACCAGCACGCCGCTGTTCGCGCAGCCGCGATGATCCGCTCGCACGCGCCGGAGATGACCATCGTCTCGCGCGCCCGCGACCTGGCAAGCTGCGAGGCCCTGCTGCGAGCCGGCGTCAACAAGGCCTACCCCGAACTTCTGGAGGCCAGCCTGCGTCTGGCAGCGGAGGCCCTGGAGGCCCTCGGCACTTCCACTGACGACACCAACCTGCTGCTGCGCGGTGTGCGCAATACCGATTATGCGCTGGTGCGTGAGAGCGAGCAGTAGCCGGATCTCCGAGGGGCAAAGCGCGCTAACGGTCATGACTTTGCAAGGCACCCCGGATCATGAAAGTCATGACCGTTTCCCTCTCCCCCGACCCCTCCCCCACAAGTGGGGAGGGGAGATTCGTGAGTCGCTAACGCGACTTTCACATTAACATTGTCGAATCAACTCACCCCGAGACCCGCCACACGCCATGTTTCCCGTGCTCCCGATTCGTTACGTTGAACCCGTCTACCGGCCACCGAGTGAGGCCGAATCGCTGATCCTGCCGCTAACCGACGGTTGCTCGTGGAATCAGTGTACCTTCTGCGAGATGTACACCGCGCCGCAGAAGCATTTCCGAGCGCGCGACGAAGCTGAAGTGCTGGAGAGCATCGAGCGTACCGGCGAACGCTTTGGCAGCGCAATCCGGCGCGTTTTTCTCGCCGACGGCGATGCCCTGGTGCTGCCGACGCGTCGCCTGCTCAAGGTTCTCGACGCCATCCGCAAACATCTGCCGGCTGTGCGGCGGGTGTCGAGCTACTGCCTGCCGCGCAACCTGCGGAAGAAGTCGGTCGAGGAACTGGGCGAACTCGCCGCAGCCGGCCTGGCGATTGCCTACGTCGGTGCCGAGTCGGGCGACGACGAGGTATTGGAACGAGTCAACAAGGGCGAGACCCATGACTCGACTCTCGAGGCGCTGAACAAGCTCGGGGCGGCCGGCATCAAGCGCTCGGTGATGATTCTCAACGGTCTTGCCGGCCCGGATCTCTCGCTGCGGCACGCCGACCAATCGGCACGCCTGGTCAATGCCACACAGCCCGAGTATCTGGCGACGCTGGTCGTCAGCTTTCCGCTCGGCGAGGAGCGCTTGCGTGGCGGCTTTCCAGGCTGGCGAGCACTCAGCCAGCACGAACTGTTTGTCGAAATGGAGCGTTTTCTCGCCGGGCTGGAACTCGAACGGACCGTGTTTCGCAGCGACCACGCGTCGAACTGGCTGATCCTCAAGGGAACGCTTGGCGCTGACAAGGACCGCCTGCTGCGGCAGGTGCGCGACGCCATTGCCAACCCGCAGGCCGCAGCGCTGCGCCCGGCGTGGGCACGCGGGCTGTAGATGGCGACCGACTACCAACGCTGCGGCGAACTGATCCGGCAGGCCGACGGCCTCCTGATCACCGCCGGTGCCGGTATCGGTGTGGATTCGGGCATGCCCGATTTTCGTGGTCCGCAAGGTTTCTGGGGGGCTTATCCGGCGCTCGGACGCGCCCGCATCGCCTTCGAGGAAATCGCCAATCCAGCGGCCTTCGCATCGCAGCCTCGCCTGGCCTGGGGTTTCTACGGACATCGACTGCAACTCTACCGCCGCACGGTTCCGCACGAGGGTTTCCAGATCCTGCGCCGGATCGGTGAGCACCGGCCGCACGGTGCCCGCGTATTTACCAGCAACGTCGACGGCCAGTTCCAGAAAGCCGGCTTTTCCGAAGATCGTGTCAGCGAATGCCACGGATCGATCCACTACCTGCAGTGCCTCGACGGCTGCCATGACGGCATCTGGCCGGCCAAGGACTTCGACCCCGAAATTGACGAAGAGCAGTGTCTGCTGACTTCGGAATTCCCGCGCTGTCCGCGCTGCCGGGGAATTGCCCGGCCGAACATTCTGATGTTTGGTGACTGGGGATGGCGCAGCGAACGTAGCGACGTTCAGGAAGCAGGTCTGCGCGCCTGGCTTCGACTGGTCGAGCATCTGTTGGTCATCGAGATTGGCGCCGGCACCCGCATCCCGACCGCACGCCGAATGGGCGAGCGGGTCAAAGGCCAGATGATCCGTATCAATCCGACCGAGCCGCAGCTACCGGACGGCAAAGGCGTGTCGATTGCCGCTGGTGGCCTGGCAGCGCTGCGTGCGATTGCTGACGCCTGTCTGGTCTAACCGTGGTCGGCGGTCAGTATCCGGCCTGCGCCGCGACACTCAGCCAGGAAGCCGTGTCCCCCAGCAGGCCAATGTCGGGAGAGATCGACGGCAGCAGATACCAGACCTTGTCATTGGCGGTGGCCACGTAGGCGTTGGTGCCGGCGTAGTAACGGAAGGTATAGCCAGATGCCACGCCGGCCTGGCCGTGCGAAGGCGAAAGATACTGCGGATACGCTGCCTCGAGATAGTTGAAGATGCGGTCCGAATGGCTCTGAGCGGAGAGCGGGGGAAATTCAGTCACCCCGGTCAGGCGCACCACATGCTCTCGCAGAAGGGTACTGCCGCTGAAGTTGACCACCGGCAGGTTGGCAAAAGTACCGCCGGCATTGACCGTGCGCAGTGCCGCGATCCTGTCCACCACGGCCATGCCCGGCGTGGTCACCCGACCGAACACCGTGAAACCGCCATTTTGCGTGTCCAGGTTGGAGGCGTTGTTGCCCAGGTTGAAGAAGAACTCGCTGGTGGCGCTGTTGGGGTCACCGCCGAGCTTGGCCATCGCCACCGTGCCGCGCACATTCGAGCGTGCAATGCTGAACTCGTTGACCACCGGAGGAAGGGTGGTGATGTGGCCGGCATAGCCGCTGGCAGGCCACGCATACCCGCCCAACTGCACGACGAAACCGGGCACGCTGCGGTGGATGAAGTTGTCTATGTAGGCGCCGCTGCGCACATAGCTGAGGAAGTTGGCCACCGTCTTCGGTGCAGCGGTGTCGTAGAGCTGGATGTCGATCGCGCCCTGCGTGGTGTGCAATCGGACCATCGTGGATTGAGCCCACACAGTGGTCGCCAGGGCAAAGCTCACGATGGCCAACAGGCCTGGACGCAGCAGACGCAGAAAGGTGTTCATGGGCAATCATTGACCGGGTGGATGGAAACGCGGATTATCCTGTCGCCCGCCAGGAAACTCAACCTCGGTGATCTCCCCTCTCCACTCGCGGGAGAGAGGTTGGGGGGCATGCTCTGCGCCCATCGAACGATTCCGGCGTGCAAGGAAGGGGAAACGGTCATGACTTGCCTCATCGGGGGCATCTTGCAAAGTCATGACCAGGGTCCACCCCATGCTACACTCTCTCGCGCCATGACGCCAAGGAGTGTGCTGGGCGAGTTTCAGGAAGGCTCTACTGCAAATGGAGATGTTTCGCAGAACCCCGGTGTGCGCATATGCCCATTCGGAGACGATATTTCGTCGCAACCTGTCACAGCACGTTCGCCATTGCCACCTTGCGCAGCGCCTGTGGATGAACCCGTGAAAACCCTCTTCGCATGAACAATGTCCCCGTCCCCGAATACATCACCTCTGTGACCGAGGTGACTTGGGGCATCGTGCTGGTTGCCGCGACCATGGTCGTGCATGGGTTCGGCATGATCCTGACGATCGATACAAGCCGTACCCTAGAGCACAGGGCGAATGGCACGCATTCCTTCTTCTGGGGGCTCGGCAACATCATTCTTGCAAGCTGGCTGATCATGCTGGTGCATCTGCTCGAAATCGCCGTCTGGGCAGCTTTCTTCGTCGTCACAGGGGCCATTCCCAAGTTTGGCACGTCGTTCTATTTCGCGCTCCTGGAATACACTACCCTGGGCAGCAGTATCAGTTTGTCTGACGAATGGAATTTGCTTGAAGGCATGATCGCCATTGCCGGCTTGATGACTTTTGCCTGGTCCACCGGCGTCCTGTTCACAATCGTGCAAGGTTTTCAGAATCGCCAACTCGAACTCATCGGAGGCATTGCGGCGATGCTCGGTCTCTCGCGCATCCATG
>NZ_JDSS02000053.1:5593-34533 GCF_000584955.1 Candidatus Accumulibacter vicinus
GGCTTCGATCGGCTGCCGAGCGCCGTACAGCGACTGCGGCAAGCCGATCTGACCGGCGTGCGTTTCGCCGCGCACATCTTTATCGCGAGTGGCACGCTTTGGTTGTTGCTGCAGATGGGGGTCGGTACCAATCCGATCTGGGCAATCAGCGCGATGATCGCCGTGAGCGATCCGAACATGCACGAGGCGCTGGCCACTTTCCGTGGGCGGATTTTCAATACCTTGCTTGGCTGTACCGTTGGCTTGCTGTTCCTGGTCGTCGGCAGTTCGAGCCAGTGGAAGCTGCCGCTGGCCATGGCGGTGACAGTCCTGCTCTCGACCTACGTCGTTCGCGTACCGGCGATGTGGCGTCAGGCACCGATCACTGCTGCGCTGGTGATCGCCTCGGGGCTGATGCATCATTCCAAGGAAGTCGGCATTGAAGACGGCCTGATGCGCGTGATCGAGGTCCTGCTCGGTTGCATTGTCGGCCTGTTTTTCACTTGGCTGATGTCGAGAATCTGGCCGGTGCACGTTGCCGGCAAGGAAAGCGGTGCGTCAGGACCATAATGTTTCACCAAGTTACCCGCGATCGGGGTTTAGCAAACGTTTTTTACCATAAAGGAACCAAGCGAAATGGCGAACCAGGAAAACGGCACGCTGCCGAAAGCTGACGAAGGCATGGGTCACGAGCGGTTTCTCAAGCTCAAACAGGGAAAGTATTCGGATGGTCATCCGCTCGATGAGGTGCAGTATCTCGAGTGCAAGCTGATCCTGAAACCCGATCGTTTCATCGCTGCGAAAGTATTCTTCGAGTACGGAGAACTCGCTCGTCAGACAGCGAAAGAGTTCGGGATTGGTTTTTCAAACAAGGGGGTGACCCTAAAGCCACAGGTGCGGGAGGTCGAGTTTTTTGACACCGCCGATTTCCGCCTTTATAACAATGCGTTCATCCTGCGACAGCGCGTCACCTACGAAGACGGTTTTCCCGCAGGGGATCCGGAGATCGTCTTCAAATTCCGCCATCCGGAAATGCAGAAGGCTGCGGACCTGGACGTGCGGCCGCAGATTGCCGGCCACTATCGGATCAAGTTCAAGGCAGAGGCGCTCCCGTTGAAAGATCAGGTCGGGTCGTATCGCCTGCTGTTCTCACACAACGCGCAATTTCCCTTGAGCCAGGAACCCGAAGGCGCACACACTTTCCTGAGCGGTCTGGCGCGGATGTTCCCTGCTTTGGACTCCCTGAAGCTCGCAGGCGACGACCAGTTGGCACTGGTCAACGGCGCAATCGTCGAAGAGATCCTGCAGGACCTCGGAACCTTCGATTTTGGCCACGGGGTTACCGCCGACGCCAATATTGCGATCTGGCGCGAGCGCGGTACGCACAAGCCGCTCTGCGGTGAGTTTGCATTCCAGGCCAAGTTCACCCGCCGGGACGAACTGCACGAGAAGGCCATGCAACGCTGCCGTCAGTTTTTCATTGCACTGCAAACGACCGGTCGCGACTGGCTGTCTCTGGGAACAACCAAGACCGGGCTGGTGTACCGGATGAACGGCAATCCGCCGCAGGCTCACGAGTGACGCAGCCTATCCAGGAAGGAGAGGGTCCTCTGGGGTTCTGTGGCTGCTGCGACCGTTCGCCCTGGGCCGCACGCAACGCGGTCCGCGCGGTTGCGCTACGGTTCTTAGGCTGAGGGGTCGGCCGCTTTCGCCGGGTTCTGCGCCCTGGATTGCATGTCAACAGACCCTAGAACTCCATGGCATCGGCGAAGGCCAGCGCCTGTATCTGGGCACGATTGAAATGCGTGGCGGTCAGTCCAAGCATGGCCGCCTGCTCGGCAATCGCCGCGCCATCATTGCGCTCGCTGGCCAACGCCAGATCGAGAAAGGGTTGATAGCAACCGCCTCTGCCGAGCAGGGCATCGCAGATCGGTTCAGGCAGGCGCATCGCCTCGAGCACATGCTCCATGCCGACGCCGAGCAAGGCGTCGAGCAAAGAGAAAGCGCCGGTGATGAAGAGGTTGTCGTACTCCGTCTTGTCGACCAGACCGGTGGCGAGCAACTCCATCAGGCGCGCTCTGAGCAGGGCGGTGTACATCAGCGCGGGTGCCATCGGGTCCTTGCTTGCTGTCGATAACAGCAAAGACAACCAACGGTTGAGCTTGTCGTAGCCGAGCATGCTGACGGCGTGCCGGAACGACTGGATTTCACAGGACAGGCCGAAACCGGCTGAATTGATGTAGCGCAGCAATTTGTACGAAATTGCGACATCGAGCTTGAGCGCGTCTTCGATTTCCCGAATGTCGGCATTCTTGCGGACCAGATTGAGCACCCGTACGATGTTCGCCTGCCCGGCACTGAGCTTCTTTGCCGGTACGTCGCTTGGTGAGGTGAAAAACCAGCCGGCAGCGGCCGTCATTCCCGCATCGATGCAGGCCCGGAAATCCTTGGCGGTGTCGACATTGAAAGCAATGCCGATGCCGAGCGAGCGTGTCCGGGCAGCGAGCAGTTTGAGTTGGGATAGCGTGAAGCGGTGTGCGTCGAAACCGATAAAGCGGTACGGCACGCCGATCGTCAAGGCCTGCGTCGCTTGCGGATCGAAATGTAGGCACACCGTCGGCTGCCAGGTTTCCAGCGCGGCGATCAGGTCCGGCCCATGCGGGCTGAGCAAGGTTGCCGCAGAGAATTCGAGGGTCGCGTTTTCCGGTGTCGTCCAGTCGAGCAGGCTGGCATCACAGTTGCTGCCGCAACTGATGAACACCGGCTTTCCTCCCGGTGGCCAGACCTCGGTCAGCGCACCGAGGGCGCTCACTGCGTCCTGCATGCCGCTGCCGTTGCCCAGATGCAGCGTCAGACGGGTGGCGATGATCCGGCTCTGACGATTGACCAAAGCTTGGCGGGACATGAACACTTCATTCATCTGAGGTAACCCTGGTGTTTGAAGGATGATGGTTCGTAGGCGGCGCACGATTCGTGCTCATTGCCGCCAGCGTATCGGCAGCAAAGTCGAAGGAGTCAGCGAAGAATTCCTCTGCCGGCAACTGGCAATTGGTCAGAAAATCTTGCCTGGCGGCGGTCACCATATCCGGTGAACCACAGACGTAGGCCTGGTAGTCAGCAAGCTGGGGGTGATCGGCCATGGCCACTGCATGCACCAGACCACGTCGACCTGGCCAGTGTTCTGCGGCCGGCGAGTCGGATAGGACCGGTGTGAAATGAATATGGGGATGCTGCACAGACCACTGTTCGGCAAGGGCCAGAAGGTACAGGTCGGCGCGACAGCGCCCCCCCCAATAGAGGTACATCGGCCTGGTGCATGCTTCCGCGATGGCATGTTCGACAATTGCCTTGATCGGTGCAAAGCCGGTACCGCCGGCAACCAGCAGCATCGGTTTTCGGGAGTCCTCGCGCATGAAGAAACTGCCGTGTGGTCCGCGCAGGCGCAGCAGGTCTCGTTCCTTCATGGTTCCGAAGACGTGTCCGGTGAACTGGCCGCCTGGCACCTGCCGAATATGGAGCTGAAGGAAGTCGTCTGCATGTGGTGCGTTGGCCAGCGAGAACGAGCGGCGCCGGCCTTCCTTGAGCAGAATGTCCACGTATTGGCCGGCGAGAAACTGCAGGCGCTCGCTGGCAGGCAGTTTGAGGTCGATGATGATCACGTCCGGGGCGGCGCGCGTGATCTTGTGCACGCGTGCCGGCAAGGTTCTGATCGGAATATCCTCGATCGATCGGACTTTCCGGCTCTCCAGGCACAGGTCGCTTCTCGCCATGGCGCAGCAAAAGAGCGCGAAGCCGGCCTGGCGGTCGGCCTCACTGAGTACCTCGAACGGGGCTTTGCCGTGCGCCAGTTCGCCGCTCAGAACCTTGCCTCGACAGGTGCCACAAACCCCATCCCGACAGCCGTACGGAAGACTCAGTCCCTGACGCAGTGCGGCTTCGAGAATTGTTTCGTCAGGCTCGGCGTGAAAGGTGTGCCGGCTTGGCTGAACATTGACCTGAAAACTCATTGACTCTCCACGGACGCCTTAATCCGGTAAAATTGCGCGGTGCAAAAACTCTTGATCGTCGGTTGTGGTGACATTGCCAGCCGCTTGCTTCCTCGCCTGCTGGGCCATTATCGCGTTTTTGCGCTGTTACGCGATCCTGGGCAGTGCGCCTTCTGGCGCGCCATGGGTGCCCGACCCATCCTGGCCGACCTGGATCAGCCCGCCAGTCTGCAACGCATTGCCGGTCTTGCTGACGTCATCGTCCATCTTGCCCCGCCGCCGAATTCCGACCGACGAAGTCCCCTCGGTGGACAGCGCGATACCCGTACCAGCGGGTTGCTTGCTGCCCTGGCCCGCGGCAGGAGTCTACCACAGCGCATCGTGTATATAAGCACCAGTGGTGTCTATGGCGATTGCCAGGGGGAACGGATTGACGAGACGCAGAACTTGCGGCCGAAGACGGCGCGCGCCTGCCGCCGCGTTGACGCCGAGCGCCAGTTACGCGCTTTTGGCCAGCGCGGCGTCGTTGTCAGCATCCTGCGTGCCCCCGGGATCTATGCTGCGGATCGCCTGCCGATCGAGCGTTTGCAAAAAAGGACGCCGGCGCTGTGCACGGCCGACGATGTCTATACCAACCATATCCATGCCGAGGATCTGGTGATGCTGACCTGTGCCGCGCTGCGTTATGGGCGCAGCAACCGCACTTACAATGCGAGCGATGATTCGGAAATCAGGATGGGCGAGTATTTCGATCTCGTTGCCGATCATTTCGATCTGCCGCGTGTACCGCGTCTTTCGCGTCGCGACGCCGAACAGCAACTGTCGCCCCTGCAGTTGTCTTTCATGAGCGAATCGCGCCGTCTGAGCAACCAGCGGATCAAGAAGGAACTGCACATCAGGCTGCGCTATAGCCGCGTCGAGGATGGTATCGCCGCGGCCCGCGCAGAAAGGACGCACCGATGCTGACCGTCAAGGTGTTGCATCTCTGGATGGTGGTCAGTTGGTTTGCCGGCCTGTTCTACCTGCCGCGGATCTTTGTCAATCTGGCGATGGTGGCGCCGAACAGCGCCGCCGAGCGTGACCGCCTGCTGTTGATGGCGGGCAAGCTCTACCGTTTCATGACTCCGATCGCCGCTCTGGCGGTGGTCCTGGGCCTCTGGCTATGGTTTGGTTTCGGTTTCTCGGGTGGCTGGCTGCACGCCAAGACGGGTTTGGTGGTGGCGTTGCTGGCCTATCACGCGTATTGCAATCGCTTGTTGCGCGACTTTCGGGCCGGCCGCAACCGCCACGGCCACGTCTGGTACCGCTGGTTCAATGAACTGCCGGTCCTGGTGCTGCTGGCAGTGACCTACTTGGCCGTGGTCAAGCCATTCTAGTACGCCTGTCGGGAGACGATCCATCGTGGAAACCTTTTTTGCAAGCTGCCCGCGCGGCTTGGAGCAACTGCTGCTTGAAGACCTCATGGTGGCGGGTGCGCATGGTCTCAAACCGATCTTTGGTGGCGTGCATTTCCTCGCTGACTGGCCGGTCTGCTACCGTGCCAATCTGTACTCACGGATTGCCACGCGCATTCTCTGGCGAGTAGCGCTGGCGCCTTATGGCAACGAAGAGGACATCTATCGCCTGGCGCTTGACACTCCCTGGCCGAAGTGGTTCGCTTCCGAGCAGACCTTTCGGGTGGACGTCAACGCCGTCAAGAGCCCGCTGAAAAGCCTCGAATTCGTGACCCTGCGAATCAAGGACGCGATCTGTGATCGTTTTCGCCGCGAAACCGGCAAGCGTCCGAGTGTCGATACGCGTCAACCGGACCTGCGGGTATACGGTTTCATCAGCAAGGACGAATGCATCCTCTACCTCGATACCTCGGGCGCGCCGCTCTACCAGCGCGGATTTCGCCAGAAGACTGTCGATGCACCGCTCAAGGAAAACCTCGCCGCCGGCATTCTGCGCCTCAGCGGCTGGCAGCCGGGCGTTGCTCTGCTCGACCCGATGTGCGGCAGCGGCACCTTTTTGCTTGAAGCAGCGCAAATCGCTCTCGGTGTGGCGCCTGGCGCGAGGCGTCACTTTGCCTTCGAGCAGCTACGCCATTTTGATCTGGCGGTCTGGCAGCGGCTGCTCGAAGCCGCGCGTGCCGGGGAGGCGGCGGCTACCGACGCGGGAATTTTTGGCAGCGATCTCTCGCCGGTTGCCGTGCGCGCCGCGCTGGCCAATCTCGACCGCGCCGGGTTGCTGCCGCTGGTCACCTTAAGCACCGGCAACTTGCTTGAAATCAACGCTCCGGCCGAGCATGGCGTGATGGTCAGCAATCCGCCCTATGGTGAACGCGTCTCCGATCATGACCAGTTGGCACAGTTTTACCCCTTGCTCGGCAGTGCGCTGAAGCGCCGTTTCGCTGGCTGGAACTGCTACCTGATCAGCGCCGACACCCGTTTGCCAAAAATGGTCCGTCTGACTCCCAGCAAGAAGACACCCTTGTTCAACGGGGCACTGGAATGCCGTCTTTATGAATTCCGGATGGTGGCGGGCAGCAACCGTGGCAGCAAGGCGAATTCCTTGATTCTTGACAGTTCGTGCAGTTGACGCCGAACAGGCCGGCGCCTAAGATCACAAAATTTTTGTGCCAAGGTGCCGTGTGGTGAGAATGGAGCGGTTATACAACCTGATCAGGTCTGATCTGGAAGCGGTTGACGCGGTGATCCGCCAGCGACTCCATTCCGACGTGGTACTGGTTCGACAGGTCGCCGAGTACATCGTTCAGAGCGGTGGCAAGAGACTGCGTCCGGCACTGGTGTTGCTTTCAGCCGGTGCGCTGGGTTATCGCGGTACGCACCATTACGAACTTTCTGCGGTGATCGAGTTCATCCATACGGCCACCCTGCTGCATGACGATGTGGTCGACGCTTCCGATCTGCGGCGCGGCCGTGAAACTGCCAACGCGATGTTCGGCAACTCGGCCAGTGTGCTGGTGGGTGACTTCCTTTATTCGCGAGCCTTCCAGATGATGGTTGCAGTCAACGACATGCGCATCATGCGGGTGTTGTCAGATGCAACCAACCTCATTGCCGAGGGCGAAGTGCTGCAATTGATGAACTGCCACGATGCCAACGTCGATGAGGCGAGCTACCTGCAAGTCATCCGCTACAAGACGGCGAAGCTGTTCGAGGCGGCGGCGCAACTGGGTGCGATCATCGGTGGTGCCACTGTTGCCATCGAACAGGCGATGGCAACCTACGGCATCCATCTGGGGACGGCGTTTCAGTTGATTGACGACGTGCTTGACTATTCGGGAGCTGAGCTGGAGACCGGCAAGCATCTCGGTGACGATCTGGCTGAAGGCAAGCCGACACTGCCACTGATTTTCGTACTTCAGAACGGGACCGCTGAACAGGCGGCTTGCGTACGGCAGGCGATCGAGAGTGGTGGGCGCGATGCCCTGCCCGAGGTGTTGGCGGCGATTCGCGCAACGGGGGCGCTCGAATACGCGAAACAGAAGGCGAAGGCAGAGTCAGAGCGCGCCGCGCTGGCGCTCAAGCAGATCCCCCCTTCTCAATACAAGGATTCCTTGTTAGAATTATGCCTCTTCGCGGTCGCTAGAAGCTATTAGCACTGTCGTCGCATCGGTCGGGGCGTAGCTCAGCCTGGTAGAGTACTGCGTTCGGGACGCAGGAGTCGGAGGTTCGAATCCTCTCGCCCCGACCAACCGTTGCCTGTCGGTCTTCCCCGAACCGACCACCAGCACTTCCCCTACCTGTCCCCTGCATCTTTCCCCCGGAGGTTGCCAAAATCCGGTCAGTGTACGCTCTGACCGCGACCGTTCTGCTATGCTTGATCGCTCTGCAGGACTTCTCTGGCCATGACGAAATTTCTACTGCTAATCGGGCTGGTGTGGTTTGTCTGGTGGGCTTGGCGAAAGTCGTGGACGTCACACCGCGGTACTCGACGGCCGGTCGAGCAACTCGAAACCGAGCGCATGGTTCCGTGTGCTCATTGTGGAGTCAATCAGCCCGTCAGCGAGAGCATTCTGGCCAATGGCCGTTACTATTGCTGCGCTGCCCACCTTCGTGAAGCCCAGTCCGACGGCGCCTGAGCGGCCATGTTGAGCACACCCGAGAAGGTCGGCGCCGAGTGCTTCTCCGAGACACACTGGAAATCGCTCCGCTATTTCAACCTCTATCGCTTCGCGGTAGCCTTGCTGCTTTTCTTTTCCACGTTGCTGTACCCGTCCGTCCTGCTTGTGCTGACCCCGCAACAGGGCTTGCAGCACTTGCTGCTGGCCGGTGCCTACCTGGTGAGTACTGCGCTGACGGTGATCCTGGCGTATAACCATCGCCAGCATGCCAGCATGCAGCTTACCGTCAGCGTCATGGTTGATGTGTTGGTGGTGACGTGGCTGATTCACGTCGGCGGCGGGCTGGGTAGCGGACTCGGATCCATGCTGCTGGTGACACTGGCCGGTGCCGGTTTGGTCGGGCAGGGACGCCTGGTGTTATTCTATGCGGCGATGGCAACGCTTGCCGTTCTGTTCGAACAGTCTTACCGGGCAACACTACATCATGATTTCGATGCCGCCGGATTCTTCCATACCGGGGTCTTCTGTGCCGGGTTCTTTGCGGTCGCGGTATCGGCTCGCCTGCTGGCCCGTCGGGTGATTGCCAATGAGGTGCTGGCGAGACAGCGCGGCGTTGACCTGAACAACCAGACGGTGATCAGCCAGCGCGTGATCGAGGAGATGCAGGATGGTGTGCTCGTGCTCAGCCGCGCTGGCCAGGTCAGGCAAAGCAACCCCCGCGCCAGGCAGCTGCTGGCATTGCATGGTGGCAGTGAAATCAGCGAGTGTTCGCCTGAACTGATGCAGGGTTTCGTTGACTGGTGTCGGGACCCTGGTGATGAGGATGCGTTGGTCAGCGTGCCAGCCAGTGGCATGCAATTGCGAGTGCGGTTTGTTGGCACCGCGAGCACTGAAAACGACGTGCTCGTTTTTCTTGAGGATATCGGCCGTTTGCAGGAGCAGGCACGGCAGATCAAACTGGCCGCACTCGGGCGGCTGACCGCCAACATCGCGCACGAGATTCGCAACCCGCTCTCGGCGATCAGTCATGCCGGCGAGTTGCTCCGGGAAGAGCGGCGTGGCGAATTGTATGAGCGCCTGTTGCGCATCGTTCTTGACAATACTCAGCGTCTGGAGCGTATCGTCAACGATATTCTCGAACTTGGTCGCCGCGACCGCAGCTATCGTGAACGAATCGACCTGCGCGAGGTCCTGCCTTTGTTCATCGAGGAATATCGGGTCAAGGAAAACTTGCCGGCAGATGTGGTCCGTCTTGAGGTGTGGGGAGTGGCCACCCTTTGTTTCGATCGTTCGCATTTTCATCGGGTATTGTGGAATCTGATGGGCAATGCATTGCGGCATTCGCAGCGTGCGGCCGGTAGCGTTCGCCTGCTGGTTTGTGACGCCCCGGCCGATGGTCACTTGGAACTACATGTGATTGACGATGGGAAGGGCGTTGACGATACTTGTCGCGAACAGATCTTTGAACCGTTCTTTACCACACATCATCGCGGTACCGGTCTGGGTCTCTACATCGCGCGTGAGTTGTGTGAAGCAAATGGGGCGCAACTTGAACTCCAGAAGTCGGGGCCAGGTGCCGATTTTTGTCTCTTGGGGAGGTCGGTTGGGTGTTAGCTGGCAAAACTGAACGGCGCCCGCGCGGCGAATTGGCGAGAGTGCTGGTGGTCGACGATGAGGCGGATATTCGTGAGCTTCTCGATCTGACGCTGGCGCGCATGGGGCTCTCGGCAGACTGTGCGGGGAGTGTGACGGAGGCACGTCTGTTGCTCGGGCAGCAGCGCTATCAACTCTGTCTGACCGACATGCGTCTCCCTGACGGCGAAGGCCTGGAGATCGTTCGGTTGATCGGTGAACGCTATGGCGAGACTCCTGTCGCAGTGATCACGGCTTTCGGCAGTACCCAGAACGCGGTGGCCGCGCTCAAGGCTGGTGCCTTTGACTATCTGGCCAAACCGGTAGCACTGGAGCAATTACGCAGCCTGATCAAATCAGCGCTCAGTTTGCCGCGTCGTCGGGCTGGCGTGCTCGGGGATGAGCCGGTGGACCTTGCCGCCCAACTGATCGGGCCCTCAGCAGCGATTGCACATGTTCGTGACATGATCGACAAATTGGCCCGCACTCAGGCACCGGTCTATATCTCCGGGGAGTCGGGGACCGGCAAAGAACTGGCTGCGCGTCTGATACACGATCAGAGTGCCCGTCGTGCCGCCCCCTTCGTGCCGGTGAATTGTGGAGCGATTCCCGAGCATCTGATGGAGAGCGAATTCTTTGGTTATCGCAAGGGTGCATTCACGGGTGCGGACAGCGATCGCGAGGGATTCTTCCAGGCTGCTCATGGAGGAACGCTGTTTCTCGACGAATTGGCTGATTTGCCGCTGCCGATGCAGGTCAAACTGTTGCGGGCCATACAGGAAAAGAAGATACGCAAGGTTGGCAGCACAGTCGAAGAAGCCGTCGATGTGCGCATCATTTCGGCGACTCACCGTTTGCTCGGTGACTGTGTCGATGCCGGAACCTTCCGCCAGGATCTCTATTACCGGGTGAACGTCATCGAACTCAAAATGCCGCCTTTGCGTGAACGCGAGGAGGATGTCGAGCCCCTGGTCGAGGCATTGCTGGTACGCATCTGCGGAGCGCATCCGCCACGACTGGAAGCGCAAGCCCTGGCGGCGCTGAAAGCGTACAGTTTTCCAGGTAATGTCCGAGAACTCGAAAACATCCTCGAGCGGGCTACCGCCCTGTGTAACAACGCTACGGTGAATCTCGACGATCTGCGTCTGGCGCCGGAAAAGGCGGCCAGCGGCAGTGTGGGCCGCGAAGATGAAACGCTCGACGACTACATCAACCGTGTCGAGAGGCAAGCGATTCTCGATGCCTTGGCCAAGACGGCGTTCAACCGTACCGCAGCGGCCAGGCTGCTCGGTGTGACTTTCCGTTCGCTGCGCTACCGCATCGAGCGGCTCGGTATCGAGGAGTGAGTTCCCTGCGCTGGGCGACCGTTCCGGAAATCAGGCCTGACGGCTGGCTTGCGGGCGTGCGGCATATCGAATCGCCCAATTGTGATGAACGTCCGCTGGGCGAGACCATTTCGCTGATCGTTGTCCATGCCATCAGCCTGCCACCGGCACAGTTCGGTGGTGAGGGTATCGTGCACTTGTTCACCAATCGGATCGACGCTGCCGCCCACTCCTACTTCGCGCAGATCAGCCATTTGCGCGTCTCTGCGCATTTTCTCATTCGTCGCGATGGCGAGTTGATCCAGTTCGTCTCCTGCCGGCAGCGTGCTTGGCATGCCGGCCTTTCCTCCTGGCAGGGGCGACCGCGGTGCAACGACTTCTCCTTGGGGATTGAACTGGAAGGCTGTGACGAGCTGCCATTCGAGGACGGACAGTACTTGCGTCTACTGGAACTGCTGCGGCTGTTGTGTATTCATTACCCGATTGCAGCGGTTGCCGGACACAGTGACATCTCGCCAGGTCGCAAGACCGATCCCGGCCCCTGCTTCGACTGGCAGCGCCTTGCGGCCATCGGCGATCTTCCCGGGGTCTTGCCCTGAGCGTCGGGCCCGTCAAGCGAGAACACAGCTCAAGGCCAGACCAGGGAAAGGTCAACTCACGACGCTCAACCCAGAAAGCGGCGGATTCTGTCGACCGCCTCGGCGAGACGTTCGAGCGTGGTGGTGTAAGCAAAGCGCATATGCTGGTTCGGCGCGTGCGTGCCGAAGTCGAGGCCAGGGGTCGTCGCGACACCTGCCGATTCGATCAGGTCACGAGCAAAGCGATCGCTGTTGCTGGTCAGAGCGCTGCAGTCGGCGTAGATATAGAAGGCACCCTGCGGCTTGGCCGTGAGCTGGAAACCGAGGTTTGCGAGCGCCGGCGCGAGGAAGTCGCGCCGGCGCCGAAACTCTGCGCGCCGTGCTTCGAGGAGGCTGATCGTCGCCGGCGCGAAGGCCGCGAGCGCGGCATGCTGTGCCGGTGTCGATGGCGAGATGTAGAGATTCTGCGCGAGCTTTTCGATGTCGCGGGTGAAACGTTCGGGGACGATGAGCCAACCGAGTCGCCAGCCGGTCATGTTGAAATACTTGGAAAAGCTCTGCACGACAAAAATGTCGTCGCCGAATTGCAGTGCTGTTTGAGCGTCACCCTCATAGGTGAGGCCGTGATAGATCTCATCGACAATCAGTTGTCCTTGGTGTTGACGAACAAATTCAGCGATCGCTGCCAGTTGTTCGCCGCTCAGCATGGTGCCGGTGGGGTTGGCCGGCGAAGCGAGCAGCACCCCGGCTGAGCGTTCATTCCAGTGCGCTTTGAAATCTGCCAGGGTCGGTTGAAAGTTGCTCGCCGGGCCGACTGGGATGCCGATCGGCACGCCTTCGAAACTCCGGATGAAGTGACGATTGCACGGATAACCAGGATCGCTGAGCAGCCATTCACTGCCCACCTCAACCAGGCAGGCGAGGGTCAGCAGCAGGGCGCCGGAGGCTCCCGCAGTGACCGCTATGCGGGCGGCGGGGATACTGATACCGTAGCGTGTCTGGTAAAAGTCGGCAATGGCACGGCGCAACTCGGGCAGGCCAAGTGCGGGCGTATAGAATACGCGACCGCTTGCGAGACTGGTCCGGGCGGCGGCGATGACCGGTTCCGGCGTTGGGAAGTCAGGTTCGCCGATTTCCATGTGGATGATGTCGCGACCTTCGGCTTCAAGTGCCCTGGCACGCGCCATCAACTCCATGACATGAAAAGGGGCTATGTTGGCGAGGCGGCTGGCGGGAAAGGTCGGCATGGTTGGAATCGGTTTGGTGAAAACCAGCAGTTTAACCACAAGAGATGACGCTGGCCAAAAAAAGGCCGCCCGGAGGCGGCCTCTGGATGTTCTCTGATGCTCAGGCTGCCTGGAATGCCTTCTCGAACTTGTCGCGGATGTCTACGAGCTGGGCAGGCATCTTGTCGCCCATCTTCGCGAACCAGTCCTTGACGCCTTCGAGTTCGCTCAGCCAGGCCTCTTTGTCGAGGCTGGTGACACCGGCGAATTCTTCTTGGGAGAATTCAATGCCGGCCCAGTCGATATCCTCGTAGTTGGGCATCGATCCGAGGATGGTCTGCCTGGCGGCAGCCTTGCCTTCGCAGCGTTCGATGATCCACTTGAGGACGCGTGCGTTGTCCCCGAAGCCTGGCCAGGCAAACTCGCCCTTTTCGTTCATCCGGAACCAGTTGACCATGAAGATTGGCACGGGTGTGTCGGCTGCGCTGCCCATCTTCAGCCAGTGGCTGTAGTAGTCGGCCATGTGGTAGCCGCAGAACGGCAGCATGGCAAACGGGTCACGGCGAACGACGCCTTGCTGACCGAAGGCGGCTGCAGTCGTTTCGGAACCGAGCGTGGCGGCGGCGTAGACGCCGTGCTCCCAGTCCAGCGTCTGGCAGACCAGTGGCACCGTCGAGGCGCGCCGGCCACCGAATAGGAAAGCCGAAATGGGCACCCCTTCGGTGCTTTGCCAGTTCTCGTCGATGCACGGGCACTGCGAAGCAGGGGCAGTGAAACGGGAGTTCGGGTGTGCGGCCTTGGTGCCCTTCTCCTTGGCAATTTGCGGCGTCCAGTCGTTGCCCTGCCAGTCGATGGCGTGCGCCGGCGCCGGGCCCATGCCTTCCCACCAGACGTCGCCGTCGTCGGTCAGCGCGACATTGGTGAAGATGGTGTTTTCGGCGAGCGAGGCCATGGCATTGAAGTTGGTCTTGTCGTTGGTGCCAGGCGCCACACCGAAGAATCCGGCTTCCGGGTTGATGGCGTACAGGCGGGTTTTCCCATCCTTGCCGACACGTGGCTTGATCCAGGCGATGTCGTCGCCGATGGTGGTGATCTTCCAGCCGCCGAGGCTCTTCGGCGGGACCAGCATGGCGAAGTTGGTCTTGCCGCAGGCCGACGGAAAAGCGGCGGCGACGTAGTGCTTGTCACCGCTGGGCGATTCAACGCCGAGGATCAGCATGTGTTCAGCCATCCAGCCGTCGTCACGGGCCATGTTCGACGCGATGCGCAGAGCCAGGCACTTCTTGCCGAGCAGTGCGTTGCCGCCGTAGCCCGATCCGTAGGACCAGATTTCGCGGGTTTCGGGATAGTGTACGATGTACTTGGTGGTCGGGTTGCACGGCCAGCGCGGATCGGTCTGGCCGGGCTCCTTGGGAGCGCCGATCGAGTGCACGCAGGGAACGAACTCGCCATCGGTACCGAGCACGGGGAAGACCGCCTTGCCCATGCGCGTCATGATCCGCATATTGACCACCACGTAGGCGCTGTCGCTGATCTCGATGCCGATCTGGGCGATCGGCGATCCGATCGGACCCATCGAGAACGGGATCACGTACATCGTGCGACCCTTCATGCAGCCCTTGAACAGGCCGCTGAGGATTCCACGCATCTTGGCCGGGTCTTCCCAGTTATTGGTCGGGCCGGCGTTTTCCTTCTTCTCGGAACAGATGTACGTGCGATCCTCGACGCGAGCAACGTCGGATGGATCGGAAAATGCCAGGAAAGAGTTCTTGCGCTTCTTGAGCTTGGTGAAGGTGCCGGCGGCGACCAGCTCGGCGCAAAGCCGGTCGTATTCTTCCTCAGAACCGTCGGCCCAGACGACATTGGCCGGTTCGGTGAGGGCTGCAATCTCCGCAACCCATTGCTTCAGGCGTTCATGTTTGACGTAATCGGGGGCATTGATGGAAACAGTCTGGTTCATGGTGATCACTCTCGAAGGAAGGTAGAGAAGCAGAAGTTACCGTGGAGCGGCGCGGGCAGGGAAAAACGGCCGAAAAGCGGCATGGTTTTCCGGCCCATTTGAGTGCGGCGCGTCGGTCGCGGCGGGTGAAAAACAAGCCTGGTGCAGGGTGGATGACAGCATGCGAGGCACGGGTGCTACAAGGAGATCGGTGTTTGTGTAATTATGCCACAGGTCCGATCTGCGCCAACGCTCCATCGACAGATGTTGCTCCACCGAGAGGGCATCAGCGATCTGGCGAAAGCGAGTCGGATTGTCGGCCGGCCATGCGATGCTGCTGTACATTGATACCCGTCAGGAGAGTGAACGATGAACAAAGAAAAAGACCCGTTACGTACTGCCGCCCTGTTCTACCATCGCCATCCCAAGCCGGGCAAGGTATCGATACAGCCGACCAAGCAACTGGCCAACCAGTACGACCTGTCGATGGCCTACTCTCCGGGGGTGGCTGCGGCCTGCGAAGAGATTGCCGCTCTGCCGGGTGAGGCGAGCACGCTGACCTCGCGTGCCAACCTGGTCGGTGTCATCACCAATGGCACCGCGGTACTTGGCCTCGGAGCGATCGGTCCGCTGGCTGCCAAACCGGTGATGGAAGGCAAGGCAGTGTTGTTCAAGAAGTTCGCCAATATCGACGCTTTTGACCTGGAAATCGAGGAGCGCGATCCTGATCGTCTGGTGGAAATCATCTCCTCACTGGAGCCGACTTTTGGTGGCATCAACCTCGAAGATATCAAGGCACCGGAGTGCTTCCATGTCGAGAAGAAACTGCGCGCAAGGATGAAGATTCCGGTTTTTCACGACGATCAGCACGGCACGGCGATCGTCGTTGGCGCGGCCATTCTCAATGGCTTGTTCCTGCAGGGCAAGGAACTGCATCAGGTCAAGCTGGTCACCTCGGGGGCCGGCGCCGCCGCGCTCGCCTGCCTCGACCTGCTGGTGATGCTGGGCATTCCGGTCGAGAACATCTGGGTAACCGACATCCAGGGCCTGATCTATGAGGGCCGCGTCGAAGACATGGACGAAATCAAGGGGCGTTACGCAAAGCGGACCGATGCCCGTACATTGGCCGACGTCATCGAGGGCGCCGACGTCTTCCTCGGGCTGTCGGCCGGTGGAGTCCTCAAGCAGGAGATGGTGGCGAGAATGGCGCCTGCACCCCTGATCATGGCATTGGCGAATCCCAATCCGGAAATCCGGCCCGAAGACGTGCAGGCGATCCGCAACGACGCGATCATTGCCACCGGCCGTTCGGACTATCCGAACCAGGTCAATAACGTACTGTGCTTTCCCTTCATTTTTCGCGGTGCACTCGATGTCGGCGCGACCACCATTACCGAAGCGATGAAGCTGGCCGCAGTCAAGGCGATCTCGGAACTTGCCCGCGTCGAGCAATCGGAGGTCGCGGTCAAGGCGTATGGCGAAAAGCATTCCAACTTCGGACCAGAGTATCTGATTCCGAATCCTTTCGATCCGCGCCTGATTGGCAAGATTGCGCCGGCGGTTGCCGAGGCAGCCATGGCCTCCGGGGTGGCGAGCAGGCCCATCAAGGATCTCGAGGCCTATCGGGAAAGTCTGAACGAATTCGTTTATCACTTCGGCCTGATCATGAAGCCGGTCTTCTCGCAGGCCAAGCAAGCTCCCAGACGCATCGTTTTTGCGGAAGGGGAGGATGATCGAGTGCTGCGTGCGGTGCAGGTGATCGTTGACGAGGGGATCGCGAGGCCGATTCTGATCGGTGACTTAAAAGACATCACTCGTAAGCTTGTGGCGCTGAACCTGCGCGTGTCTCCCGGGGTTGACTTCGACGTCGTCTATGCCGACAACAACGAATTTTTCGACGAGCACTTCGAAACTTACTGGCGGGAATACCGGCGTTTGATGGAGCGAAAAGGCGTTTCGGCCGAATTTGCCCGGCGCGAGGTACGGCGTCGTGCCTCGCTGTTCGGCGCGATGATGGTGCGCATGGGTGACGCCGACGGCCTCATTTGCGGCACTTTTGGTCGCCATGACGTGCATCGCGAGTATGTGGAAAATGTCATCGGCCTGGCGCCGGGAGTTCGCAACCTCTACGCGATGAGTCTCCTGGTATTGCCGGATCGCACGCTGTTCATCGCCGATACCTACATCAGCTACGATCCGTCGGCAGAGCAGTTGGTGGATATGACACTCCTGGCTGCCGACGAGGTTCGCCGTTTCGGCGTGACCCCGCGTGTTGCACTGTTGTCGCATTCGTCTTTCGGTTCAGCGAACACGCCAACTGCACTGAAGATGCGCGCCGCCCTTCAGCTATTGAAGGAACGCGCGCCGCGCCTTGAGCTTGAGGGCGAAATGCACGGTGATGCGGCGCTTGACGAGCACATCCGGCAGCGGGTATTCCCCAGCGATGCGCGTCTCAAGGGGGCAGCCAACTTGCTGATCATGCCGACGCTCGATGCGGCCAATATTTCATTCAACCTGCTGAAGATTGCGTCCGGCGACAACCTGACGATTGGACCGATCCTGCTCGGGGCCGCACACCCGGTGCATATCCTGACTTCGACGGCGACGGTTCGACGGATTGTCAACATGACCGCACTGACGGTGGTCGACAAGCTGATGAATGAGCGCTGAGTCCCTATCCTATTTTGCGCGCAGCAGTGCCCCTACTTAAGATCCGATGGTAAACGGCAAGACTGCTCTGGTTCTTGGTGGCGGGGGAGCGCGGGCCGCGTATCAGGTGGGTGTTCTGCTGGCCATTCGTGAATTGCTTGGCGACCCGACGACCAATCCGTTCCCGATTCTTTGCGGCACCTCTGCCGGTGCTGTCAACGCGGCTACCCTGGCGTGTTATGCCAACAACTTCAGCGCTGCCGTCGAAGCGCTGGCGGATGTCTGGCGCAACATGCACGCCGGACAGATCTATCGGTCTGATCTGCTTGGCATGGGGATGGCCGGGGTCCGCTGGCTGAGTGCCCTGCTGTTCGGCTGGGTGATTCAGCGCAGTCCGCGTTCGTTGCTGGATAACCAGCCGCTGCGCAAGCTTCTCGAACAGCGCTTGAATTTCGGCAATATCGATCGCTGCATCTCCAGTGGCGCACTTTACGCTGTCAGCATTACTGCATCGGGGTACATGACGGGTCATGGCGTCAGTTTCTTTCAGGGGCATCCGGAGGTGGAGAGGTGGCGGCGCACGCATCGCGTTGGCTGTCGCGCACATCTGTCGGTTGATCATCTGATGGCATCGAGTGCGCTCCCCTTCATCTTTCCTGCGGTGTACCTCAATCGCGAGTATTTTGGCGATGGGTCGATGCGCCAAATGGCCCCGATCTCGCCCGCGATCCATCTCGGCGCAGAGAAGATCCTGATCATCGGCGTCGCGCAAATAAACGATACAACGGGGCGGCAGAGTTCACAGAGCTATCCGACGCTGGCGCAGATTGCCGGGCATGTGCTGTCATCGATCTTTCTGGATAGTCTGGCCGTTGACGTGGAGCGGATGGAGCGAATCAACCAGACACTCTTGAAAATCCCGGAGGATTTGCTGGCCAGCGGCAATATTGCTCTGCGGTCGGTGCAGTCCCTGATCATCACTCCGTCCGAGCGTATTGATTACCTTGCCGCACGCCATGCCAGTGCGCTACCCCTGACAGTGAGAACGCTGCTGCGCGGCCTGGGGGCCATGAATCGGCGCGGCGGGGCTTTGACCAGCTACCTTCTGTTCGAACAACCCTACACCCAGGCATTGATCGACCTCGGCTACAAGGACACGATGGCGCGTCGTGGAGAAGTCAAAGCTTTTCTTGAATGCTGAATACGCTTGATGTAATTTATCATATCATTTGGCTATCCCTTTCTTTTTCATGAGCTATAGTGACCAGACGGTGGTCTGTTGTAGAATGGTCGAAAAATCGAATCATGCGGGAGGTTTGCAATGCGGATGACATTGAGAACAGCATTACTGCTCGGCGCCATGGTGGGAACGGCGACGCTGACGATGGAAGACGCCCATGCGCTGGAGAAGGGCAAAGGCAAGACTGAGTTGCAGAAGAACAAGCCTTTTCCGGTCATCCAGAAGGGCAAAGGGGAAGCGGTCGCCCAGAAAGGCAAGGTCGAGCCGGTGGCCCGGACGAGTTCTTCCCGTTCCTCGGCGAGCAGGGGCAAGGTCGAGCCAATCGCCGGCAAGGATAAGGCGTTGCCGCCAACCCGGCACGGGATGGCGGCACCTTTGGCTCGTCAGGACAAGTCAGGGGTTCGGGTAGCCGAGTCCGCAAGCGTCGCGCGGATCGGCAAGTACGCCTCGCCAGAGGCGAGTGGTGGATTGACACATACGTTTCAGAAAAAGAATCTGACCAAAGTTCTCGCCGGTCATGTTGATCTCTGGCAGGATCCGGGACGTTTGGCCGTCCAGTCGGGGTCTGCACTGGTGATCGCCCAGGACGGTGGTGAGCCGCTGTACGAAAAGAACGCCAACGCCATTGTACCGGTCGCATCGATCACCAAACTGATGACGGCGATGGTCGTACTTGACAGCATGCCCAATCTTCAGTCGCCGATCACGATCAGCGATGAGGATGTCGACTACCTGCGCGGTAGCCGTTCACGCCTCGGAGTAGGCACCGTGATCACGCGTGAAACGGCCCTGCTGCTGGCGCTGATGTCTTCCGAGAACCGCGCAGCCAATGCCCTCGGACGCCATTACCCAGGCGGCTTGCCGGCTTTCGTCGCGGCGATGAATCGCAAGGCGGCGTCGCTCGGGATGAGCAGTTCGCATTTTGAGGATCCCACCGGTCTCAATAGCAACAACGTCTCCACGGCACACGACCTGGCACGAATGGTTGCGGCGGCACATCACTATCCCTTGATTCGCGAGTTCTCGACAACCCCGGGGGTGCGTACCGAAGTCAAGGGCCGCGAGCTTGACTTTCACAACACCAATCAGTTGGTCAGTAGTCCCACCTGGGAGATCGGATTGTCGAAAACTGGCTACATTCAGGAAGCCGGCAAGTGTCTGGTCATGCAGGCGCGTGTTGCGGACAAACCAGTCGTGATCGTGCTGCTTGACTCGGCCGGCAAGCAGACACGCATTGGCGACGCCAATCGCATCAAGCGCTGGATGGAAAGTGCATCAGTGACGGGTAAGCTGCCGACACGCGTTTGACCAGGTTTTTCGAATGACAAGCCACGGTATGCCGTGGCTTTTTTTTTACCGGTTTCCAGGAGTTATAGCTCTTATGAGTATAAACAAATAAGCATTCAGGCTTTGTGGTTCTAAAACCCTTGGCTATAGTGGCAATACTTTCGGTATTCTGGAGTCGGGTATGTTACGAGTGATTCACCAGTTGTTCCTGGTCTTGACGTTAACTTTTTCTGTCACCTTGGCTTTTGCCGAAGGGAGCAGCCTGCTCAACGTCTCGTACGACGTTGCCCGGGATTTTTATAAAGACTACAACCCGATGTTCCAGAAACACTGGAAAGCGCTTTCCGGTGAGTCGATCGAGTTGAAGCAGTCGCATGCGGGATCGAGCAAGCAGGTGCGGGCTGTCGCCGACGGTCTGGAGGCCGACGTGGTGACCATGAATCAGGCGTCCGATGTCGACTTTCTCGCCGAGAAAGGGCTGGTGGCCAGGGACTACGCGAAGAAATTTCCGAACAACGCGTCGCCCTACACGTCGACGATGGTGTTCATCGTTCGCAAGGGTAACCCGAAAGGCTTGAGGGACTGGAGTGATCTCGTCAAACCGGGAGTCCAGGTGATCCTGCCGCATCCCAAGAACACCGGCAATGGCCGTTACACCTATCTTGCCGCGTGGGGCTACGCACTCGGTCAGGCCGGTGCCAACGACCGGACAGCGCAGGATTTCGTTGGCCGGCTGCTGAAGAACGTCCCCTTGTTCGCCGCCGGTGGTCGCGACGCGACCACCACTTTCATGCAGCGAAAGATTGGTGATGTGCTGATTTCCTTCGAGAGTGAGGCCGAACTGATTGCCCGTGAGTTCGGCAAGGGCGAGTTTGAAGTGGTGTACCCTTCGTTGTCGATCCTCACCGAATTTCCCGTTGCCATCATTGACAAGGTGGTCGACAAGAAAGGTACGCGCAAGGCGGCACAGGCCTATCTGGATTTCCTGTGGTCGCCGGTGGGCCAGGAAAACGCCGCTCAGAACTATTTGCGGCCGCGCAACCAGGAGATACTGAAAAAATATGTGGCGCAGTTTCCCCCGATCAAGACTTTCAGTGTCGACGAAGTTTTCGGCGGCTGGGCCAAGGCCTATCCGACGCACTTCAGGGATGGCGGGACTTTCGACCAGATCTATCAGCAGAAGTAGGTGCACTGCCGTGGCTGCCTGGTCATCGTCCTGTTTGACACCGGCTTCCCGCCGACGGATCCTGCCCGGTTTCGGTCTGTCGCTGGCTTGTACCCTGGCTTACCTGTCGTTGCTGATCCTGCTTCCGCTTTCCGGTCTGGCGTTCCGGGCCAGTGACCTCGGTCCGGTCGAGCTCTGGGCGATCGCTACTGGCGAACGAGCACTGGCTTCGTATCGCGTGACCTTCGGTGCCTCTTTGCTGGCTGCGACGATCAACGCCTTCTTTGGTCTGATCGTCGCCTGGATTCTTGTGCGCTACTCGTTTCCAGGCAAGCGTGCCATTGATGCCTTGGTCGATCTGCCCTTTGCATTGCCGACGGCGGTGGCAGGAATTACCCTGGCCACCCTTTATGCGGACAATGGCTGGATTGGCCGACACCTTGAGCCGCTAGGCGTCAAGGTGGCGTTCACGCCGTTTGGCATCGTCGTTGCCCTGACTTTTATCGGTCTGCCCTTTGTCGTTCGCACGCTACAACCGGTGATCGAGGATATCGAGTCGGAGGTCGAGGAGGCTGCCGCATCACTGGGTGCTTCGCGCTGGCAGACCTTCATCCGTGTCCTCTTTCCGGCGATTTTCCCTGCGCTACTCACCGGTTTCACGCTGGCCTTTTCACGTTCGGTCGGAGAATACGGGTCGGTCATTTTCATTGCCGGCAACATGCCCCTGATCTCGGAAATCACGCCCTTGCTGATCATCTCCAAGCTCGAACAGTATGATGTCGTTGGTGCGACCGCTTTGGCGATGGTCATGCTGATCATTTCCTTTGTGATGCTGCTCGCCGTAAACGCCTTGCAGTGGTGGGCGGCAAATCGGCACAGCGGGTGTTCGCCAAGCCTGGGAGCGCACCAGTGAACGGGCGCTTGCGGCGGGTGAACGCCGAGCCGCGCTGGTTGCGTGCTCTGCTGCTGGGTGTCGGGCTCGGATTCCTCTTCTTCTTTCTCGCCTTGCCTTTGCTGGCGGTTTTTGTAGAGGCTTTTGCCGCAGGTTGGACAGCATACGCCGGCGCCTTGAACGACCCCGAAACCCGTTCTGCGATTGGCTTGACACTCCTTGTCGCGCTCTTCGTACTGCCGTTCAACGTCGTTTTTGGTGTCGCTGCGGCATGGGCGATCGCCAAGTTCGATTTCAGGGGCAAGAGCTTGCTGATTACCTTGATCGATCTGCCGTTTGCCGTATCGCCGGTGGTCGTGGGCCTGGTCTTTCTGCTGATCTTCGGCGCCCAGGGGCTTTTCGGGCCATGGCTGGCGGCACATGACATCAAGGTGGTGTTTGCGTTGCCAGGGATCATCATTGTCACCCTGTTCATTACCTCGCCGTTTGTCGCCCGCGAGTTGATCCCGCTGATGCAGGCGCAAGGGAAGGAAGAAGAGGAGGCTGCCCTTTCGCTCGGTGCCAGTGCCTGGCAGATGTTCCGCCGCGTGACGCTGCCAAATATCAAGTGGGGTCTGCTTTACGGCGTGATCCTTGCCAACGCTCGGGCGATGGGCGAGTTCGGTGCGGTATCGGTGGTTTCCGGGCATATTCGCGGTGAGACCAATACCCTGCCGTTACATGTGGAAATTCTGTACAACGAGTACAACGCGGTGGGCGCTTTCGCGTCGGCATCGGTGCTGGCCTTGCTGGCGCTGGTGACATTGCTTGCCAAGACGGTTGTCGAATGGCGAATGCGCCGCGAAAACAGCATGCTGCTGGCGGACTTGCCGGCAGAAGAGAGCTGAGACAGGAGTGCTCGCAACTTGCTCCCGACTTTTCCGTGTCGCTTGCACGCGGACCCCTGCAAGAACCTTTTCTGAACTGTTCCGATGAGCATCGAAATACGTGGGATTGGCAAACGCTTCGGCAACTTTGTGGCACTGGAAGACATCAGCCTGCACATTCCGACGGGCGAACTGGTTGCCTTGCTCGGTCCGTCAGGCTGCGGCAAGACCACACTGTTGCGCATCATTGCCGGCATGGAAACCGCCGACGTTGGGCAGGTGCTGTTCGCTGGCGAGGAAGCGGCACATGTGCATGCACGCGATCGCAAGGTCGGCTTTGTGTTCCAGCACTACGCCTTGTTCCGACACATGTCGGTGTTCGAAAACGTCGCTTTCGGTCTGCGCGTCAAAGCGAGAAAAGTGCGTCCGGCAGAGGCCGAGATCCGTAGCCGGGTCACGGCATTACTCAAGCTCGTGCAGCTCGACTGGCTGGCCGATCGCTATCCCTCGCAGCTTTCAGGCGGTCAGCGTCAGCGTATCGCCCTAGCACGTGCGCTTGCCGTTGAACCGAGGGTGCTGCTACTTGATGAACCTTTCGGTGCGCTGGATACCCGGGTGCGCAAGGAACTGCGGCGTTGGCTGCGGCGCTTGCACGATGAAATGCAGATTTCCAGCGTCTTCGTGACACACGATCAGGAAGAAGCGCTGGAGGTTGCTGATCGCGTGGTGGTGATGAACCAGGGGAGGATCGAGCAGATCGGCTCTCCCGACGAGGTGTATTCGAGTCCGGCAACACCTTTCGTCTATCAGTTCCTTGGCAATGTCAACGTTTTTCACAGTCGTGTCCATGGGGCCTGGGCGGAGGTTGCTGCGGAGCGTCCCGAAGGCGGGCCGGAAAGCGCTGTCACGGCGTTTGTCCGACCGCACGATATCGAGATCGAACACCACCCGCTGACCGGTGGCCTGGAGGCGACGGTACAGGAAGTGCATGCCATCGGGCCATGGGTGCGTGTCGAGCTGGCGCATGCTTCGGAATTGATCGAGGTTGAGTTGACTCGCGAGCGGGCCACGATCTTGGCACTTGCCGAAGGGCAGCTGGTATGGCTCAAACCTCGTCAGCTCCGGGTTTTTGCCGCGCCAGGAAAGACTATGGAAGAGGGTGGTTCTGGAATCTAGTTGAATCAGCCGGAGTGGTTTACCGGCTGTGCGCAGGAGCAAAAGCTCCGCCGACCAACGCTGGCTGGTTCGTCGGAGGTTTTGTCTGGTAGCATGTGCCGTGATGCAGAAAGTTCTTCCCATTAAATTCATGGCCTTGCTACGGCGATCGCTATTGTTCTGCCTGCTGGCAAACGCGTTGCTTGCCGTCGTGGCGCGTGCCCAGACGGCTGAGCCGGTGATGGTCGCGATCGCCTATCCGGCGACCAGTGAAGAGACCATTCCGAGAGCCTCCCTGCGCGCCATCTTTGGCATGCGCTTGCAGAACTGGCCGACCGATACCTTGGTCAGGGTGTTCGTTCTCAGGGATGACGCGCCAGAGCATGCCACCTTCAGCAAGACCGTCCTGCAGGTATTTCCTCAGCAATTGCGAATGGCCTGGGACCGGCAGGTGTTTTCCGGGCAGGGACGATACCCCGAGCAGGTCGCTTCAACGCAGGAAATGCTCTCCAGAGTGGCATCCACTCCGGGAGCGATTGGTTACGTCAAAGCGAGCGAGGTTAATCCGAATGTGCGTGTACTCAAGATTCGCTAGTGCCGCATCTTGCATGGCGCTGATTGGCGTGTGCTTGCTGTGGGCTGCGCCGGTGCGTGCCCTGGACCTGCTGGGCGGAGATTTCCAGTTGCACGGCTTTGCCTCCCTGACGCTGGTGAACACCACGAATAACAATTTCTTTGGGTACAGCGATGACCGGGTGAGCAGGGATTTCACGGAAGTGGGTATGAATGCATCCTGGCGCCTGACCTCCGATGTGCAGTTGGCAGCTGAGCTGCTCTCACATCAGGTAGGCGGCACCGATGATGGGGGGATTCGGGTCGATTACGGCTTGATCGACTGGACGCCGCTGTCGAGAGAGGAGGGACGTGCAGGGATTCGTCTGGGACGGATCAAAACTGCCTACGGTTTGTACAACAAGACCCGCGATGTGCCGTTCACCCGCCCCAGCATCATTCTGCCTCAATCGATCTATTTCGAAAGGACACGCAATCTGACCGTGTCAGCCGACGGAGCCGAGATCTACGCAGAGCGCTATGGCGACGCCGGAAATCTGTTCGCCAGTTTTGGTTACGGCCAGCCTCAGACCGATACGAATGCTGCCAAAGTGGCTCTGGTCGGATTGCATCCGCCCGGCAGTCTGGATTCCAGTCTGGCGCCGGATTTCCAGGTCTTCTTCGAGGGATCCGGAGGGATGTATCGTCTGGGCTTGACCGCCGCTCGTCTTGACTTGCGCTACAAGCCGGGCTTTGGCGACCGACTGCAGGCCGGGAGGTTCAAGCTGACGCCACTGATTCTGTCTGCCCAGTTCAACGCCGAGAGCTGGAGCCTGACCAGCGAATATGCTTTCCGCCGAACTTCGGTCTCGGACTTTGGCCGCTTTTTCTACAATGCTACGGCCGATGGACGAAGCTATTATCTGCAAGGCAGTTATCGCCTGGCACCCCGGTGGGAGGCATTGCTGCGTTACGATGCCTATTACGCCGACCACCATGATCGTGATGGCAAGAGATTTGCGGCCGCCACCGGGATCCCGGGTTTTACACGCTTTGCCAGGGACTGGACGGCAGGACTTCGTTTTGACGTCACCCCCCAGTTTATGTTGCGCGCTGAAGTGCATCGAGTTGATGGTACGGGTTTCCTGGCGGTACAGGACAATCCGGACACGCAGGCCTTGCGTCGCTACTGGGACACCTTCATGCTGCAAGCCTCCTTCCGCTTTTAGTCACCAGTGATGTTGGATCGTCAATCCGCATCGCAAGCGCGCAGCGGTTACAGATTTCTCAGCCTCAGGTGGAAGATCCTGCTGACCCTGGGTGTGGTGATGCTGTCGGTCAATGGGGCGCTGTCCTGGCTCCATTTTCACGATTTGGCGACGCGTTTCGAAGTGCAGCGTGCGGAGGCCCGCAAGCGCCTCGTTCTGCAGGCCTTTGCCTTGCGTGATGATTTCGGGCAACGCCTGCAGGGCCTCGCGGGTGTTCTGGCTGCGCTTGATTCTGTCGGAATGAGCCTGTTCCAGACGCCGTACGGACATGAGTTGCTGCGAAATCACTTCGATAGCTACTGGGCAGCCCTGCAACTCGGCCTGGGTATCGACTCGTTGCAGGTGTATGCCAAGACCGGTCTGCTGCTGGCCAGCTGGCCCAGTGATATGCTGGCCGATCCGGATCATGATGCAGAGGTGCGTGTCGTCATCAAGAGTGAGCGAGCCATGCACTGGACGCGCTGCCGGCAAGTATGTACCGAGTTTGCGGCAGCACCGATTCTATCGGCTGGTCGTGTTGCCGGAGTGGTGGTCCTTGGCAGCTCACCGGCCGAGGTGATCAACTCCTTTCCCAGTGTGTCTGGTGGTGCTGATCTCGGCGTCCTGATCCCGACGCCGCCTCTGGTCGGGGGTGCCGTGGACGAGGCCTTCCTGCCACAGCTGGGCTTGCGGGTGATCGAGTTGAGCAGCAAGGGAAAAGATCGGGCCTTGCTCCATCAATTGACGTCGATTCCCCCGATTCTTTCCCCCCGTGGCCATGCGCATGTCTCGCTGCCTTACAACGGCAAGCAATTCGAGTTGTCATTTCTGGCGCTGGATGCTCCAAGGGGCGGGCCATTGCCGGCGATGATGGTGGTCATCGATGATCTGACCGAAGCCTTGGCCGACATTCGCCAATCGGTCCTGAGCCGCTTGCAGGGCGAGTTGCTGGCCTCGTTGCTGTCGCTGCTGTTGCTGTCGCTGCTGGTACACGCCCCCCTGCAGCGCATGACCAGGGCCGTGCTGGCAATACCCCTGCTCGGCCGCCGGGCCTTTATCGAGGTACGCGCGCGCATTGCGCCACGTGCTCGGCGTTTGCTCGATGACGAAATCGACAACCTGGATGAGGCTGCGATCGCCTTGTCGTATCGGCTGGAGACCTTGGAGACCGAAGTGGCAGCGCATTCTGCCGCGACCCAGAGAATGTTGCAGCGGATATCGGTCGAACGCGATTTCAACAAGAGCCTCCTCGACACCGCACAAGTCATCATTCTGACGCAGTCCGCAGACGGTCGAATCCGCACACTGAATCGATATGGGCGCTTGTTGTTCGGCTGCGAGGAGGAAAAACTGCCTGGCAAGCGCTTCTTCGAGTTGCTCGGTCCGGCTGGATCATCACCGGCGTTACCTGTTCAGCAGGCCTTGCGCGACATTGCCGCGGGAATCCGTCGGCACGTGCAGATGGAGTCGATTCTGTTGGGTACGAGCGGTCAGTCCTATGAAATCACTTGGAGCCATTCTCGCCTGTCTGGCCATTCGGGTGATGCGATGATGATTCTTTCGGTCGGGGTGGACCATACCGAACGCAAACGCGCCGAGTCGCACGTCAGTTATCTGGCTGAACACGATCCGCTGACCGGTCTGATCAATCGACAGCATTTTCAGAACGAGCTCGATCAAACGCTGATCAGCGCGCGTCGTTCGGGGCACGATGGTGCCTTGCTGTATCTCGACCTCGACGAGTTCAGATACGTGAACGACGTCAGTGGCCATCAGGCAGGAGATGCCCTGTTGCGCATCGTCGCCGACCAGGTCAGCAACGTGGCACGCGCCAGCGATCTGCTGGGAAGGCTGGGCGGCGACGAACTGGGCCTCCTGTTGCATGAATGCGATCAGGACGGAGCCATTCAGGTGGCCGAGAAGATCAACAAGCGCCTTGCCGAAATCAAGTTCCCGGAACTGGGAGCAAACCATCGGATTTCCGCCAGCATCGGGATTGTGGTTTTTTCCGAGGCGAAAATGGACGTCAAGGAGCTTCTGGCCAATGCCGACATCGCCATGTATCAGGCGAAGGCCAAGGGCGGGGGAGGTTGGCACCTCTATTCCGAGGGTGAGGGTGAACAGGAGAAGATACAGGAGCGCTTGCATTGGAAGGAGATGATCAACCGTTCCCTGGTGGATGGGGGATTTGTCGTCCATTACCAGCCGATTCAAGATATCCGTGCGCGGCAGGTCAGTCATTACGAGGCGCTGGTGCGCATGCGGGATACCGACGGGTCGCTGATTCTGCCTGGAGCGTTCATGGAGGTCGCCGAAAACAGTGGCTTGATACGCGAGATCGATCGTCACGTGATCGATCAGGTCTTTGGCAAAATGTTGTCCTTGTTTGCCGTCGGGAGAAACTATAAGTTCTCGATCAACCTGTCGGGCGTCAGCATCAACGATGCCAGACTGTTGTCCTTCATTCGCGACGAACTTGCCCGCAACCCGATGCTGTCCAGTCATGTCGTCTTTGAAATCACCGAAACGGCTGCCGTGTCGGATTTTTCCGCTGCCCGCGCGTTCATGCAAGCTGTGCGTGAACTCGGTTGTTCGTTTTCGCTCGACGATTTTGGCGTCGGATTTTCATCATTCAATTATATTAAACAGTTGCCTGTTGATTACGTGAAGATCGACGGATCGTTTGTACGCACGCTGGTCGACAGTCCAGACGATCAGGTCTTTGTTCGGGCGCTGACTGAGGTGGCGCGAGGATTTGGCAAGAAGACTGTCGCCGAGTTCGTTGAAGACGAACGCGCGTTGAACATGTTGCGCAGTTTTGGTGTGGACTACGCACAAGGGTATTTCATCGGCAAGCCGGCGCAGGATGTGCTCTGAATGCGTATGGCGCGCGCGGGGACATGTGCTGTCAATGATATAATCCTGGTCCGATCTGCCTTTCTCTGCCTACCATCCGCCAAGAATGCCGCTGTTTACGCTTGGTATCAACCACCACACGGCCCCTCTGTCGGTCCGTGAGCAGGTGGCCTTTCACGCGGAAAGGGTGCACCAGGCGTTGACCGACCTGACGCGCGGAAAATCGGTTCAAGAGGCAGCAATTCTTTCCACCTGCAACCGTACCGAAGTTTACTTCGCTACCGATGTGCCAGAGGC
>NZ_JDSS02000053.1:34854-46190 GCF_000584955.1 Candidatus Accumulibacter vicinus
GTGCCAGAGGCTGCAAGCCAGTGGCTGGGTGACTATCATCGCCTGGCCCGCCACGAAATCGAGCCATACCTCTACACCTATCCTGAACGTGACGCCGTTCGCCATGTTTTCAGGGTGGCTAGCGGACTTGATTCCATGGTTCTGGGGGAACCACAGATTCTCGGGCAGATGAAGGAGGCAGTACGTGTGGCCGAGGAAGCTGGCACCCTCGGCACAACCTTGCACAAACTTTTCCAGCATTCGTTTGCCGTCGCAAAGGAGGTGCGCTCGACCACGGCGATTGGTGTCAACGTCGTTTCCATGGCGGCCGCTGCAGTGCGCCTGGCCGAGCGCATCTTCGAGCGGATCGCCGATCAGAAACTCCTGTTGATTGGCGCTGGCGAGATGATCGAACTGTGCGCCAGACATTTCGCGGTACAACGGCCAAAACAGGTGCTTATTGCAAACCGAACGGTTGAGCGCGGCCGATCGCTGGCAGAACGTTTTGGCGGAACGGCGATCAGGCTCGAAGAGCTTGGCGAGCGATTGTCACAGTTCGATATCATCATCTCCTGTACGGCCAGTCCACTGCCGATCATTGGTCTGGGCATGGTTGAGCGTGCCATCAAGATGCGTCGTCACCGCCCGATGTTCATGGTTGATCTCGCCGTTCCGCGCGATATCGAGATCGAGGTGGGAGAAATGGACGATGTTTTCCTGTATACGGTTGATGATCTCGCTCAGTTGGTCGCATCGGGACTCGAGTCGCGTCAGGCAGCAGTCGTTGACGCGGAGGCGATCATTGCCGAGCATGTCGATGGATTCCTGCGCTGGTTGGCAACGCGTGGTACAGTGCCGGTGATTCGCGCGCTGCGCGACGCGGCTGAGCGATCGCGTCGGCACGAAATGGAGCATGCACTCAAGTTGTTGGCCAGAGGAGACGACCCGGCGCGCGTGCTCGAGCAATTTTCTCTCCGTTTGACCAACAAGTTCCTGCACGCACCAACGCAGGCGCTGAGCCATGCCGTTGGAGACCGGGATGACTTGCCGCACCTGGCAGCACAGCTTTTCCACCTGCATGTGGAGTCCAAACTCGGCGAATAATGGATCTTTCGCTGGGGCCAACCCACTCCTAGAAGATTCTCCGTGGCCTTTCTGCCTGAACCGATTTCCTATGAACCAGAGCATTTGCGACAAACTTGAGCATCTGACTGGTCGTCTCGACGAGCTCGACCGCATGCTGGCCAGCGGTGAGGCGACACGCGATATGGACGAGTACCGCAAGCTGTCGCGCGAGCATGCCGAACTAGGCCCGGTGGTTTCCCTGTACCAGACCTGGCGACAGATCCGGTCCGATCTGTGTGCGGGACTCGATATGCTGACTGATCCAGAGATGCGGGAATTGGCTGAAGCCGAAGTGGCAGATGCCAGGGAACGCCTGCCGGAGATCGAGGCAGAACTGCAAAAACTATTGCTGCCGAAGGACACCAAGGACGATCGCAATGTCTTTCTTGAAATTCGCGCCGGCACAGGCGGTGACGAATCGGCACTGTTTGCAGGCAATCTGTTCCGCATGTACACGCGCTACGCCGAGCGCCGGGGCTGGCAAATGGAGGTCGTTTCTGCAAGCGTTTCGGACCTCGGCGGGTACAGGGAAGTCATTGCGCGTATCATCGGTCATGGTGTTTACTCCAGGCTCAAGTTCGAGTCGGGTGCTCATCGCGTGCAGCGTGTTCCGGATACCGAGACGCAAGGCCGTATCCACACGTCCGCCTGTACTGTGGCGGTGATGCCCGAGGCCGACGCGCTGGAGGAGGTACAGATCAACCCGACCGAGATTCGCATTGACACCTATCGAGCTTCGGGGGCAGGGGGGCAGCACATCAACAAGACCGATTCGGCCGTACGCATCACTCATCTGCCGACAGGCATTGTCGTGGAATGTCAGGATGATCGCTCGCAGCACAAGAACAAGGCACAGGCCTTGTCAGTGCTGGTGGCACGTATCAGGGACATGCAGGAGCGCGAACAACATGCGCACATCGCGTCGGCGCGCAGGAATCTGATTGGCAGTGGTGATCGCTCGGAGCGAATTCGAACCTATAATTTCCCGCAAGGGCGGGTGACCGACCACCGCATCAACCTGACGTTGTACAAGCTGGAGGCCGTCATGGACGGTGATCTCGAGGACCTGATCGCTGCGCTGACCGCCGAGTATCAGGCTGATCAGCTGGCAATGCTCGCCGAGAGCGCATGAAGCGATTGCTCTGAGACTCTATGCCGTGCCTTGTCCAATGGCCTGCATCAATGGGCCTGCGCTGCATGTCGCAGCCGCTGGTGACGAATATCGGCGAGGCTTGGCGCGTGGCCAGCCTGAGTATTGATCGGCTGGATGCGCGTTTGCTCGTCCAGCACGTCGCCGGTTGTACGCATGTCGATCTGTTGGCTCGCCCGAATCAAGCGTTGTCGACTGATCAGTTGGCGCGACTCGGAGCACTCGTCAAGCGTCGTTCTGATGGGGAACCGCTGGCGTATCTGGTGAACTTGGCAGAATTTTACTCGCTCGAGTTTCATGTCACCCCGGCGGTTCTGATTCCACGGCCAGAAACGGAACTGCTGGTCGAACTGGCGATCGAACGACTGCAGTCATTAAAGGCGCCTCGGATTGTAGACCTCGGTACGGGTTGCGGGATCCTGGCAGTGACCCTCAAGTACCGGCACCCGGCGGCCATCGTCAGCGCGGTCGACTTGTCTCCGGCGGCGCTCGAGGTGGCCCGCATCAATGCCGCGCGGCATGCAGTCGAGGTCAGCTTTCTTGAGGGTGACTGGTACGTACCGCTCGGCGGGGCGCGTTTCGACTTGATCGTTGCCAACCCACCTTATATTGAGTATGCGGATCCGCACCTACAGCAGAACGGTCTCCCCTTTGAGCCGCTGATGGCACTCAGCGACGGGGTCGATGGTGGCGACGGTCTGGCCTGCATTCGCGCAATCGTCATCGACGCAGCCCGACATCTGCTGCCGGATGGCTGGCTGTTGATCGAACATGGTTACAATCAGGCAGCCAGAGTGCGCGATTTGTTGTGGAGTGCAGGTTTTTCCAATGTGGCTTCCTGGCCGGATCTGTCGAAGGTCGAACGAGTCAGCGGTGGCTGTCTGGATTGACGGTGGAGTGGCCAGCCGGTACACTAATTCCGATGATTTTTATCAGTTATATAAATGGCGAGGTTTGATGATGGATGTGCAGCAACTGATCAAAGAGCAGGTCACGAATCACCCGGTGGTCCTCTACATGAAGGGGACGCCACAATTTCCACAGTGTGGTTTTTCTGCGGTGACCGTACAGATTCTGAAAGCCTGTGGGGTGTCCGGCTTCCTCAGCGTGAATGTGCTGGAAAATGCGGAGATTCGCAACGGTATCAAGGAATATGCCAACTGGCCAACGATCCCGCAGCTTTACGTGCGCGGCGAGTTTATCGGTGGCTGCGACATCATGCGCGAGATGTATGAAGAGGGTGAATTGCAGAAACTGTTTGAAGGGCTCAGCGATCCGGTCTGATCCGGCTGGTGCCGACAGCGCACACGGAGCGAGTGCAGAGATGAATACTGAATGGTCGAGGTGGCAATACCGGTTGACCCTGGTCGGCGTATCCCTGCTCTCGGCCTGTGCTGGTTACAGTGGCTGGGGTTTGCAGCCCGGTGTAACGACCTTGCCGGAAGTGGTCGCGACAATGGGAACGCCGGCTCTTCGCTGGAAGAATGCTGACGGCAGCGAGCAACTGGCCTATCCGCGCGGACCCGCAGGCACCCAGACGTTCATGGTCTTCATTGCTCCGGATGAGCGGCTGCAGCAGATTGAGGCGGTGCTCGACATGGAGCATTTTGCTCGCATCGAGCCTGGAAAAAGCGACCAGCAGTCGGTGCTGCGCCTGATCGGTCCACCCGTTCCGCAGTGGACCAACTATTTCAAAGAACGCGACGAGCTGGTCTGGGAGTGGCAGTTTTGCGATGCCTGGAATCAGCTCGCACGCTTCGACGTGCTGTTCGATGCCACTACCGGCATCGTTCGCACGAGTTACCAAAGGCAGGCACTCATGGGAGCCAACGGTGTGGCTCCGTTTTGTGGTCACTAAAATCGGCTGGCGGGTGCCGCAGCGTGGGCACGGGGTGGGTACCCTTTCAGAAGGATACCAGACGAACGTTCGCCGACGTCAGGCGCTGGCTGAGGACAGCGAGGAAAGACTGGTAGAAATGCATTCGACAGGCAGCGGAAGAGTCCTGCAAAGCGCTTTCGGTAATCCTCACCAGCTTGCCATTGGTCAGGGCAATGATATCCGCGCCACGCACCGAGTTCGCTTTGCCGATCACCGCCATCTCACCGAAGCACTCTCCAGTGGTCAGCAGATCAAGGATCATGCCGTTCTTGAGGACCTTCAGTTCACCTTCGACGAGGAAATAGAAGCAATCACCGGCGCTGCCGTCCTGAATGATCACCTCACCGGGTGAAACGCGACTCCATTGAGAAAAACGGACGATTTCCCAGATCTCGACATCAGAGAAATCCGCGAAGAAGTCGAACGCACGCAGGGTGTCGAACTTCTCGACATCGACCATCTGCTCGGCTGGCATGTTCAACCTCCGACCGCGGCAAGCCTGCGCCAGATCGTGTGCAAACTCTGCCCAACTGGGGTAACGGTTCTCGAGTTTCTTGCTCATCGCTCGCGCGACGATGGCGTCAAGCGACGCAGGAATGTCAGCGCGTAGCGCTGAAGGCCGGCGCGGCTCCGAGTTGATGATCTGGTAGATCAGATCGTAACTGTTGCGAGCCTGAAAAGGCAGTTGCCCGGTCAGCAACTGGTACATGACAACACCGAGAGAGTAGATGTCGGCTTGGTGATCGAGCGTATGATCTTTCACCTGTTGCGGCGACATGTAGGCTGGTGACCCCATGCCGAGAATCAGGGTGCGGTCGGGCGAGCCGATGATCGCAGCGCCAAAATCGGAGATCTTGATCTCGCCTACATCCGGGTCGAAGCCCGCAACGAGAATATTGGCAGGCTTGATGTCACGATGAATGATGCCGGCCCGGAACGCGAAATCGAGCGCGCGCGTGCATTTGAAAATGATCTCGACGACTCGCTCATATGACAGCAGCCGGTTGGCTGTACAAGCCGCCTCGAGCGTGCTGCCTGCCACATATTCCATGACGATGTAGCAGAGATGGTCGTCGACCACCGCGTCGTAAGTCTGGACGATGTGCGGGTGTAACAGTTTGCCGACCAGCGCGGCCTCATTGAGAAAGATGTGTGTGTATAGCCTGCCCCGTTTGGAGTCTCTCAGAATGTCCGGAAATGCGATCTTGACCGCAACCTCGCGTTTGCTGAAAGGGTCGTTCCCGAGGTAGACGGTAGAAGTCGCGCCCCGGCCGATTTCCCGGACCAGTTCGTATTTTCCGATCTTCTCCATCCCTGCCGCGTCGGGGGCTTAATGTGAAAGTCGCGTCAGCGACTCACGAATCTCCCCTCCCCACGGATGGGGGAGGGGTCGGGAGAGAGGAAAACGGTCATGACTTTCATGATTCGGGGGGTCTGGAAAAGTCATGACCGTTAGCCACAACGCGCGCGCGCAATCGCCGCCAGAACCTGTTCCGGTGCCGTACCGCCCACATGGCGGCGTGCCGCCAGCGACCCCTCGATGGTCAGTACCGCAAAGACATCCTCACCAATCAGCGGGGATAAGTGTTGCAGTTCTCCGAGCGGAAGCTGCGCCAGGTCGACACCGAGTTCCTCTGCGCGGCGAACGGCCAGGCCGACGGCTGCGTGGGCATCGCGGAAAGGCAGGCCCTTGCGGGTCAGGTAGTCAGCCAGGTCGGTGGCCGTGGAAAATCCCTGGCGCAAGGCGTCACGCATGTTCTCCGGGTGAGTGGTGATACCGGGAATCATCTCGACAAAGATGCGCAGGGTATCGGTGAGCGTGTCAACGGTGTCGAACAGTGGTTCCTTGTCTTCCTGATTGTCCTTGTTGTAGGCCAGAGGCTGGCCCTTCATCAGCGTCAGCAAGGCCGTCAGGTGACCGTAGATGCGGCCGGTCTTGCCGCGCGCCAACTCGGGTACGTCAGGATTCCGCTTCTGGGGCATGATCGAGCTGCCGGTGCAGAATCGATCGGCGAGCTTGATGAAGCCGAAACGAGGATTCATCCACAGGATCAGTTCTTCGGACAGACGTGAGAGGTGCATCATCAGTAATGCGCCGGCGGCACAGAATTCGATCGCAAAGTCGCGGTCGGCAACGGCATCGAGCGAGTTTTCACAAACCCCGTCGAAACCCAGCAAATCGGCGACGAACTGCCGGTCAATCGGATAAGTGGTGCCAGCCAGGGCAGCCGCACCGAGTGGCAAACGGTTGGTTCGTCGGCGACAGTCGGCCAGACGTTCGGCGTCGCGTTGCGCCATTTCGAAATAGGCCAGCAGATGATGGCCAAAGGTAATCGGCTGCGCGACCTGCAGGTGGGTGAGGCCCGGCAGCGCCGTGGCCGCTTCCTTTTCAGCAAGATCGAGCAGCCTGCGCTGGAACTCGCCGAGCAGGCTGGCGATGTCATCGATGGCGTCACGAAGATAGAGACGAATGTCGGTGGCAACCTGATCATTGCGTGAACGGCCGGTATGCAGACGCTTGCCGGCATCGCCGACGAGAGTCGTCAGGCGTTTCTCGATGTTCAGGTGCAGGTCTTCGAGGTCGAGTGACCAAACGAAACTGCCGGCCTCGATTTCTCGCACGACCTGCGCCATACCGCGTTCGATGTCGGCCAGATCGTCGGTACTGATGATGTTCTGTCGGGCCAGCATCGTGGCGTGTGCCAGCGAGGCTCGGATGTCTTGACGCCACATCCGCTGGTCGAAATCGACCGATGCCGTGTAGCGCTTGACAAGGTCGGACATCGGCTCGGAGAAGCGGCCGGCCCATGTATAGAGTGAAGAATCCGATTGGCTCATACGGTACAGGTTCCTAGGCTAAAATCACTCGTAGAACCTTGTACAGGCGCCACTTCGAGTAATGGCAAGTATAAAGCAAAACCTGGCTGGTCAGCTGTTGCCGGACTTCCGCAATGCCGGGGTCATGCTACGCATCCTGCTCGGGGTAAACCTGCTGGCACTGCTCGCAGCCCTGGTGCAGAGCGAAGGGATCAGTGACAGCGTGCAACGTTACAGTGACATGGCGATTTGGGTGCAACCCTTGCTGCTCATCAACCTGACTCTTCTGGCGCTGCTCGGGAACCTGCTGCGACGCCTTTCGATTTGGATCGGACGGGTGCTGGTGGTGCTTCTGGCCGCCGTTTCCGCGGTCCTTCTGACCGATCTCTGGCGTGTTCTGACCTTCGACGAAGGGGGGTGGCCACACCTGCTGAAAGCCGGTTTGCTCGGTAGCGCAGCGGCGGCGTTGATGCTGTCCTACTTGGCTTTGCGCACCAGTGCATTGTCGCCGGCGCTTGTCGAAGCTCGCCTGCAATCGCTGACCGCACGCATCCGACCGCATTTCCTGTTCAACAGTCTAAATGCCATCATTTCGTTGATTCGTCTTGATCCGAGGCGTGCCGAGACAGCCCTTGAAGAGTTGGCCGAGCTCTTTCGGGCGCTCATGCGAGACCATCGGGAACTGATCCCATTGGCCGACGAAATGGCCTTGTGTCGGCAGTATCTTGACCTTGAAAAGCTGCGTCTTGGGGAACGTCTGAACGTCGAATGGGAAGTGACTGATCTGGCCGCCGATCTCAAGGTGCCGCCGCTGATGGTGCAACCGTTGCTGGAGAATGCCGTCTATCACGGTATCGAACCTTCCGGGGAGGGCGGCACGATCCGTATTCGAGTGCTGCGACATGGCGATGAATTGCACGTCGATCTCGTCAATCCCTGTGATGGCGATACCGAGCATCAACACGGCAACCACATGGCGCTTGATAACATTCGCGAGCGGCTGGCACTGTACTACGATCTGGAAGCCCACATCGAGACCGGCAAGGTACTCCTTGCGGGCGGCAAGCGCGAGTATCGGGTGCACATCGTTCTCCCTTGTCGCGGGCACTCGCCATGATTCCCGTAGTTTGTCCCGGCCCGCTTGCCGTCATGATTGTTGATGATGAAGCGCCCGCGCGTAGGCGCTTGCGTGATCTGCTGGCTGATCTTGCACCGAAGCTGTCCAACGAACTCGTTGCCGAAGCAGAAAATGGCTTGCATGCCCTGGCGGCGATCGCCAGCCTAAAGGTTGACGTTGCTCTGATTGACATTCAGATGCCCAGGATGGACGGCATTGTGCTCGCCGGTCGTCTGTCGGAACTTGCACGGCCACCGGCCGTGATCTTTGTGACGGCCTTTGAGACGTACGCGGTGCAAGCCTTCGAACTCAACGTCGTGGACTATCTGTTGAAACCAGTACGGGCGCAGCGTTTGCTCGCCGCGTTGCAGAAGGTTCGACCACACCCACTGCGCATGCCGGTACCGCTTGCATTGCTGCAGCAAACGGCCCGCACCCACCTCTCCTGTCACGAACGTGGTCGTCTGTTGTTGATTCCAGTCGCCGAGGTCATTTACCTCAAAGCTGACCTGAAGTACGTCACGGCGCGCACCCGTGATCGGGAATACCTGCTCGACGAGTCACTGACCCATCTCGAACAGGAGTTTGGCGAGCAGTTCATCCGCTTGCATCGCAGCGTTCTGGTAGCCAGGGAAACGATTATCGGTTTTGAAAAGAGCCACTCCGACGATGCCGAGACGCAGTGGCAGGCCATGCTGCGCGACATTCCTGAACGGCTTCCGATCAGTCGCCGACAGTGGCCTCTGGTCAAGTCCTGCGCCCATCATTTGACTCCCTGAGCGTCCGATCAGGCGTGATCCATCGATCCGTCATTGATTCATTGATTCATTGCGCCGGCCTGAACCAGTCTAGTTTCTGCTGTAGACGCACCACTGTGCCAACGATGATCAGCGCTGGAGAAGTGATGCCGGCCGCCGCGACCTTCGCCGGCAGGGTCGCCAGATCGGCAGTCAGCACGCGTTGCCGGCGCGTCGTGCCGTTCTGGACGACTGCCGCAGGGTGGTCCTCAGGCAGTCCGTGGGCGATCATCTGCTGGCAGATTTCGGCGAGGCCGCCGACGCCCATGTAGAAGACGACCGTCAGCCTTGGACGCGCCAGCGATGGCCAATCGAGATTGATCGTGCCGTCCTTGAGATGGCCGGTGGCGAAGGCCACCGCCTGGGCGTGATCGCGATGCGTCAACGGGATGCCAGCGTAAGCGGCGCAGCCGGCGGCAGCAGTCACTCCTGGCACCACCTCGAAGGCAATTCCCGAGTCGACCAGCGTTTCGATTTCCTCGCCGCCCCGCCCGAAAATAAAGGGATCTCCCCCTTTGAGGCGGACGACCTGCTTGCCCGCGCGCGCCAGGCGCACCAGCAACTGGTTGAGTTCATGTTGCGGTACGCTATGCCGTGAACGTTCCTTGCCGGCATAGATCTTTTCTGCGTCAGGCGGCGCCAGTTCAAGGACACCATCAGCAATCAGATGGTCGTAGACAATGGCATCCGCCTCGCCGATCAGCCGCGCAGCACGCAGTGTCAACAGGTCGAGGTCGCCGGGACCGCTGCCAATGATGTACACGGTTCCGCTGGGCGTTGACGAAGAGGTCTGAGTCATTCCGGTGTTTCCAATCATTACCATCAATCGAGGTATTCGGTATCAGTCGGGCGGCAAAGCGGGGTCGGGGCGAACGGCATCCGGCGAGAGCACCGGCGGCGGGTTCGTTTCTTCTGGCGAAAGCGCCTGCTCACGTGGTACGGCATTCGGTGAGAGCACCGGATCGGGGTGGGTCTCTTTCGGGATCCACCGCGCTGGGGGCGAGCACCGATCCAGGATGGGTCTCCCCAGGCGATAGTGCAGGATTGGGACGCACCGCGCCGTCACTCGTGTATGTTTGCGCATGCGTGTTTGGCAGGCTGAGCAAGGCGAGCATGCCAATCAGTATCGCTACCGACAGGCGTTGACGGTTCGACATCAATGTTATTCCCTCTCTGGCGTGGCTCCGGGAATCCGGTAAGCACGGGGAACGCTCCCCCAAGCGAATGTAGCGCGTGCCCTGCAAACGGTCAATGAGCAGCCGGCCACCGCTGTTGACAGCCGATCCGCGGGGACCTCGAATTACGGACGCCGGTAAGAACAATAGGACTATACTTGTTTCTTACAATATTTTTTGAGGTGATTTCCGCGCGCCATCACTCAGGGAGAAAGACCATGCCTTTGCCGGTGGCACGACCGGCAAAGGCATGCTGGTGAACCGGCAAACTCAGCGCCAGACCAGGCCGGGCTCGGCTTCGATGTCAGCAAGAGCCGTCTGATCTTCGTGTTCACCACGCTTCCCCTTGCCTTCGGGCGCATGCTTGGCCGCCAGAATTGCAGCCTGGATCGCCTCGGAGAGCTTCGAGTGCCCGCGGTCGGCGCGCGCCTTCGGCATCAGGCCATTGAGGCCTTGCGCGTGGTAGCTGTGGTTTGGTTTGCTCGATACGCAGCTTCTCCAGTAGCTCGGCAACGTGATGATTGAGGTACTCCGATCCGTGGTCGGAGTGGAATCCGACAATCACGAACGGGAACTGATCGATGATCAACGCCAGCACCGGCAACAGAAAGGCCTCACTGATTCCTGGTACGCACGCCTCGACCTGCCACTGACTCACGGCATCGACGCAGGTGAGGTGATAGATGCCCTTGACGCCATCCTGCTCGATCGTCGTCAGCCGTGCTTCGTTCGTGTGGATCACCCTCCTTGCGATGAGCAACCCACACCTCATTTCCTCCGTGATTTCTTTCGATCAGGCTCTTTCCTGGGTGGAAATACGACCCTCGTTCAGGCTCATACCAGATTGGACAAGGCTACTGTTTGCGTGCCGACGCGCGACGCCCGATAATGAGTGCTGGCGCCGGGTCGACAGGCCGGCAGAACTCGGGAGCGTTTTATGGATCTATGGGCATGTCCGGCGGTAGTGACCGGGGCGGCATCGGGCCTGGGTGCCGAAACGGCGCGCTATCTCATTGAGGCGGGTGCCAAGGTGGCGGTGATCGACATCGACGCCGAGGGTGTCCAGAGGGTTGCCGACGAGATTGGTGCGCTCGCCATTCCCTGTGACGTCGCCGATGCGCTGTCCGCGGAGCAGGCCATCGCCATGGCACGTGAGGCGCATGGTGCGGCGCGCGTGCTGGTGCACTGTGTCGGCCGTGGCCACTGCAATCCAATCGTCGGAGCCAGTGGTCCGATGCCACTGGAGGATTTCCGCCAGCTCGTCGAGGTTAACCTGATTTCGACCTTCAACATGATG
>NZ_JDSS02000053.1:46541-91369 GCF_000584955.1 Candidatus Accumulibacter vicinus
GCGGGCCTGCAGCCACTGACCAACGGCGAGCGCGGCGTCATTCTGTCGACGGCATCGGTCTCGGCCTACGAAGGACAGAGCGGTGAGGCGGCGTATGCCGCCTCGAAGGGCGGCGTCGTCAGCATGATCCTGCCGGCTTCACGCGAACTCGGTCCCCTCGGTATCCGTGTCGTCGGCATCGCGCCCGGCCTGTTCGGCACGCAGACACTGTTCGATATGGAAAAGAACCTCGACTCGCGGCTGGCCAGGCAGATTCCGTTTCCGCACCGCTTCGGCGATCCCGCCGAGTTCGCGATGCTGGTTCTGCATGTACTCAAGAATGTCATGATCAACGGCAGCGTGCTGCGCCTCGACGGCGGTTACCATCGCTGAAAGGGTGGCGTGATGAAGGAGAAGGGACGAAAGGCTGAGCACAGCAGGACCATCGTCCTGTATCTTGTCTCGCATGCCTCGGGCGAGCTGGTCGAGATGCTGGCGCGCAATGCTGTCACCCAGCTTGCCGGACTCGAGGTGAAACGACGGCTGTGGAAGATGGTCCGCCACCTCGACCAGGTTCCCGAGATCCTCGGCACATTCGCCAGTTCGCCGGGCTATGTTCTGCACAGCATCAGCCACCGCGATATTCGCGAGGCACTCGAGGAAGGCTGTCGCCGGCTCAACCTTCCTTACCAGTTTGCGCTCGAGCCGCTGCTCGGCCGGCTCTCCGTATACTCTGGCGCCACGGTGCAGTTTCACAACAGTTCGGGCGACGCTTTTGACGAGGACTACTACCGCCGCGTCGAGGCCATGAAGTACACCCTGGCCCACGACGACGGCATCGGCAGCGATGATCTCGAGGGCGCCGACGTGATCGTCGTCGGCGTGTCACGGGCGACCAAGACCCCGACCTGCATGTACCTCGCCTCGCGCGGCATCAAGGCCGCCAATGTGCCGCTGGTGCCGGGAGCGCCGCCGCCGCTGGCGCTGTTGCACGTGAGCAAGCCGTTGATCGTCGGCTTGACCGTGGATCCCGTGCGGCTGGCGATGGTCCGCGCAGCCCGCCTGACGGCACTGCAGGACGACACCAATACCGACTACGCGGATATCGACGGTCTGCGCAAGGAAGTGCTCGAAGCGCGTCGCCTGTTCATCCGGCGTGGCTGGCCAATCATCGACGCCAGCCATCGTTCGATCGAGCAGACGGCGTCAATGATCGTCGAAATGCTGCGCAAACGGGCGATCGAGGGTCATTAGCAGGCGACGGCTCGGCCAAGCAGCGTTTCGCAACCGCCGCTTGCGTCGCTAGACAAAATATCGATGGACGAAGAACGCCGCGAGACCCATGCCTATCGTCACCAACAGATTGCGCGTGACGATGCCGGCGGCCAGGCTGAGCAGCGCGGCAACCAGGTAGGAATTGGCAAAAGAAACCTGCCACTCGCCATTCGGCAGCAGGACGGCTGGTACGGTGATGGCTGTCAGCACCGCCGGCGGGATGAACTTGAGCGAGAGTTCGAGCCACGGCGCCAGGCGAATCCGGTCTGCCACTGCGAACAGAAAATAACGGATGCCGAAGGTCACGATCACCATCCCGACAAGCATCCAGGCTTCAGCACCGCTCATTGCCGGTGGGCCTCCCGGCGTGCGTCAATGATGCGTTGCGCCAGCAGGCCCGAGGCGATGCCGGCGAAAGCGGAAACGACGATCCCGAGCTTGTAGGGCATCGCCAGCGTGAGCAGCGATGCCGCCCCGGCCGTGAGAACGGAGACCAGGACCGGGATGGTTTTGACAAAGGGGATGATCATCCCGATGAAGGTCACCGGCATCGCTACATCGAGTCCCCAACTCTGCGCGTCGGGAATGCGGTGGCCGAGTACCAGGCCGAGAAAGCACCAGAATTGCCAGTTGAGATACATGGCGATCGACGAGCCGAGCTGGTACCAGTGCTTGCAAGGTGACGAATCGCTCCTTTGAAAGCGGTGCACGGTCACCGCGAAGGTTTCGTCGGTCAGCCAGAACGCCAGCATAATCCGCCATCTTTGCGGCAGTTCCTTGAGATACGGGAGGAGAGTGGCGCTGTAGAGCATGTGGCGCAGATTGACGATCAAGGTCGTCAGCACGATGATCGCGACTGGCGTCTGTGCGGCGACCAGCCCGACGGCGATGAACTGCGATGAACCGGCAAAAACCAGCGCGGACATCAGGATTGCTGCCGTCATCGACAGGCCCGAGGTGGCAGCGATGGCGCCGTAAATCAGCCCGAACGGCAGCGCGCCGAGCAGCAGCGGCAGGGTATCGCGGATTCCCGAGAGGAATTCGTGCTTGTTTAGAGACTCAGGGTGATTCATGGGAGTGGCTCGCTGAAGTACACTTTGAACGGCCATAACCGAGTCTTAGTTCAGGCTCAACAAGGAATTCGGCGTCTTGGCGTGGATGGTATGGATATCCTGCAGTCAGTCAGAATGTGTCGGCTTGGTGGTCGTCAGGACGCGCTCGGCGAGGGGAAGATGGCGCTATGGTAGACTGCTGTTCAATTTTAACGCTCAAGAGGCCGCCATGTCCGGCAATACCTTCGGCACTCTGTTTGCCGTGACTTCTTTTGGTGAGTCGCATGGGCCGGCGATCGGCTGCGTGGTCGATGGCTGCCCACCTGGACTTGCGATCAGCGAGGCCGATATTCAGGCCGATCTGGACCGCCGCAAACCGGGAACCTCGCGGCATGTGACGCAGCGGCGCGAGCCCGATGCCGTCGAGATTCTGTCGGGAGTCTTTGCCGGTCGGACCACGGGCGCGCCGATTGCTCTCCTGATCCGCAATCAGGATCAGCGCAGCAAGGACTACGGCAACCTCGCCGAGACCTTCCGTCCGGGACACGCCGACTATGTTTACACACAGAAGTACGGTTTTCGCGACCATCGCGGTGGCGGTCGCTCCTCGGCGCGTGAGACGGCAGTTCGCGTCGCCGCCGGGGCGATCGCCCGCAAGTGGCTGGCGGAACGTTACGGCGTCTGCATCCGTGGCTGGATGAGCCAGCTTGGTCCGATCGAAATCCCCTTCGTCACCACGCGCGAGATCGACGGCAATGCCTTCTTTGCCCCGAACGCGGCCATCGTTCCGCAACTCGAGGAGTACATGGATCTGTTGCGCAAGTCCGGTGATTCAGTGGGGGCGAAGATCACGGTCACGGCAACGGGTGTTCCACCGGGCTGGGGGGAACCGGTTTATGGTCGTCTCGATGCCGAGATTGCCTATGCGATGATGGGTATCAATGCGGTCAAAGGGGTCGAAATTGGCGCCGGTTTTGCCAGCATCTCTCAGAAGGGTAGCGAACATGGTGACGAAATGACACCGCAGGGCTTTCTCGGCAATCATGCCGGTGGTGTGCTCGGAGGTATCTCGAGCGGCCAGGATCTGGTCGTCAATCTGGCGATCAAGCCGACCTCGAGCATTCGTCTGCCGCGCCGCTCGGTGACTCTCGACGGCCAGCCGGTGGTGGTCGCAACGCATGGTCGACACGACCCCTGTGTGGGCATCCGCGCGACCCCGATTGCCGAGGCCATGCTGGCCCTGGTGTTGATCGATCAGGCCTTGCGGCATCGCGCCCAGTGCGCCGACGTGGTCTGCCCGACGCGAGTGATTCCGGCGCGTCCGGTGGGGTGACTGGCAGGCCTGGCAATGGGTATAATCGCGTTGTCCGGTCACGCATGGGGCGGGCCGGGACCAGCCACAGGGGCGATGATCATGCAAGTTGAGCACCACGACCTTCACCATGAGTTTCCCGAGTATTTGGATTACATTCACTCGCTGAAAACGGCAAGCGAGCAGTTTGGCCACATGTATGACGAGTACCATCAACTGACCCGAGAGGTCGAGCGGCTCGAAGAAGAAGACCTGCCGGTCGACGACTTCACCATCGAGAACATGAAGAAGCAACGCGTGTGGCTGAAGGACCAGATGTACCGAATGCTGGTTGCACACAAGAAGGGCGTCTGATTCGATCGACGCCGGTGTCGTCGGATGCATCCGGTAGAATTGCCAGATGCATGACCTGCCCTACTGGCGACTTTCCGGCTACTACTTCTTCTATTTCGCCTTCGTCGGCGCGTTTTCGCCTTATTTCGGGCTCTATCTCCAGTCGCTGTCGTTTTCGGCCTGGGACATTGGCCTGCTGATGTCGCAAATGCAGCTGATGCGCCTTTGCGCGCCTTATCTATGGGGCGCGCTCGCGGATCGTCTGGCGCAGCGGGTGAGGATCGTCCGTCTCGCGGCCCTGCTCAGCCTGTTCGGGTTTTCGGCCTTTTTTGTCGTGCAGAGCTTTGTGGCGATGCTGGTCGCCATGGCCTTGCTGGCCTTTTTCTGGAGTGCCGCGCTGCCGCTGGTCGAAACCGTGACTTTCGACCATCTGCGTGACAAGCCTGACCAGTACAGCCGCATCCGCCTATGGGGATCGATCGGCTTCATCGTTGCCGTCATGGGAACCGGTGCGCTGCTCGACAGCATGCCCTTGCCCAGGCTGCTGTGGGTGATCGTCGGCACGCTGGCCGGCATTCTGGTCTGCGCGCTGGTGGTTCCCGAGGTGGCGTCGTATGGATCGGCAGATGAACAGCTCCCGGTGGCCACGATCATCCGCCAGGCGCGTGTCCGGGCCCTGTTTGCCGCGTGCTTCCTGATGTCGGCGGCGCATGGCGCGCTCTATGTGTTCTACTCGATCCACCTCACCGATCATCACTACAGCAAGCTCCTGGTCGGTTGTCTGTGGTCGCTCGGCGTTCTCGCCGAAATCGGTGTCTTCTTTTTCATGGCCGCCATGCAGCGCAGCCTTGGCCTGCGGGTCATTCTTCTCATCAGTTTTGCAGCGACGGTGTTGCGTTTCCTGATGATCGGCTGGTGCATCGAGTGGCTGTCGGTAATCATTTTTGCTCAACTCCTGCACGGGCTGACCTTCGGTGCCTATCATGCGGCGGCGATTGCCGCAGTCAACCGCTGGTTTCCAGGGCACTGCCAAGCGCGCGGACAAGCGCTGTATTCGAGTATCTCGTTTGGCGCCGGCGGCCTGCTCGGCAGTCTGCTCAGCGGCTGGACCTGGGATCGCCTGGGGGCCGGGCTGACCTATACCTTGAGTTCGGCGTTTGCTGCCGCCGGCCTGATCTTCGTGGTGCTTTGGGTGAAACGCAGCGATCTCGACGACACCTGCGAGAAGCGCCCCTTGCGAGTTGCTTGACGTTAATTGAAAGTCGCGTCAGCGACGCACGAGTCAGCGGTGTTCTGACGGTCTCATGGAAACCGCTGTGGGCTTGGGGGAGATGGCCTGCTGGCACCGGGACGGCAGTCGAAAAAACGCCGTTCGTTGAAAAATGGCCTAAGATGATCAGCTCGCAACCACTGGCAAGGAGACGGAGATGCACATCGGTGTACCCAGAGAAATCAAGAACCACGAATACCGCGTTGGCCTGACCCCGTCATCGGTCCGGGAAATGGTCGCCCACGGCCATCAGGTGACAGTTGAAACCGGCGCCGGTAAAGGTATTGGCGCCACCGACGAGGTCTACCAGAAGGCTGGCGCAGCCATTGCCCCCACCGCTGCGGAGATTTTTGCCAGTGCAGAAATGATTGTCAAGGTCAAGGAACCGCAGGCCGAGGAGCGTGCGATGCTGCGCGAAGGGCAAATTCTCTATACCTATCTGCATCTTGCGCCCGATCCGGCGCAGTGTGCCGATCTGGTCAAGAGCGGTGCGGTCTGTATCGCCTACGAAACGGTCACTCAGGCCGGTGGTGGCCTGCCACTGCTGGCGCCAATGTCCGAAGTCGCCGGCCGCCTGTCGGTCCAGGCCGGTGCCTACTGCCTCGAAAAAGCGCATGGCGGCATGGGTGTCCTGCTCGGCGGCGTCGCCGGCGTGCCGTCGGCCAGGATTGTCATCCTGGGTGGCGGTGTCGTCGGCTCGAATGCAGCGCAGATCGCAGTGGGCAGCGGTGCCCAGGTGGTGGTCATCGATCGCAACATTGATGTGCTGCGGCGCATGGATCGCCTGCTTGGCGCGCGCGTGATCACCGTCTTTTCCAACCGGGACAACGTCGAGCAGCATGTGCTGCGCGCCGATCTGGTCATCGGTGGTGTGCTGATCCCTGGCGCCGCTGCACCCAAGCTGGTCACCCGCCAGATGGTCGAGGCGATGAAGCCGGGTTCGGTGATCGTCGACGTCGCCATCGACCAGGGCGGCTGCTGCGAAACGGCCAAGGCGACGACACATGCCAATCCGACCTACCTGGTCGGCAACGTCGTGCATTACTGTGTCGCCAACATGCCGGGCGGCGTGCCACGCACCTCGACCTATGCGCTCAACAACGCGACTCTGCCTTTTGCACTGCAGATTGCCGACAAAGGCTGGCGGCAGGCGCTCCAGGACGACGCACACCTGCGCAATGGCCTCAACGTCGCCCTCGGAAAAGTCACCTGCCGTGAGGTCGCCGAGGACCTCGACTACGACTATCACGATGCGCTGTCGGTGATCGCTGGCTAAGGTTCGGCCCGACGACCGAAGGGTAGGGGAAGGTTCATGTGAAGGTCGTATTAGCGGCTCACGAACCTCCCCTCACCCACGGGCGGGAAGAGCGTACATGGGGAATTTGCAGTGCATGCTCTGCGCCCATCGAACGATTCCGGCGTGCAAGCCGGAATGCGCCCGGCAAGGGAGGGAAACGGTTGCGGCTTACTACTCGATATGGGTATATATCCTGCCGCCACAGTTCACGAAACACCGGCGATAGTCCTCTTCGCAACGCCAGGTGCTTTCGGTGGCCGAACAATAGCCGCGCTGCTTGTCACACTTCTTGACATCATTCTTGTTGCTGGCACGGGAAATGCAATGATGGTAGGTCGATTCATTACGCCGTTCACAGTCCGCCTTGTCCCACTGAGCTCGCTGCATTTCGTTGCCACGACAGGTCTCCTGAACACCCGCACAGTGCGTAATGCAGATGCGACCCGGTTCGGTAGCCGGCAACACATATTCATAACGGGTGCTCGTGCAGGCAGACATCGTGAGCGTGAACAGGGCAAAGGCCACGATTCTCGGTGCCACAAATCTTGAACCAGCTCGGATCAACGTAATGCTCGCTCGAAACCGGGTCATCTAAACGACGGCACCCTCATCATTGGCACCTTCGATCTGCTTCTTGGGCCTGATGAACTGCTCGCGCGAGACGCCGAGCCACATCACCAGCGGACTTGCCACCAGCACGGACGAATAGATGCCGAAACAGATGCCGATGGTCAGTGCCAGGGCGAAGTAATACAAGGTCTCGCCACCGAAGAGCAGCATCGACAGCACCATCATTTGCGTCGAGGCATGCGTGATGATGGTTCGCGAAATGGTGCTGGTGATCGCGTGGTCGAGCACCTGCGGTGTGGTGAGTCCACGGACTTTCTTGAAGGTCTCGCGGACGCGGTCGAAAACGACGACCGACTCGTTGACCGAGTAGCCAAGGACGGCCAGTACGGCTGCCAACACCGAAAGTGAGAATTCCCACTGGAAAAAGGCAAAGAAACCGAGAATGATGATTACATCATGCAGATTGGCGATGATTGCTGACACCGAAAAACGCCACTCGAAGCGAAAAGCCAGGTAGACGACGATGCCGATGACTACCAGCAAGAGCGCCAGGGCGCCGTTTTCCGCCAGCTCCTTGCCAACCTGCGGGCCGACGAACTCGACCCGGCGCAGGGTCGCGCCCGGCGCTTCGGTGGCGAGGGACTGCATCACGGCCTCGCCGATCTTGGCGGTGTTCTGCTCGGCCTTGAGGGGCAGGCGAATCAGAACATCCTGACTGGAACCGAAATTCTGTACCGAGAGATCAGTGTAGCCCGCCTTGCCAAGGCCGTCTCGGACTTTTTCCAGATCGGCCGCCTGCGCATAGTTGAGTTCGATCAGCGTTCCGCCAGTGAACTCGACCGAGAGATGCAGGCCACGGCTGAAAAGGAAAAACACGGCCAGCAGGAAGGTCAAAAGCGAGATGATATTGAATACCAGGGCATGCCGCATGAACGGGATGTCTTTACTGATCCGGAAAAATTCCATCTGTGTGTGTTCCTATTTGGCTGCGCCGGTGTTCGCTACGCTGTTGGCCGGTTTCCAGATCTGGCCGATGGCCAGCGATTCGACCTTGCGCCGACGGCCGTAGATCAGGTTGATCAACGCCCGTGAGACGACCACCGCCGAGAACAGGGAGGTAAGAATTCCCAGACAATGCACCACCGCGAAGCCACGGACCGGCCCGGATCCGAAAATCAGCAAGGCGATGCCGGCAATCAGCGTCGTGATATTGGAGTCGAGAATTGTCCCGAAGGCACGCTCGTAACCGGTATGAATCGCCGCTTGTGGCGTCGAGCCATTGCGCAGTTCTTCGCGGATCCGCTCGTTGATCAGGACGTTGGCGTCGATCGCCATGCCCAGCGCCAGCGCGATGGCAGCGATTCCCGGCAGGGTCAGCGTCGCTTGCAGCAGGGAGAGCAGGGCGACCAGGAAAAGCAGGTTGGATGCCAGGGCGATCACCGAAACCAGACCAAAGAGCATGTAGTAGGCGATCATGAATGCGGCAATCGCTGCAAACCCCCACATCGTCGACAGAAAACCCTTCTTGATGTTCTCGGCCCCGAGGCTCGGGCCGATGGTACGTTCCTCGATGATCTCCATTGGTGCCGCAAGCGAACCGGCACGCAGCAGCAGCGCCGTATCATTGGCTTCGACGGTGCTCATGCGGCCGGAAATCTGCACGCGACCGCCGCCGATCTCGGCCCGGATGACCGGCGCGGTGACGACTTCGCCCTTGCCTTTTTCGACCAGTACGATGGCCATGCGTTTGCCGACATTGTCGCGCGTGATGTCCTTGAAGATGCGGGCACCGGCCGAGTCGAGAGTCAGGTGGACGGCGGGCTCATGTGTCTGGTTGTCGAAACCCGGCTGCGCGTCGGTGAGTCGTTCGCCGGTCAGCACCACCTGTTTCTTGACCAGCAGCGGCATACCGCCACGTTCCACATAGAGTTCAGCGCCCAAAGGTGGCTGACCGCCGGCCTGCGCTGCTTCGATGGCGCCGGGGGTGTCATCGACCATGCGGATCTCCAGCGTCGCGGTGCGGCCGAGAATGTCCTTCGCCTTGGCCGTGTCCTGCACCCCCGGCAACTGTACAACGATGCGGTCGGCGCCCTGCTGGGCGATCACCGGTTCAGCGACGCCGAGTTCGTTGATCCGATTGTGCAGGGTGGTCATGTTCTGCTTGATCGCGAATTCCTGGATGCGTTTGATCGCTTCGGGCTTGAGCGTCGCGACCAGCTTCAACTCATCGCCCTCTCCCTGGTCAGCCAGGAGCAGGTCGGATTGGTTGTCCTCGAGAGCGATGCGCGCCTTGCTGCGCGTCTCGTGGTCGCGGAAGCGAATCACCACCCGCTCGCCTTCACGGATGATTCCGGCGTGACGGATGGTCTTGTCGCGCAGTAGCGTGCGCAGGTCGCCACTGATCGCGTCGAGGCGTTTGGTGATGGCCCCCTTCATATCGACCTGCAGCAGGAAATGAACACCTCCACGCAGGTCCAGACCGAGATACATCGGCAAGGCGTGCAAACTGCTCAGCCACTGCGGCGAACTCGACAGCAGATTCAGTGCGACCACATACTGTGGATTACTGGCATCGGGGTTGAACTGCTTTTCCAGCAGATCTTTGGCTTGCAACTGGGTATCCGTGCTCCGCAGACGCACCTTGACACCGTTGCTGTCGAGGAAGATCCCGCTGTGCTCGATGCCTGCCGTCTGCAGGCCGCTGGCGACGCGTTCGCGGGTCTTCTCATCCACCTTGAGCGTGGCCTTGGCACTGGAAACCTGAACCGCTGGGGATTCGCCGAAGAAGTTCGGCAGGGTGTACACCAGGCCGAAAAGCACTGCGAAGGCGACGATGAGGTATTTCCAGAGCGGATAACGATTCATGGATATGGAGGCTTGCGTTCAGATGACGCGGGTGCGACTTGCAAGGCAAGCCGCCCGCAGGGTGGCTAGAGCGCCTTCAGCGTTCCTTTGGGCAGAAGCACCGTAACGGCCTGCTTCTGTACCTGGATTTCGACGGCAGGGGCAACCTCGAGAGTCAGGAAGTTGTCGCTGACCCGTGTGACACGGCCGGCAATGCCGCCGCCGGTGACGACTTCATCGCCCTTGACAAGGGCCTCGATCAGCGCCTTGTGTTCCTTCGCACGCTTCATTTGCGGGCGAATCATCAGGAAGTAGAGGACGACGAACATCAGGATGATCGGCAGCAGCTGCATGAAGCCGCCCATTGGGTCGGTGGCGGCAGCTTGTTGGGCGTGGGCGGTGCTGATCAGCACATCAGTCTCCTATGGCAGAATGTTTGAATTGAGCCGGCGATTGTACCACTACCGTTCAACTCTGCTGACGACGCCCGCTATGGAAAGCGGCCACTATTGCGGGAAGCGTGCCGGCGGAAATCGCATCACGCAACTCGTTCATCAATTGGTGGTAGTAGTGCAGGTTGTGCAGCGTGCCGAGCTGCGCGGCGAGAATCTCGCCGACACGGTTGAGGTGGTGCAGGTAGGCGCGCGAAAAGTTTCGGCAGGTATAGCACGCGCAGCTTTCGTCAAGCGGCTGGGGGTCGTTCTTGTGTTTGGCATTGCGGATCCGGATGTCGCCATGGCGAGTGAAGAAATGGCCATTGCGCGCGTTACGCGTTGGTAGAACGCAATCGAACAGGTCGATTCCAGCCTGTACGGCAGCTACCAGATCCTCCGGTGTACCCACCCCCATCAGATAGCGCGGCTTGTTTTGCGGCAGACGCGGCGTGCTGTGGGTGAGGATGCGCGCCATTTCGTGCTTCGGTTCGCCGACTGACAGCCCGCCGAGAGCAAAGCCATCGAAGCCGATTTCGGCCAGCCCGGCCAACGATTCGTCCCGCAGGTCTTCATACATGCCGCCCTGCACGATTCCGAACAGCGCGTTGCTGTTCCCCAGTTGATCGTGCTGCAGACGCGAGCGCCTGGCCCAGCGCAGCGACAGCCGCATCGAACTGGCCGCTTCGGAACGGGTGGCAGGGTAGGGCGTGCATTCGTCAAGGATCATGACGATATCTGAATCGAGGACATGCTGGATACGCATCGATTCTTCAGGGGTCAGCAACAGGCGGTCGCCGTTGATCGGCGACTGGAAGCGCACTCCCTCTTCGCTGATCTTGCGCAGCGCACCCAGCGAAAATACCTGGAAGCCACCGGAGTCGGTGAGAATCGGGCCGTTCCAGCCCATGAAGCGGTGCAGGCCGGCATGTGCGGCGATGACCTCCAGACCGGGGCGCAGCCAGAGATGGAAGGTGTTGCCCAGACAGATTTGCGCGCCGGTCTCGATGAGGTCGCGCGGGGTCATCGCCTTGACCGTTCCATAGGTGCCGACCGGCATGAAGACGGGGGTTTCGATGCGGCCATGAGCGAGGCTGAGGCGGCCTCGACGGGCCTCGCCATGGCTGGCGAGAAGTTCAAAGTTCATGTGAGCAATGAAAAGACACCTCTGGCAGGCCAGAGGTGTCGGGAGAGGAAAAGCCCCGGCACCAACCAGGTGCCGGGCTTGTTGAACCAGGTTACTTGCTGTCGTCGAGGGCCGATTGCGCTGCAGCTAGGCGGGCCAGCGGTACCCGGAACGGCGAGCAACTGACGTAATCGAGACCCGTCCGGTGGAAGAACGCGACCGAAGCCGGGTCACCACCGTGCTCGCCGCAGACGCCCAGCTTGATTCCCGGACGTACCGAACGACCTTTCTCGACAGCCATCTTGACCAGCAGTCCGACGCCTTTCTGGTCGATCGACTGGAAAGGATCCTGCTCGTACATGCCGTCTTTCAGATAGCTGGGCAGGAACTTGCCGGCGTCATCGCGCGAGAAGCCCATGGTCATCTGCGTCAGGTCGTTGGTGCCGAACGAGAAGAACTCCGCCTGTCCGCCGATGCTGTCGGCGATCAGGGCGGCGCGTGGCGTTTCGATCATCGTACCGAGCAGGTAGTCGAGTTTCTCGCCGCGCTCGGCAAAGACCGCCGCTGCCGTCTGGCGAATGACCTTGGCCTGGGCGTTGAATTCACGGACCGTTCCGACCAGCGGAATCATGATTTCGGCCTTGACGTCGAAACCCTTGGCCTTCATGTTGAGGCCCGCTTCGAGGATCGCGCGCGTCTGCATTTCGGTGATTTCCGGGTAGGTGATGCCGAGGCGGCAGCCGCGGTGACCCATCATCGGGTTGAACTCATGCAGATCGTCGACACGCATCTTGATTACGCCCAGCGGTACATTCATCTCGTGGGCCATGATCCGCTGGTTTTCTTCATCGTGCGGGACGAACTCGTGCAGCGGTGGATCGAGCAGGCGGATGGTGACTGGCAGACCACTCATCTCGCGGAACAGGCCTTCGAAGTCGCCGCGCTGCATCGGCAGCAGTTTGGCCAGCGCTCGCCGCCGACCGGCTTCGTCATCGGCGAGGATCATTTCGCGAACCGCCTTGATGCGGTCGCCCTCGAAGAACATGTGTTCGGTGCGGCACAGGCCGATGCCCTTGGCACCGAAATTGCGCGCCACCTTGGCGTCATCGGGGGTGTCGGCATTGGCGCGCACACCGAGCCGCTTGTAGCGGTCGGTCAGTTCCATCAAGGCACCGAAGTCGCCGGTGAGTTCGGCTTCCTTGGTCGGTATCTGACCCTCGTAGACTTCACCGGTTGAACCATCGAGCGAGATCCAGTCACCTTCCCTGTAAATCTGGTCGCCGATCGACATCGAACGTGCGTGGTAATCGACCCGTACGGCGCCCGCGCCGGAGATGCAGCATTTGCCCATGCCACGCGCGACGACGGCCGCGTGCGAGGTCATGCCACCGCGAGCGGTGAGGATTCCCTTGGCGACGCTCATGCCGCGCAGGTCTTCGGGTGACGTTTCCTGACGAACCAGGATCACGGTCCTGCCCTTTCTGACCCACTCCTCGGCTTCATCGGCAAAGAAGACGATCTGTCCGGTTGCCGCGCCCGGAGAAGCCGGCAGGCCATGCGCGATGGAGCGGGCCTTCTTGATCGCTGCCGGATCGAAAACCGGATGCAGAAGCTCGTTCAAACGTTCCGGGTCAACCCGTCGCAAGGCCTCCTTTTCATCGATCATGCCTTGCTTGAGCATCTGCATGGCGATGCGCACCATGGCCGCACCGGTGCGCTTGCCGTTGCGCGTCTGGAGCATCCACAGGCGGCCTTCCTGGATCGTGAACTCGACGTCCTGCATGTCCCGGTAATGGTTCTCGAGCGTTGTTTCCGCCTGCAGGAGTTGCCGGTAGATGTCGGGCATCAGTTCCTCGAGCGACGGGAACCTGCTGCGGCGTTCCTCTTCGCTGACCAGTGCCAGCTGTGCCCAGCGGCGCGACCCCTCGAGAGTGATCTGTTGCGGTGTACGGGTCCCGGCAACGACGTCTTCTCCCTGTGCATTGACCAGGAATTCACCGTTGAACAGGTCTTCACCAGTGCCTGCATCGCGCGTGAAGGCGACGCCGGTGCCGCTTTGATCGCCCAGATTTCCGAAGACCATGGCCTGTACATTCACGGCCGTACCCCAGGAGTCGGGGATGTCGTTCAGTTCGCGGTAGACCTTGGCGCGGTCGTTGTTCCAGCTCTGGAAAACGGCCATCACCGCACCCCACAGCTGTTCCCAGGGATCGGTCGGGAACTCGCGGCCGACCCGAGCACGAATCAGTCCCTTGAAACGCAGCACCAGTTCCTTGAGGTCATTGGTGTCGAGTTCGGTATCGAGCTGTACGCCCTTTTTCTCCTTGAGCGCGTCGATGACCACTTCGAAGGGATCGTGTTCCTGTTTCGATACCGGTTTGAGGCCCATCACCACGTCGCCATACATCTGTACGAAACGACGGTACGAATCCCAGGCAAAACGTTCGTTGCCAGCCTTGCTCGCCAGTCCGGCAACCGCGTCGTCATTGAGGCCGAGATTCAGGATGGTGTCCATCATGCCCGGCATCGAAGCGCGCGAACCCGAGCGCACCGACAGCAGTAGCGGATCAGACGCGTCGCCGAATTTCTTGCCCATCTCTTTTTCGACGAAAGCCACGCCCTCGCGGACGTTCGCCTCGATCAGCTTGACCACGGCATCCTGGCCCTGTTCGCTATAGACGGTGCACACCTCGGTGCTGATCGTGAAACCGGGGGGTACGAGAATCCCCAGGCGGCACATTTCGGCCAGGTTGGCGCCCTTGCCTCCGAGCAGATTCTTCATCGTGGCGTCGCCGTCAGTTCGAGCAGCACCAAATACGTAGACGTTCTTTGTTTCAGTGGACATACATACCTCGCGGTTTAGGGAACAAGGAAGGGACACTTCAAACGCCAGGTTCGAAGTGTCCCCGGATTGGGCGATCCGGATCACGATGCCGGATCACGTGGTTTGCGCTTCGGTTGCGGCAAGCGGCCAGGAGCGTCAATGCCAGTATTGCTCAGCGCTCAGATTTCTTCTGCCTCCATCTTGATCGCGCCGCAGGGACATTCGGCGACACACATGCCGCAGCCCTTGCAATAGTCGTAGTTGAACTCGAAGCGCTTGCCGGCACCGAGTTTGATGACCGCATTGTCCGGACAGACGCCGTAGCAGTTGTCGCATTCGAAGCAGTTGCCGCAGGAAAGACAGCGCCGCGCCTCGAACAGCGCGGTGCTTTCATCCAGTCCGCCCTGGACTTCATCGAAGGTCGATTGACGACGAATGATGTCCAGCATCGGGCGAACGGTTTTCGGTGCATCGGTGTAATACCAGGTGTTGAGGTTCTCGAAAACTGCAACCTCGTGTTTGGGTGGTGCGACATACTGCTCGTTGCGCAGCCAGGCGTCGATATGTTTTGCCGCCGCCTTGCCGTGACCGATGCCGACCGTGACGTTGCGTTCGGCCGGGACCATGTCGCCACCCGCGAAAATGCCCGGATGGCCGGTCATCATGTTGGCGCCGACCTGCACCACGCCATCGCTGACCTGCAATCCGGGAACGCCTTCGAGCAAACCGAGATCGACGTCCTGCCCGAGCGCGAGCACCAGCGAGTCGGCCTCGATGGTTTCAATCTCACCCGTCGGTTGTGGAAAGCCATTGCTGTCGAGGGCCATCTTTTCAATGGTCAACGAGGATTCGTCGGCCTGTTTGATGGTCGACAGCCATTTGACCATGATGCCTTCCTGGAGCGCCTCCTCGACCTCGAAATCATGTGCCGGCATTTTCTCGCGCGTACGGCGATAGACGATCAGCGGCTCGGCACCCATGCGCTTGGCGGTGCGCGCCACGTCGATGGCCGTGTTGCCGCCACCGTAAACGACGACCCGCCGGCCCAGCATGGGCTTGTCTTCACCTTCCATGCTGCGCAGCAGCGAAATGGCGTCGATGATTCTTGCGGCGTCACCGGCCGGAATCCTCGCCCTTTTGCCGATGTGTGCACCGACCGCCAGGAAAGCGGCGTCAAACTTGCCGGCCTGCATGGTGTCGAGGATATTGTCGACCTTGCTGTTCAGTCTCACCGTGACCCCAAGTTCCACGACACGCTGCATCTCGGCCTCGAGTACATCGCGCGGCAAGCGGTACTTGGGAATGCCGAAGCGCATCATGCCGCCCAGCAGCGGGCCCGCCTCATGGACCGTGACGCGGTGACCGAGCCGGCGCAGGTGGTAGGCCGCCGACATGCCCGAGGGGCCGGCGCCGACGATCAGGATATGCTTGCCGGATTCGGTGGTCGGTGCCGTCAGCTTCCAGCCGCGCTTGAGCGCTTCATCACCGAGAAAGCGTTCGACCGAATTGATGCCGACGGCTGCATCGATCTTGCTGCGGTTGCAGACGTTCTCGCAACTGTGGTAGCAGACGCGTCCCATGATTGCCGGGAAGGGGTTATCCTTGGTCAGGTGGCGCCAGGCGCTTTCATAATCGCCGGATTCGGCATGGAACAGCCAGCCCTGGATGTCCTCACCGGCCGGGCATTGATTGTTGCAGGGCGGCAGGCGGTCAACATACACCGGTCTAGACGTGCGCCACGAGCCGGTCCGGTTGGCCAGCGAAGAGCCGGGGTCTAGGGTTATGGCAAAGGGTTTTTCCATCAGTTCGCCTCCTGGTCAAGCAGTCCGTACTTGCGAATGTTCTTGTCTGCCGCCGCTTGCAGGCGGGCGATCGTTGCCACTGCCGGCGCCTTGCCGAACAGGTGGGCATAGCGTTTCTGCAGTCGCAGGTATTCCTCGACTGGCTGTTGCCGGCGGATTTTCAGGACGCCGGTGACTTCGCCGTGTTCCGCTTCGAAAACCGGAAAGATACCGGTTTCCTTGGCCAGGCGTGCCAGTTTGATGGTGTCCTGCGACGCTGCGCCCCAGCCAAGAGGGCAGGGCACCAGGATATGGATGTAGCGTGCGCCGCGCATGCCCATGGCTTTGGTGACCTTGTATTCGAGGTCGTGCAGGCCGGCAACGGTCGCCGTTGCGACGTAAGGAATCTCATGCGCCATGGCGATCGCCGGAACGAATTTGCCCTGGCCGAAGACGTTGCCGGGCTCCGGGCCGACCGGCATGGTGGTCGCCGTGCGGGCGGCCGGCGGCGTGGCCGAACTGCGCTGCACGCCGGTGTTCATGTAGCCGCCGTTGTCGTAGCAGATATACAGAACGTCATCATTGCGCTCGAACATCCCCGACAGGCAGCCGAAACCGATGTCGGTGGTGCCACCGTCGCCGCCCTGGGCAACGACGCGGACATCAGCCATCTCGCCCTTCTGTCTTTTCACCTTGATCGCCGCAGCGATGCCGGTGGCGACCGCGGCAGTGTTGCCGAAGAGCGAGTGAATCCATGGGATCTGCCACGAGGTCTCGGGGTAGGGGGTCGAGAAGACTTCGAGGCAACCGGTGGCATTGGCCGCAATCAGTCGGCCACGCGCGGCATTCATCGCCGCATCGATGGCGAACCGCGCGCCGAGTGCTTCACCACAGCCCTGGCAGGCGCGATGCCCCGAATTGAGTGAATTGGTGCGGCGGATGTCGGACTGCACCGTCCGGTCTTCTTCGCCGAGCAGGCGGTTGCCGATGGTGAAGGTGCCGGTCTGGTAGAAATGCAGGGGTTGGAAGCTCATCGTAGATGTCCTCAGCCAATACGGGCGGCAATGACGCCCACGTCGCGCAGCATGCTTTCGGCTGCCGGACCCGAACGGCGAGTCGTGCGCTCGCGTTCGAGCTGCTTGTTGACCACGTTCCAGTCGAGATCGAGGAAGGTCAGATGTTCGAGTTCGCCGCGAGCGGCCTTGGCGAACAGCGCGCGCAGGGATTTGCGGGTGATCGCCCGCCCGCCGAGTCCGGCGACGACGGTGTGGCCGTGCAATTGCAGGCCCGACATCGCCATGCGGACGTCGGTAGACAGAATGCCGCCGATGCCGACGGCCAGGCTCTTCTCGAGCACCACCACGCGCTGCGCATTCTGCAGCGCAGCCCGGACGCTGTCGATCGGGAAAGGCCGGTAGGAAGTGATTCCCAGCACGCCGATCTTCTCGCCGGCAGCACGCATTTCGTCGACGGTGTCCTTGATCGTTCCCAACACCGAACCCATCGCCACGACGATGGTTTCAGCATCCTCGGTCAGATACGAACGCGTCAGGCCGCCCGACTCACGACCGAATGCCGTTCTGAACTGTTCGGCCATTTTCGGGATCAGGCCAAGAGCCTGCATCTGCTTGGCGTGCGCGAGGTAGCGGACCTCCGCGAAAGCCTCGGGGCCGACCATCGCGCCAATGGACACCGGCTCCCTGGGGTCAAGCGCCTGGCGGGGTTCGTAAGGCGGCAGGAAGGCGTCGACCTGCTCCTGGGTGGGAACGTCAACCCGCTCGTAAGCGTGCGTCAGAATGAAGCCATCCATGCAGACCATTACCGGCAGGCTGACTTCCTCAGCCAGCTTGAAGGCCTGGATGTGCAGATCGAGCGCTTCCTGGTTGGTCTCGGCGAACAACTGGATCCAGCCGCAGTCGCGTTGCGAGAGCGAATCCGAGTGATCGTTCCAGATATTGATCGGTGCGCCGATGGCGCGGTTGGCAACGGTCATCACGATCGGCAGGCCAAGGCCGGAAGCGTTGAATACGGCTTCGACCATGAACAGCAGGCCCTGCGAAGCGGTCGCAGTGTAGGTGCGGGCGCCGGTGGCCGATGAGCCGATGGCGACGCTCATCGCGGCGAACTCGGATTCGACGTTGATGAACTCGCAGTTCTCGACCTCGCCGGCCTTGACCATCTCGCCAAGGCCTTCGACGATGTGCGTCTGCGGTGAAATGGGGTAGGCACAGATCACCTCGGGCCGGCACAGGGCGACTGCCTCGGCAACGGCGTGTGAACCTTCGGTCTGTTTAAGCATGTGCAGCCTCCTCTTGACGTACGCTTTCGATTTCGTCGAGGACGAACTGATAAGCCTCGGTGGCGGCAGTGATATTGTTGCTGGCCACCTTTTCGGAGAATTTGTCGTTGATCGCCATGATCACCGACTCCAGCCGGATGATGCCTGATGCAGCCGCAAAACCGGCGAGCAAGGGGACATTGGGCATCGGACGACCGACATGCTTGCGACTGAGATCGGTGGCCGGGACCGTGCACAATCTCTCCTTCGGCCAGTCGCGGAGGAAATCGCCAAGACCCAGTTCATCGAAACTGCGGGTGGTGTTGATCAGGATGTAACCGCCTTTTTTCAGGCCGGAGAAGACATCGACCTGGAACAGCAGCGTCGGATCCTGAATGATCAGGGCATCGGGTTCCATGATCGGTTCGCGTAGCCGGATCTCCTGGTCGGCGATGCGGCAGAAGGCGACGACCGGGGCCCCGGTACGTTCGGAACCAAAGCTCGGGAAGGCCTGAGCATAGCGGCCTTCCTCAAACGCAGCAATAGACAACATCTCGGCAGCCGTCACCACACCCTGGCCGCCGCGACCGTGTATTCGGACTTGGAACATAATTCCTCCATTAGTTTACATCGTTCTTTCGACGTTCGCGAAGCATAGCGGAGTTCAAGTCTGATGAAAACAACGATACTTCGGCGTATGGCCGAACTTTTTGCAAGGAGGAAAGGAGAAGAAAAGAACCAGAGGGAAGAACCAGGCGAAGGAAGCAACGCGACAACCCTCGCGGCTACTCTCTTCTCGGGATCAGCACCGTATAGTCGAAGTCAAGCAGCACGCTCGGATCGTAACGGCCGTCGGCAGTCTTGTAGGGAAAATCCGCGCAGGGCTGGTCCTTGGTCGCTACGGTACGCAGCCGCAGCGCGCCGATATCGTTGCGTCCCGGCACGATCAGTTGTTCGAGCACTTCCGACCAGGCGTAGATCGTGTCATTGGCAAAGGCTGGCGCGACATGCCAGCCACCGTTGATCGCCGCGATGCTGAAGGCGTTGGCCAGCCCGTTGAAGGACAGCGAGCGAGCCAGGCTGATGATGTGGCCACCGTAGATCAGACGGCGGCCGAAACGCCCGGTTTTTTCGGCCTGCTGGTTGAAGTGCACGCGTGCGTTGTTCTGGTACAGACGGGTAGCCATCATGTGTTCGCTTTCTTCGATGGTCATGCCGTCCACATGATCCATCCGTTCGCCGACCTGGTAGTCATTCCAGAGGTCGGTGCTACCGGACAAGGCGGTGTCGTACTCGCCAATCCTGATCCCGGTCGGAACCAGCAGATCGCCAGCCGCGACGGCAGCAGGCAGTTCCGGCACGACGGTTTCCGGAGGCGGCGAAGCCGGGTCGCGCTTGCGGACCATGACCCAACGGCAGTAGTCGAGGGCGATCTGCCCGCGCTGATTGACCCCGCACGAACGCACATAAACGATACCGGTCTTGCCGTCGCTGTTCTCTTTCAGCCCGATCACGGTGGAATCGGCGCTGAGCGTGTCGCCCGGATAGACCGGATGGCCGAAGCGGCCAGTCGCGTAACCGAGGGTGGCGACGGCATTGAGCGAAATGTCCGGCACGGTCCGGCCAAAGACCATGTTAAAGGCCAGCAGATCGTCTACCGGTGCCCGCGGGAAGCCGAGGCGGTGCGCGAAGGTGTCGGCTGAAGTGGCAAAGCGCGACCCGGTCAAGGCGGTGTACAGTGCCACGTCGCCCTCGGTGATGGTTCGCGGTGTGGCGTGCACAATTTTCTGCCCGACGCAGAAATCTTCGAAAAAGTTGCCCAGTCTGGTTTTTTCGCTCACTGAACGCTCTCCCCAAGGTGTTGAAAGAATGTCCTACAGTCCATATGCGGCGGCCAGTTCCGGGTCGCGCCTGGCCACCAGGCGCGCCAGATCGACAATCACCCTGGCCTGTTTCCAGGTCGCATCGTCCTGCATTTTACCGTCGATCGTCGCTACACCACTGCCATCGGGCATCGCTTCGAGAATGCGTTTGGCGAACAGCACTTCCTTCACGTCGGGGCTGAAGACGCGCTTGGCGATGGCGATCTGGTTCGGTGCCAGCGACCAGGCGCCGGAGCAACCCATCAGGAAGGCATTGCGGAACTGCGCTTCGCAGGCCGCTTCGTCCTTGAGGTCGCCGAAGGGACCATAGAACGAGCGCAGGCCATGTGCCACCGCGGCATCGACCATGCGCGCGACGGTGTAATGCCAGAGGTCCTGCTGGAAAAAGGCACGCTGGTTCTGACCGGGTTCGGGGTCGGCAAGGACGCCGTAGCCAGGATGGCCGCCTCCGACGCGGGTGGTCTTCATGCCGCGCGAGGCGGCCAGGTCAGCCGGGCCGAGACTCAGTCCATGCATGCGCGGACTGGCACCACAAATGGATTCGACGTTGGTCACGCCCTGCGCGGTTTCGAGCAGGGCGTGCAGCAGAATCGGTTTCCTGATCGCGTACTTGGCTTCGAGCAGCGCAACGTACTGGTCGACGAAATGAATGTCCCACGCGCCTTCGACCTTGGGAATCATGATCACATCGAGTTTGTTCCCGACATGTCTGATGATTTGTTCGAGGTCGTCGAGTATCCACGGGCTGTTCAAGGCATTGACGCGCACCCACATCGCGGTATCCCCGAAATCATGGTTGCTGAGCAGTTCGATGAAACCGGCGCGCGCTGCGTTCTTGGCGTCGATTGGAATGGCATCCTCGAGGTTGCCGCACATGACGTCACAAGACCTCGCGGTTTCGGGCGCCTTGGCACGAATCTTGTCGATGTGCGGCGGAAAGAAATGGATCATTCGTTCCGGCCGCACCGGCAGTTCACGCAGGGGCTGAGGCGCACCGATGGCGAGTGGCTTGTAGAAATGAATGGGTAGCTTCATGGCGGTTGTCCCTGACGAAAGAAAGGCGGGTGGAGTCGACGGCGTTGACAGCGGTTTTCAATCCGGACCGGCAACGACGCGCGCGTCGTGCAGGCGGCCGACCTCGGCCTCGCTCAAACCGAGAATGTCGAGCAGGATCTGGTCGGTGTGTTCGCCAAGGCGTGGCGCCGGCGTTGCCGGCAGGCGTGGCACGCGGCTGAACTGGAGCGGTGTTGCGGGCATCAGGTAGGTGCCGATCCCGGGTTGTTCGGTCATGGTGAACAGCGGATTGTCGGTCGAGCAATCGGGGTCGCAGGCAATGGTTTCACGCACACTGCGATAGGGGCCCCAGCTGACACGGTGGGCATCGAGGATGGTAGCGGCTTCGGCGAGCGTGCGCGCATGGAACCACGGTTCGAGCAGTGCAGCAATCTGTTGTCGGGCGCGGAAGCGATGACCCTCGTCTTCGAGGTCGAGACCCAGTCGGGCGCCGAGTGCCGCGATGGCCTCCTGCAGGCCGGTGGCCTTGATCAGGCAACGCCACTGCATGCTGGTGAGACCGACGACCATCAGGCGCTTGCCGTCGAGCGTGGTGAAATCGCGGCCGAAAGCGCCGTAGAGATAGTTGCCCTGTCTGGGCCGGTCGGTGTCATTGATCATCACCTCGGCAAGCATGCCGAAATTGCCGAGCATGGCCAGTGCCACGTCCTTCAGTGCGAGACGAATCAGTTGTCCTTCGCCGGTCAGCCGCCGGTGTCTTTCGGCGGCGAGCAGGCCGAGGGCGATCATCTGGCCACTGATGAAGTCCCAGGCCGGAAAGACGTGGTTCACCACCTCCGGCGACGAGTTGGGCCCGGTCATCAAGGGCAGGCCGAGCTGCGGATTGAGCGTGTAATCGACTTCCGAACTGCCGTCACGGCGTCCGGTCAGATTGACCATGATCAAATCCTGACGCCGTGCCTGCAGTGTCTCGTAAGCGAGCCAGCCTTTGGCCGGAAAGTTGGTGCTGAACAGACCCGCATTTTCGCCCGGCGCACAGATCAGCTGCGTCAACAACTCCTGACCACGCGGCTTGCGAAAGTCTACGGCAATCGAGCGCTTGCCCTTGTTCAGGCCCGCCCAGAACAGGCTGTGTTGGCCGTCGAGGGTGAGCGGCCAGCGGCGATGGTCGAGGCCGCCGCCGAGCGGGTCGAAACGGATGACATCCGCTCCGAGCTGGGCCAGCGTCATGCCGCCCAGCGGAGCGGCGACAAAAGCGGAGCCTTCGATAATGCGCAAGCCCTTCAGGATCCCATCCATTCTATTCACCCATTCCTTCGCTGTTCAGATCACACGTTTCTTGCGCAGTTCATTGATCTCGTCTGTGGTCAGGCCGAGCAGATCCACGAGCACTTCGTCGGTGTGTTGCCCGAGCCGTGGACCCAGGTGCTTGATCCGGCCCGGCGTAACCGATAGACGTGGCAGCACTGACGGGACAATCACCGTCTCGCCGATGTCCTGCTCGTCGATAGCCACCAGGTTGCGGCGGGCATGGAACTGCCGGTCGCCAAAAATATCGGCAATGCTGTTCAATGGTCCGGCGGGCGCACCGGCAGCGAAGCAGCGGTTGAGCAGGTCGTCGCGATGCAGCGAACCGCACCAGTCGCGGACGATTTCGTTGACATCATGACGGTTTTCAAGGCGTGTCTTCTGGTTTCCGTAGACATGTGGCGCGGCCAGTTCGGGGCGTCCCATGGCGATCGCCAGGCGCTCGAAAAGCTTGTCGGTGACACACGAAATGGCCACCCATTTGCCGTCGTCCTTGGTCGGAAAATGACCGTGTGGGCAAGCGAAGTCGTTATGCGTCGGTCCGTGCCGCTCGCGAATCCGACCGAACATGCCGTAGGCCGGCGCCAGCTCGTCGGTGCAGCGAAACACCGATTCGTACAGGGCGGCATCGATATATTGCCCTTGGCCAGTGCGCTCGCGGTGGCGCAAGGCCATCAGAATGCCGATGCAACCGTAGAGGCCGGTCAGGTAGTCGCCGAGGGTGGTCGACCCCGGTGTCACCGGGGTTCCCCTCGGCATGCCGGCGAGAAAGGCGATGCCGCCGACCGCGTGCGCGACCCGCGCAAAACCGGGACGGTCGCGGTAGGGGCCGGTCTGGCCGTAACCGGTGACGCGCAGCATGATCAGGCCAGGATTGACCGCGCGCAGAACCTCCCAGCCGAGACCCCATTTTTCGAGGGTGCCGGGCCGGAAGTTTTCGCATAGCACGTCGGACTTGGCAATCAGTTGCTTGAATAGCTCGACGCCTTCGGGCAGGTGCAGGTCGAGGGTCACCGATTTCTTGTTGCGCGCTTCGCTGAGCCAGGCGAGCGTGTCCTTGCGTTTGGTCGGAGTTCCGAAGTAACGCATTGGGTCGCCGCCGATCGGGTTTTCGACTTTCAACACCTCGGCGCCGAATTCACTCAGGATGGTCGCGCTGTAAGGTGCAGCGATGACCGTTGCCGCATCGATGACGCGAATCCCTTCGAGTGGCAGCCGGGTCACGGCGGGATCAGGGGTAGTCATGGAACCCTCGCGATGGCCTGTTCAGATGATCTTGTGTTGTCGTAGCCGCTTGATTTCCCTTGCCGAAATCCCGAGTAGCTCGCGCAGCACTTCATAGGTCGCGTTGCCGAGTGGGGGACCGAGGTTGGAAATCCTGCCCGGCGTTTCGGACAGTGTCGGTACCACGCCCGGAATCACCACTTCACCCAGACCTTCTTCCTGTAGATGGGCGAGGTTGCCGCGCGCCTGGAAATGCTCGTCCTCGAAAATGTCGGCGATGCTGTTGAGCTTGCCGATCGGCACTTCGCCGTCGATGCAGCGCTTCATGACCTCGTTGCGAGACATCGAACCGACCCATTCGATGACGATCCGGTTGACCTCGTCGCGCGCTGCCAGGCGCTTGCGCTGATTGCCGTAGCGATCGGCGTCAGCGAGTTCCGCTTTGCCCATCACCGCCGCGAAGCGTTCGAACATCTTGTCGGTGGTGCAGGCAATGGCGACCCATTTGTCGTCGATGGTGCGGAAGTGGCCATGCGGAACGGCGACAAAGCTGCCGGCGCCTTCGCGCTCGCGCACCTTGCCGAACAGGCCGTAAGCAGCGGCAATTTCGTCCATCTGGCGGAACACCGCCTCGTAGATGCCGATGTCGATGATCTGGCCTTGTCCGGTCGCCTCGCGGTGGCGCAGGGCCAACAGGATGCCGATTGCGCCGTACAGGCTGGACAGGTAGTCCCCCATCGGTGCGGTCCCCGGGACCACCGGCGTTTCACCGGGAAAACCGGCAAGGTACGAGAGTCCGGCAAAACCATGCGCAATGTGCGCAAAACCCGAACGTCTGCGATACGGCCCGGTCTGTCCGTAGCCCGAGACGCGCAGCATCACCAGGCCCGGGTTGGCCTTGCTCAACTCGTTCCAACCGAGTCCCCATTCCTCCATCGTGCCGGGGCGAAAGTTCTCGATCAGTACATCCGACTTGGCGACCAGCTTCAGGAACAGATCGACGCCCTGCTGTTGGCGCAGATCGAGAGTGACCGATTTCCGGTTGCGGCCTTCGCTGAGCCAGGCCAGTGTCGCATCGTGACGCTTCGACGCCGTTCCGAAACGGCGCATCGGATCGCCGGCGATCGGGTGCTCGACTTTCAGCACCTCGGCGCCGAATTCGCCAAGAATCGACGCCGCATAAGGGCCGGCGAGAAAGGTGCCGACGTCGATGATGCGCAGGCCGCTCATCGGCAGCGGACCGATCTCGGTCGAGAGATCCTGATCCGCATCGTCCTGCCGCGACTGCTCGCGGACGGACTGACCGCCTGTCGGCATGGCCTCGACGTTGCCAGCCAGTCCGGCGCGCAGCGGCGCAGGATCCGTCGAAGCTGTTTCTTCTTTCATCACTGTGATTGACCCCCCCGACAAGCTCGCCGGAAAACCCCTCAAGGCCTGACTCGAAACGGGCGCGGCACCGACGACAGCGGAACAGTATATGAGCAAATCGGTTTCATTGGCGCAAAGATCTCAGGATAGCCCTGCATTGGCGCCACGCGTGTGCGTCAACCTGCGTTTGGCCGTATGCTGTGCGTTACTTGCAGAACCGTTCAAGGAACTCAGGAAAGGATGAATGGCATGAGCGACGTGACAGCAGACTACGCAGAGTGGATTGGTCACCAGGAGACCACTGACGATGATCTGAGTCCGACAGTGGCGCTGGCAGCGGCGGCAGTGCTCGACGACACGCAGACCGCTCTGGGGAGCGGGAGCGCGCTGCCCCCGCTGTGGCACTGGTTCTATTTTCTGCCCAGGGTGCCGCAGGTGCTGCTTGGCATCGACGGACATCCACAGCGCGGTGGTTTCATGCCACCGATTCCCTATCCGAGGCGGATGTTTGCAGGCGCGCGCATGCGCTTCCATCATTCGCTGCGGATCGGCCAGCCGGCGCGACGTGTGGCCACCATTCGCGATGTCCGGCTGACATCGGGCCGCTCCGGCAAGCTGGCTTTTGTTTCGGTGCTCTACGGCTATTATCAGGATGGCAAGCTGTGTATCGAGGAGGAGCAGGACATCGTCTATCGCGAACCAGGGCCAGCGATGGCGTGCCCACGCCTGCTCGACGACTGGCCGCCGTTACCGGCAGGCGCCTGTGCACGCCTCGTGACGCCGGATCCAAGACTCCTGTTCCGCTTCTCGGCGCTGACCTTCAATGCGCACCGGATTCACTACGATCGTTCTTATGCAATGAAGGAAGAGGGCTATCCGGGCCTGGTGGTGCACGGACCGCTGACCGCGGTGCTGCTGCTGGAACTGGTTCGTCAGGAAGTGGCACGACCGGTGCAGGAATTCAGCTTCCGTGGTCTGGTGCCGCTGTTCGATCTGGCGCCGTTTCGCATCGTCTGCACCCCGGTCAACGAAAGGCAATGCGCTCTTGAGGCGCAAGCGCCCGACGGTGCAACGGCGATGCGCGCCAGCGTCGAACTCGCACCAGTCCAACGGCCATGACTTTTCCAGGCGCCCCGATCATGAAAGTCATGACCGTTTACCTGCCCTCAAGTGTCTCCCCAGGCGCTGTTTGTTCCCGATAAATCGTCACGATCGAGCTTGCGGGGACACCTCGTGAAGCGCTAGAATCCTATGGCGCCGTGTAGTGTTTCGGTGAGTGTGGATTGACCAGGGGGAGGCGATGGCTGTCGTGCAGCAATGCGTCCGGGCGGGGCTGGTGCTTGCCTCGGTGCATGTGCAACCTGGACATTCGCTGGTTGACGCAAGTGTTCCGCTACACCGTCGACCGTTCCCATCGGAATATTTACGGCCACCGTTCCGCGGCATGCACAGAAAGCCGGATCATGCCGTCAATCGCCAGCGGGCCGGCTGCCTAATGCCGTCCATGCCCTTGGTCGATAGGGCCGCGGGGCCATCCTCCGCCCACTCCTCTCCTGAGCAGCCGTTCCGTCCTTGCCTGCCCCATGGCGCCCTCCTGGTCGAATCCTACCCAGTCTGGAGCCCGGCGGGCCATGCCTGCGCGCCTCTGGTCGCGCTCATCGATGACCGCAAGGTGATCGGTTGGCGAATCAGCCACCCCATTGAAGCCGTCGTTCGTCTTGACTCCGGGGTCCGTTTTAACTGTTGATGGAACCCGACCATGGCGTCGGGATATTTGCATGCGAATGTTGAACGTGTTTTGAGCAACGATTAACGTATTTCGGAGGCAACACATGAAGCTCACGCTGACCCACGACGAAATGAATTCCTATTGCAGCGATCTGCACGATTCCAATGCGGCTTTCAAGTCCGATTACCCTGCGGACTCCTTTGAGAGGCAGCCGGTGCACACGGTTTACGGCGGGGCCAATCTGTTCAAGGCCGGCTTCGCGGCCAAATTGGGAGAAGTGGCGCTCAAGACTCTCGACACCTATGCGCCCAACTACCTGGTGTTTGGCCGCGTTCTGGGTCTGCCGGGGTCGGAAACACTGCCGACGAACCCCATCTACCAGGAAAGCCTGACGCATGCCCTGGAAAGCAATCCCGAGCAGGTGCGCGGGGTCAAACCGGCGGCATGGCTGGCTTACACGGTCTTCAACCGGGTGCTGAAAAAGCTGCAGACCGAGCCGATCGAGGATAACCGCATCGATTTCGAGGATGGCTATGGCAATCGTCCCGACGATGAGGAAGACGGCCATGCCGTCGCGGCTGCCGATGAAGTCGCCAAAGGCATGCGCGAGAATCTGCTCTCGCCATTTATCGGTATTCGCATTAAAACGTTTTCGGACGAGTGCAAGGTTCGCTCGATTCGTACCCTGGACATTTTTCTGACCCGCCTGGCCGAGAATACCGGTGGCAAATTGCCACCAAATTTCATCGTCACGCTTCCCAAGGTAGTCACCGCGACGCAGGTTTCCACCTGTGCCAGGATTCTCGAGAATCTCGAAGCCCGACTCGGTTTTGCGAAGGATTCCCTGAGAATGGAAATCATGATCGAAACCACTCAGTCGATCATCAATTTCAAGGGGGAAAACACGGTGCCGCTGCTGGTCGCGGCAGCGGGTGGCCGCTGCCGCTCGGCGATTTTCGGGACTTACGATTACACGGCTTCGTGCAACATCACGGCGGCGCACCAGAGTCACACTCATCCGGCCTGCGATTTTGCCCGCCATGTGTTGCAGGTCAGCCTCGCCGGAACCGGCATCACCATCAGCGACGGTGCGACCACCAGCATGCCGATCGGACCCCACAAGGCTGCCAGGGACACCGTGCTGACGGCCCAGCAGATGGATGAGAATCGCGCCGTCGTGCATGCTGCCTGGAAGCTGCACTACGACAATATCATGCACTCGATGCGACACGCCTACTATCAGGGGTGGGATCTCAATCCGGGGCAGTTGCCGGTGCGCTATGCGGCGGTCGATACCTTCTTCCTTAGCGGTCTGCAGGATGCCTCGGCTAGGCTGAACGCATTCCTGAACAAGGCTGCCCAGGCGACGCTGGTGGGCAATACCTTCGACGATGCGGCCACAGGGCAGGGCCTGCTGAACTTCTTCCTGCGGGGGATGGCGTGCGGGGCGATCACCGAGCAGGAAGTGCTGGCGACCGGGATCACCCTGGACGAGCTGCGCTCGCGTTCGTTTGTTCGCATTGTCAATAATCGGGCCAAACAATAGCCACCCGGAAAGGAATCAACCATGACTGAGGTCACGAGTGACATGCAGGACGGATTGCAGTATCTCGAATCAGCCGATTCGGTGATCAGGAAATCGCTGACCTGGATCAAGCAGCAATGCCTCGGCGGCAAGGGCGTCTCGAACGAAAAACTGGACGCACACCAGATGGCCAGCTTCGATCTGGCCTGGTGTGCCGCCGAATCGACGGCAGCCCGCTTTGCGGCGGAATATGCTCGCAAGGCGGCGGCTGCGACGGGCAATGGCGTTTGCCTGGAAGAGCGGATGGCCCGGGTTTTTTGCGCCGAGGCCTTGCAGAACATCCACAATCGTTTGCGGGCGCGACCGCAGAGTTTTGGTCTGAACGACGCCGATGTGGCGGACCTGGCCTCTTCGACTCTCAGCCGTTTCTGCCAGACGCAACTGGATGCAGGCAATCTGGAAGCGCTGGGCAGGGAGGTCATCGCCTTGAACGGCGCCAGCGGTGCCTACCTGCTCGACGATCACGCCATGATGATGCAGGACACCTTCCGCAAACTGGCAACCAACGTGGTGATGCCTCTGGCCGAGGAGATCCATCGGGAAGACCGGATCATTCCGCCGGAGATACTCGATCCTCTGACCGAAATGGGTTGCTTCGGTCTGTCGATCCCCGAGCGTTACGGTGGCCTCCAGAGCGATGACCATGAAGATAACATGGGTATGATCGTGGTCACCGAAGAGCTCTCGCGCGGCTCGCTCGGTGCAGCGGGGAGCCTGATCACGCGTCCGGAAATCCTCAGCCGCGCCCTGCTCAAGGGGGGAACCGAAGAGCAGCGGCAAAAGTGGCTGCCTCAGGTGGCGCTCGGCGATCCTTTGTGTGCCATTGCCGTCACTGAACCGGATACCGGTTCCGATGTCGCCGCCATGCGCCTCAAAGCAAGCAAGTGCGATGGCGGCTGGATCCTCGACGGCGTCAAGACCTGGTGCACCATGGCCGGCAAGGCTGGACTTCTCCTGGTGCTGGCGCGCTCCAATCCGGACCGTTCGCTCGGCCATCGGGGGCTCAGCATGTTCCTGGTCGAAAAGGACTCGTATGAAGGGCACGACTTCGAATATCGACAAGCACAGGGCGGCGTATTGACCGGCCGGGCGATTTCGACCATCGGTTATCGCGGGATGCATTCCTACGAGGTCTTCTTCGACAATGTCTTTGTCCCCGATGAAAATCTGGTGGGTGGGCCGGCGGGCGAAGGCAAGGGCTTTTACTTCACCATGGCCGGATTTGCTGGCGGGCGCATTCAGACGGCTGCGCGTGCGATTGGTGTCATGCAGGCCGCTTTCGAACGGGCGATCTCGTATTCCCAGGAGCGCAAGGCGTTCGGCAAGCCGATCGGCGATTTTCAGCTCACCCTCGTCAAGCTGGCGCGCATGGCGACGCTACTGACCGTTTCCCGCCAATTCACTTACGCCGTGGGCAGTTTGATGGATCAGGGTTTGGGGCAGATGGAAGCCAGTATGGTGAAACTGTTCACCTGCCGGACAGCCGAGTGGCTCACCCGCGAAGCGATGCAGATTCATGGGGGCATGGGTTATGCCGAGGAGTCGCCGGTCAGCCGTTATTTCCTCGATGCCCGCGTGTTGTCGATATTCGAAGGAGCCGAAGAAACACTGGCTCTGAAGGTGATCGCCCGCTCGCTCATCGATGCTGTGTAACAGGAGGATTCCATGTCGCAGGCAATTCGTTTCCGGCCACAGGCCGAACTGGCCGCCAAAGTGCAGGTGGACGTGCAGCAAGTCCGCCATCCGCACTATGGCCGCTATCTGGAGGAGTTCGTGCCGGGGCAGGTGTTTGTTCACCCGCGTGGTTTCACCTTCTTCCGTGCCCAGATGGAGGCCTTTGCCCGGACCTACATGCAGTGCAATCCGCTCTACCTCAATGAGGAATATGCCAGGGCCAGCGGCTTCGCGGGTCTGGTGGCCTCACCGCAGATGGTCTTCAATGTCGTTCTCTCGCTGGGTGTGCAGAATGATTCGGAAAAGGCGATGGCCAACCTCGGCTATTACGATGCCCAGTACCTGCGGCCGGTTCATGAGCTGGACAGCATTCGCTCGCTGACCAAGGTCATCGACCGCAAGGAGCGCGGTGCCGGCAAGCCGGGTATCGTGACCATCCGGACCCTGGGCATCAACCAGAACGACCAGGTGGTCCTGCAGTACGAGCGGAAAATCATGGTTGCCGGCCAGGGAGACCGTCCCTCAACCACCCCCTTGCCGGCGGCAGCGGTGATGCCCGCTTTTCCCTGGGTCGACGAGGCCGAGGTCTTTCTGCCGGAATTCCCTGAACCGCTTCCGTCCGGATTGACCGGCCCCAATTCCTGGTTCGAGGATTTTTCCGTTGGCGACATCATCGTTCATGCCAATGGCCGAACGATCACCGACGAGCATCTGTCGCTGACCTATGCGGTGGGCAATACCCATCCGCTGCATTTCGATCGGGTTTTCAGTTCCGGCTTGTCGGGCAAGATGAGTGGTGATCCGATCGTTTATGGGGGCCTGGTCTTCGCCTGGCTGGAGGGGCTGGCCAGCCGCGATGTCAGTGAAAACAGCGTTTGGGAACTCGGCTTTACCGAGGGCTATCACACCCAGCCGTCGATCGCCGGCGATACCGTTGCCGCCCTGTCGCGGGTACTGGCGGTCGAAGACGCTCCGGGCGAACTGGGCGCAAAGTTCGGCATCGTCAGTTTTCAGCTGATTGGCGTCAAGAACATCAGTGCGTCCGCCGCGCTTGCCAGCCATGGCGAGGACCTGTTCATCAAGGAAAACGACAAGAAAGCAATGAACAAGGAAAAGATTGATGAGAAGATTTTTGAGATCGAAAGACGTCTCTTGATCAGGAAAAGGGGATAGTCATGCCTGCTGCCCGGAAAAATCGCGATCAACCCTGGTTGATGCGGACCTATAGTGGTCACAGCTCGGCCAGGGCATCCAACGCCCTGTATCGAACCAATCTTGCCAAAGGCCAGACGGGACTATCGGTGGCCTTCGATCTGCCGACGCAGACCGGTTACGACGCCGATAGTCCCCTGGCAAGGGGCGAGGTCGGCAAGGTGGGTGTGCCCATCTCGTCGATCGAGGATATGGATCAGTTGTTCGACCAGATCCCGCTTGATCAGATGAACACCTCGATGACCATCAACGCCACGGCGGCGTGGCTCTTGTCGCTATACATCGGCCTGGCGCAACGGCGAGGCATCGATCCGACCAGACTGAGCGGTACCACCCAGAACGACATCATCAAGGAATATCTCTCGCGGGGTACCTACATCTATCCGCCGGGTCCATCGATGCGCCTGATCGCGGATACGATCAATTACACGGTCAGGCATGTACCGAAATGGAATCCGACCAATATCTGCAGCTATCACCTGCAGGAGGCGGGAGCGACACCGGTTCAGGAGCTGGCCTACGCCCTGTGCACCGCGATGGCGGTTCTCGATCGGGTCAAGGCTTCCGGTGAAATCGCCTCGGAGGCGTTTCCACAGGTCGTCGAGCGGATCTCGTTCTTTGTCAATGCCGGCATACGTTTCGTCGAAGAGTGTTGCAAGCTGAGGGCATTTGGCGAGATGTGGGACGAGCTGACCCTGTCCCGCTACCAGGTGGCAGATCCCAAGCTGCGCCGATTCCGTTATGGCGTGCAGGTGAATTCCCTGGGGCTGACCGAGCCGCAGCCGGAAAACAATGTACAGAGAATCGTGCTCGAAATGATGTCGGTGGTGCTTTCGAAACGCGCAAGAGCCCGCGCCATCCAGCTCCCGGCGTGGAACGAAGCGATGGGTCTGCCGCGCCCCTGGGATCAGCAATGGGCGCTGCGGATGCAGCAGGTGATGGCCTTTGAAACCGATCTGCTGGAGTACGACGATATTCTCGATGGGTCACCGGTCATTGCCGCCAAGGTCAGTGAGCTGATCGAAGGTGCCAAGAGGGAAATCGAGAATGTCGAAGCCCAGGGCGGGATCATTGCCGCGATCGAGTCCGGCTACATCAAGCGCGAACTGGTCGGCAGTCACATGAACCGCTTGCGCGCCATCGAGTCGGGCGACCTCAAGATCATCGGAGTGAACTGCTTCCAGGAAACGGCCGAATCGCCGCTGACCGTGGGCAGCGATGGCGCCATCATGAAGACCGATCCGGCAGCCGAGCGTGAGCAAATCGAGCGGCTGCAGGCGCATCGCAAGAACCGCAACGATGCCGAAGTCCGGGCCGCCTTGCAGGGACTCAGTGATGCCGCCAGGAGTGGCGAAAACATCATGCCCAGTTCGATTCGTTGTGCGCTGGCGGGAGTCAGCACCGGCGAATGGGGCGATTCATTGCGTGCGGTTTTTGGCGAGTTCAGGCCACCGACAGGGATCGACATTGCCATTGACAGCCGCGAAGTCCTGGGCAAGAAGGATCGAGTCACCGACCTCAGGACCCGGGTCGCCAGTACGGGCAACGCGCTCGGCCGCCCGCTCAAGCTGCTGGTCGGCAAACCCGGGCTGGACGGGCATTCCAATGGGGCCGAACAGGTGGCCGTCAAGGCCAGGGATGTCGGCTTCGAGGTCGTCTACGATGGCATCCGGCTGACGCCGCAACAGATTGCCCAGGCAGCTCAGGAGGAAGGGGTGCATATGGTTGGCCTGTCGATCCTTTCCGGAAGTCATATGGAGCTGGTGGAGTCGGTTCTTCAGGAACTGCGCCTGCGCGATCTCTCGAATGTGCCGGTGATTGCCGGCGGAATCATCCCGCGGGAAGATGCCGACAAGCTGGTGGCACTCGGTGTGCGCGCGGTCTACACGCCCAAGGACTTCAATCTGAATGCCATCATGGAGGACATGGTGAACGTGATCCGCGAATGCAACGGGCTCGAACGGTTTGCCTTGCCACAGTGATCGATCGATGAGTCCAGTCAATCCAGTCAATCTTCCCGATCCCGAGCAGTTGGCTGTACGGATCATGCGCGGAGAGCGGGCGGCGGTTGCCAGTGGCCTGAATCTGCTGGACAACAAGCTTGCCGAGGCGCGTAACCGCTCGGCAAGCCTGCTGGCTTCGCTGACCGGCGAGCGATGGCTGAATGATGGTCACCTGATCGGGGTGACGGGACCTCCGGGTGCCGGAAAGTCCTCGCTCGTTTCCGCGATGATTCGCGAATGGCGCTTGTCAGGCAGGACGGTCGGGGTGCTCGCGGTCGACCCGTCCAGCCGCCCCGAGTTGGGTGGTGGCGCTCTGCTCGGGGATCGCATCCGTATCAAGAACTCGTCGCACGACGAAGGTCTGTTCATCCGCTCGCTGGCCAATCGCAACCAGCTGGGTGGGGTGGCCACCGAGGTCTGGCCGATGAGTTGGCTGCTGTTGGCCTGTTTCGATATCGTCGTGATCGAGACGGTCGGCGTCGGCCAGACCGAGATCGATATTGCCGAAATCGGCGATACGGTCTGTTACGTGGCGCAGCCGGCCTCGGGCGATACAATCCAGTATCTGAAATCGGGGATCATCGAAATCCCGGATATTTTCGCGGTCAATAAATCCGACCTGGGTGCCCCGGCACGCAAGACGGCCAGTGAAATTGGACGCAGCGCTTCCCGGCAGGATCGCCGGGAGAATTGGGATTATCCGGTGTGTCTGGTGAGTGCGACGATGAATACCGGGATCAAACCGTTTCACGATCATTTTGACAGGCACCGCAAGTTTCTCGCCAATGCCGGTTTGCTGGACAAACTGCGGATCCGCCATCAGAGTGCCTGGGTAATGCGCTTGCTGAAAGAGGAATTCGGAACTTTCGGCCTGGAGCTGGCCGGCGGCCAAACCGTTATTGGCGAGCGGTTGAGAGAAAATAGATTCAATCAGTTCGAAGAATACGAGCGTATGCGCAAGCATATTCTCTCCAGATTTTTGTCGGTAAACCAACCGAGCAGTCTAACCACAAAGGAGCATCTTGATGAGCAAATCATTGTATGAATTAGGTGAAAAGCCGCCCTTGGGCGAAGTTCCGGAGAAAATGCACGCCTGGCTGATCCGCCCGGAACGTTTTGGCAAGCCCACCGAAGCGTTTCAGAAGGAAGTGGTCAATACCCCGTCGATCGCCGATGACGAAGTGTTGGTGTATGTGATGGCTGCCGGCATCAACTACAACAACGTCTGGGCCGGACTCGGCATTCCGGTCAATGTCATTGCTGCCCGCAACAAGGGTGGTGAACCCGAAGACTTCCATATTGGCGGTAGCGATGCGTCCGGAATCGTCTACAAGGTCGGCAAGGACGTCACCAACGTCAAGGTGGGTGACGAAGTGGTGATGCATTGCGGCCAGTACAGCCGCAATTGCGAGTGGGTCAAGAAAGGCGGCGATCCGATGTACTCGCCGACCTTCAAGATCTGGGGTTACGAAACCAATTATGGCAGTTTTGCCCAGTTCACCCGGGTGCAGGCCCAGCAGTGCATGCCCAAGCCCAAGCACATGAACTGGGAAGAGTCGGCGGCGTATACGCTGGTCGCGGCCACCGCCTGGCGGATGCTGCATGGCTGGGGTGCCAGCTCGATCAAGAAGGGCGATGTCGTGCTGATCTGGGGCGGTGCCGGCGGCCTCGGATCGATGGCGATCCAGATTGCCAAGGCGGTCGGTGCAACGTCGGTAGCCATGGTTTCAGGCGAGGACAAGTTCGACTATTGCATGAAACTGGGCGCCAAAGGCTGCATCAATCGCAATGACTTCGATCACTGGGGAATGCTCCCGCACTGGAAGGACAACGCCGGCTATGCCAAGTGGCTGAAGGGCGTGCGCTCCTTCGGCGCGAAGATTTGGGAAGTACTGGGCGAGAAGCGGGCGCCGAACATCGTCTTCGAGCATCCCGGCGAAACCACCATCCCGACGTCGATCTTCGTTTGCGAGACCGGTGGCATGGTGGTCGTCTGCGCCGGCACCACCGGCTATAACGCGACCGTTGATCTGCGCTATCTGTGGATGCGGCAGAAGCGCCTGCAGGGCTCGCATTTCGCCAATACCGAGCAGTCCAACCAGATGAATGAACTGGCGCTGCGTGGCCAGCTCGATCCCTGCATGTCGCGTGCCTTCACCTACGAAGAGTTACCGATCGCCCATCAGTTGATGCACGACAACAAACATCCACACGGCAACATGTCGGTACTGGTCGGCGCCACCGAGTTCGGTCAGGGCGCCAGTGGCAAGCCGCCCGTGGCGATGGTGCACCCGATGCTGCCCAAGGGGGATGTCCATACCACACCGGCGCCTTATCCGATGTCCGTACCGCTGCCGAGCATCGCCGAGGGCGAAGCGCTGACCATTGCCGACGATGGCAGCAAGGTTCGCGATCTGATGCATCGTGGCATCATCTCCTGTACGCCGGACGATACCGTCGGCACCGTCGCCAAGATCATGGTGGACAAGGAAATTCATGCGGTGGTGGTGATGGATGAGCAGGGCATGGCCGTCGGCGTCGTATCGCAAACCGATATGGTGCTGGCGCGGCAGGGCCGGACACCGGATCAGGCGCGCGCGATGCTGGCCAGGGAGGTCATGACCCCAGGTTGCGCGACCTGCGACGCGGACATGCTGTTGAGCGATGCGGTCAGCCTGCTGACGGCCCGGCGCATGCATCGCCTGGTGGTGACCGAGAAGGATCAGCCGGTCGGCGTGCTTTCGATGACCGACGTGGTGCGCAAGATCATCGGCGAGTAAGCAGCGCTCGGTCAAATCCTGGCGTTTCCCAGCCCCCTTCTTCTCCAGGGAGGGGGAAATGCAAAACTCCCTTTTCATTCCTCGGGGTTTTACACGATGGAGATGATTTCGCCATGCAAGCCATCGTCTGCCATGAACTCACCGGTCCGGCCGCGTTGCGGCTGGATGAGGTTCCGGAACCACGCCCCGGACCCGGCCAGGTGCGAGTCCGTGTCCGTGCCTGTGGGGTCAACTTCGCTGATAGCCTGATCACCCGTGGCCAATACCAGAAGCAGCCAGCCCCCCCCTTCACTCCCGGCTTTGAAGTTTCCGGCGAGGTGATGGAATTGGGCGCCGGCGTTGGCGGAATCGCCATCGGGGCTCGGGTGATCGCCATCACGCCGTATGGTGGCTATGCCGAACAGGTCATTGCGGACATCGAGCGCTGTGTACCGATGCCGGCGGCGATGTCCTGGGAACACGGCGCGGCTTTTCCCGTGGTCTTCGGTACCTCGCATCTGGCCTTGTGGCATCGGGCACGCTTGCGGATCGGGGAGACGCTGGTCGTGCACGGCGCATCCGGCGGGGTCGGGTTGACCGCCGTCGCCATTGGCAAGCAATTGGGGGCGACGGTGATCGCCACGGCCAACGGCCCGGCAAAGCTGCAGGTGGCCCGCGATCACGGCGCAGATCATCTGCTTGATTCCAGCCACGAGGACCTGCGGACGCGGATCAGGGAATTCACCGACGGCCGCGGTGCCGACGTGGTCTACGACCCGGTTGGCGGTGAGTTATTCAACGCTTCGCTACGCAGCATCGCCTTTGAAGGGCGCATCCTGATCATCGGTTTTGCGGGTGGCGCCGTACCGCAGATTCCCGCCAATCATCTGCTGGTCAAGAATGTGGACGTGATTGGCGTCAACTGGCCAGCTTATGCGGAATTGAATCCGCAGGTGATGACCGAGAGTTTCCAGACCCTGATGCAATGGTATCTGGAGGGCGCGATCAAGCCGCATGTTTCGGCGACCTACCCACTGGCTCAAGCAGTTGAAGCGCTCAATCAAGTGGTGACGCGCAAATCTACGGGCAAAATCGTCATTATGATGGCTTAGGATATATACTTGTCGTCATCCGGTGGTCATGCCTGTCCTTGCGATGGACCAGCTTCAAGGCATCCGGAAACCTCAAGAAAATCGACTGGCGCTGGCAAGGGCGAGCGCCGTATTTAATGGGCGCGGCCATCTCCGCGCTGATAATCACGAGAAAGGACTTTCATGAATCCCCAGAATGGTTACGATATTGAAGATTTGTCTGTCGGCATGAGCGCAGAAATCGCCAAGACCATTACCGATGCAGACCTCGTTTTATTTGCCGGAGTATCGACCGACGTCAATGCGGTGCACATGGATGAAGATTTTGCGAAAACCACGATGTTTGGCGGCCGCATCGCACACGGGATGTTGTCCGCGAGCCTGATTTCAGCGGTGCTGGGCAATCGTTTACCCGGGCCTGGCACGATTTACATGAGCCAGTCCCTGCGCTTCCGCGCGCCGGTGCGTCCGGGTGAAACGGTCCATGCCAAGGTGACGGTCAAGGAGGTCATCACCGAGAAGTCGCGGGTGGTCGTCGATACCGTGTGCACCGTGGGTGACAAGGTGGTCATCGATGGCGAAGCGACGCTGATGGCGACCTCCCGCCAGAAGCGAGAAGCCGCCGGCAAGTAGTCAGTCCTACACCGCCGCCGTGCTCACTTGGTCGTCCAGATGTTGGTGATCGGCGCCACGGCGGCGGTATTTTCGATCGGTGCCAGCCCGAACATTGCCTGCAGGGTGCGCAAGACATGGTAATGGTTGATGGTGGTGCGGTAATTTCCAGGCTTCACTGTCGCTCCTGCCATGACCGTTGGAATGTGATTGTCCTTCCGTGACGCGTCTTCATCCCATGTCAGGATGAACAGGCTGTTATGCGTCCTGGCCCATTGTACATAATCATCGAACCTGGCCTTCAGCCACGCATCGCCGGTCTGGATCGGGCAATCATGGTGGTCGTTGCACAAGTTCGGGACGACAATTGAAACCGTTGGCAAGGCGGCAAAATCCGTGCCCGGGAAGGCAGTAAACGGCTGATTGCTGCTGGCATCCACGTTATCGAAATTCACCCATGGATTATGCTTGCGCCGATACTTGCCGGCTTTGCAGCCAGTATATCCGGCTGTCGGTAGATCTTCCGAAAAGCCGCTGAAGGTCAGTTTGGCGGCGACCAACTGGCTCGCCAGATTAGCTTTTTTCCTAAACGTCAGGGGGCAGCTATTGTCAGTCACATCCTGGGTGGAGCCGGAAAACAGCGCCAGGTAGTTTGGCTGGCTGGGATGGGTAAGGGCGTGGGCATCGGTGAAATTGGCACCGGCTTGCGCCAGGTGATTGATGTACGGGGCATTGGCATTGCCGATGATCTGTTCCTGGTCTTCGTTTTCCATGATCACGATCACTACGTGATCGAAACGAGGCACTAGCGGCTTGGCGGCGGTGGCATCCGTACCTGGCTTTATTTTGCCTGCTTCCTTGGCCGTTGCAGCATCAGTAGCGTGGCTGTTGGTGAACAAGGAGAACAAAAAGAGGGCAAGGGTGAATCTGGTCAGGGTAGGCATCAGGGGTTCTCGTGAGGACAGGTCGACGAGTCTATAGATCAATGGCTGCCGCCTCAAGAATGCGAGTGCTATCAAAAATGATCGCACTTTGCACTGCGGGTTTCGGCAGTGTTACCCTATTTGCCGTGACCAACCCAGGAGGAGACAAGATTGAAACCGACATTCCGTTACCGGCTTCTCGCCGCAGCCCTCGCCGCCGTACTGATCGGTTGTGTCGCACTGCCGCAGGGTGGCGCAGGCTACGCTCGTTCTCCAGCTTTACCGGCCCCCCCCGATCCGCCTGACAATCCGACGACGCCGGAAAAAGCGGCGCTCGGCAAGAAACTTTTCTTCGATCCGCGTCTCTCGGGCGACGGCAGCATGGCCTGCCAGGGCTGCCACTACCGCCATCTCGGCTGGACTGACGCGCTGCCGCTGTCGCGCAAGGTCGGTGGCGGCATGAATACTCGCCATACGCCCAGCGTATACAACACCGGCTACTACACCAGCTGGTACTGGGATGGCCGTGCCAAGACCCTCGAAGGTCAGGTCACGGCCGCCTGGAAGGCACAGATCGGTGCCGAACCGGCCAAAGCCGCTGCGGTGATCGCTGCGATACCCGGCTATCAGGTCGAGTTCAGGAAAGTCTTCGGCAGTGCGCCGGACGCCGACAACATTGTCAAGGCGCTGGCCGCTTTCCTGCGTACGCTCAATAGCGGCGAGGCGCCCTGGGACCGTCATGCAGCCGGCGACAAGACGGCGGTCTCGGCCGATGCGCAGGCCGGTCATGAACTTTTCGTTGGCAAGGCGGGTTGTGCCACCTGCCACCAGCCGCCACTCTACAGCGACAACCGGTTCCATAACATCGGCCTCGAAGCCGACAAGGCCAATCCCGACCCCGGCCGCTACGCAGTGACCAAGGACCTGCAAGACAGGTCGGCATTCAAGACACCAACGTTGCGTTCGGTCGGCATTTCCGGCCCTTACTTCCACGACGGAAGCGTCGCCAATCTGGAGCAGGCGGTGCGTTATATGGCGTCAGGCGGCAAGGCCGATGCCCACAAGAGTACGCTGCTGGTCGACCACAAACTTTCCGACCAGGAGATCCGACAACTTGTGGCCTTCCTCCATACGCTGACCAGCGAGGAACACTTCCAACCGCCGACGTTACCCTAAGGTGTCTGGTGCACTCCACCATCTGGCGATTGCCGACTGGCTGGCGCTCTTCGCTTTTTTCTCCTGCTGGGCCGGTTACGGCTGGTTTTCCGAGCATAGCCGCTGGGCATCCGGGGGGCTGATCAGCAGTGCCCGCGAATTCCGGCTGGAATGGGCTTACCGGATGCTGGCACGCGAGGTGCGGGTCACCGACTCGACACTGATCGGCAATCTGGTGAACAGTGTCACTTTCTACGCCAATACCACCATCTATATCATCGCCGGCCTGGTCGCCGCACTTGGCGCTGCCGACAAGCTGCTGAACTTCACCAGCGACCTGGCCTTGTCCGGTGCGGGCAACCGGGAACTTCTGGAGATCAAGCTGATGCTGGTGCTGGCGAGTTTCGTCTACGCCTACTTCAAATTCACCTGGTCGCTGCGGCAGTTCAACCTGCTCTCGATCCTGGTTGGGGCGGCACCGCTGGGCGAGCGCGGGGATGCCGACATCGAAAGCTATGCGCGCCGCCTGGCTGGTGCCAACAATCTTGCCGGCGACGACTTCAATCGCGGTATCCGTGCCTATTATTTCGGCCTCGCGGCCTCGGGCTGGCTGCTCAGTCCACTGCTGCTCAGCATTCTCGCGGTGCTGATTCTGCTGGTGCTCTACCGGCGCGACTACCGCTCGGCAGCACTCGGCATTCTGCGTCGGCAACGCTGAACAGTGAATCCCCAGCGCCACCTGATCGGCATCGCCTGTGGCCTGCTCGCCTATGGCATCTGGGGATTCTTTCCGCTGTTCTTCCGCCAGCTCGCGCATGTTTCGCCGATGGATGTGTTGAGCAACCGCGCCGTCTGGGCATGCGTATTTGTCGGCCTGCTGCTGACACTGCGCAGGCAATGGCACAAGGTCGCTGCGGTCTTCCGGATCTGGCGGCAGTTGTTGATGCTGACGGTCGCGGCACTGCTGATCGGCAGCAACTGGCTGGTTTTCCTGTGGGCGGTCGCCAATCGGCAGGTCGTCGCTTCCAGCCTCGGGTACTTTCTGACGCCACTGGTCAATATCCTGCTCGGCCTGGTTGTGCTCAAGGAACGGCTGAACCGGCTGGAGTGGCTGTCGGTACTCCTGGCTTTGGCGGCAATGACCAACGAGATCATCGCCATCGGTGGCCTGCCATGGGTGTCGCTGTTCCTTGCCGGTACCTTCGGTACCTACGGCCTGGTGCGCAAGCAACTCCCGGTCGATGCCGTCTCCGGCCTGTGGCTGGAAACTCTGGTGATGCTGCCGGTTTGTGCGCTCTACGCCTTCTATCAGGCCGGCAACGGCCATGCGGTGTTCACCGGACATGACCTTTCGACCTCCTGGCTGTTGATCGGTGCCGGTGCGCTGACCGCGCTGCCGCTGCTGGCCTTCGCCGCCGCTGCGCAACGACTCGACCTGGCGACCGTCGGGATGCTGATGTACATCAATCCGACGCTGCAGTTCGTCACCGCGATCTGGCTTTTCGGCGAACCGATGCGGGCCGAACAGTTGCTCAGTTTCGGGTTGATCTGGCTGGGACTGTTGGTTTATAGCTGGAGTGCCTGGGGCAAATACCGGCGTCCGGACTGCATCGATTCCCGTTGACTTTCCACTCGCCTGAACTATGCTGGATATTGCGTTGCAGCATATTTTTCCGTTAAATGAGTGTAGACGAAAGGGGGATCATTACCATGTCACGGCAAAAGGAAAAGGCGATCAGAGCGTGGTCGGGGGAGGCGCTGGCAGTCTGCTCACTGGCTTTTGCATGCTCCGCAAGCGGAGCGCCAGCACTGGAAGATTTGGCCGCAGGCGTCAAGATAGACGTTAGCCAGATCTCCGTGTCAGGGATCTCTTCAGGGGGCTTCATGGCTCACCAGTTCCATGTCGCACACTCCGCACACATCATGGGCGCGGGTATTGTCGCGGGTGGCCCGTACTACTGCGCGCGCGGGTCGATCATGGACGCTGTAACCAGGTGCAGCCAGTTCGTCATGCTCGAATGCACGGCCATCGGTCTGGATCCCAAGTGGTGTAAAAAAACCGACCTGGCGCCGAAGAACAAGACCGAGGTCGAGCGGGCGGCGCGTGCCGCTTTTGCAGAGGCAAAGAAACAGGAGGCAGCAGGAAGCATCAGCAAGCTTGCCAACCTCAAGAATGCCAAGGTTTATCTGTTCAGCGGTACCTATGACGCCATCGTCTCACGAGGCGTGATGGACTCGCTCTTCCACTTCTATGCCGATGCCGACAAGGGGGGGATGGCAGAGGCCAACATTGCCTACAGTCGAACCTTTCCTGCCCGCCATACGATGGTCAGGGACAGTTTCAACAAGCCGGCCGGCGAGGTGGTAGGCAAGTGTACGCTGCCGCCCGCAGTCGCACCACCAACCGACCAGAACGCTTTCATCGACGATTGCGAGGCGGTTGCCAAGCAGCGCGAGAAGCAGAATGGCTGCATTTGTCCAGTGACCGCAGGGGTCGGAATGAGTGGCGCTGCGACCTGTCCACCAAGCAACAAGCAGGCGCTGTGCAAGGATCTGAAGGACGTCGATCTCGCAGGAGCAATCCTGAAACGCATTTACGGCGAGTCCGCACTGAAAGCTGCCCGTGTGCCTGTAGCGGAGAGCGCAGTACAGGCGTTCGACCAGCGGCGGGTGTTCAGCAAATTCTCGGATACTTCTTACAACGCTTTGCAAAACGCCTCGATGGCCAGAGAAGGCTATGTGTTCATCCCGCAGGCCTGCAAGAATGGTCGGCAGTGCAAGCTGCATGTCGCGTTCCACGGGTGCCTGCAGGGCGGTGAGACGGACCGGCGGAGTAGCCATTCCGGCAATCTGTTCGCCAAGTTTGCGGGTTACAACGAATGGGCACAGGCCAATGACATCATCGTCCTTTATCCGCAGATCCAGGCGCGAACCTTGCCACTCAATCCTCGGGGATGTTGGGACTGGTGGGGGCAGGATTACACCCACGAGGCTTATCACACGCAAGGAGGCAAACAGATCAAGGCGGTGGCACAGATGATCAACCTTCTCGCTGGAGGACAGCAAGCGCTGAACATACCAGCAGAGTAAAGTTGAGGACAAGGGCGCGTCGGCAAGAGAGGGACGTCAAATGCCGAACGAACGCTGTTTGGGTAAATTGAATCGTATCTTTAAGCGGAGGAATCGAAAATGGCAGACCTTTCCAAATTATTGAGTGATTGGAGCAAGGCGATTGCGAGTATGGACGTGACCAAGGGCAGCGAAGAGCTAATGAACATCATGGCTGGGCTCAAGGTGCCGGGTGTCAACATGGACGCCGTGGTGGCCAGTCAGCGCGAAAACCTCGAAGCCCTGAATGCTTCCAACCGAGCAGCGCTTGCAGGGATGAAAGCCGTCGGGGAGTGGCAAGTGAAGATCCTGCAGGAGACGATGCAGGGATTGACGGCCGCGATCAGCGGCCTGACCAAGGGTGGCTCGCCGCAGGAGATCGCCGCAGCGGAGGCCGAACTGGCCAGAAAAGCTTTCGAAACCGCGGTCGGTGAGATGCGGGAACTCGCGGAGATCGTGGGCAAGGCCAATCAGCAGGCCAGCGAAGCCATTGCCAAGCGAATTCCCGAGAGCCTGAACGAAATCAAGGAGGTGCTGAAGTTTTCGTAGACGATTCACGAAGCCAGGAAAGGACCGCGATGCTCAACGCCCCAGACGAACACCAGGAGATTCGCGACGCCGTGCGCGACCTCTGCCGCCAGTTTCCCGACGAGTATTTCCGCCGCATCGACGAACAGCGCGCGTATCCCGAGGCCTTCGTCGATGCGCTGATCGGTGCCGGCTGGCTGTCGGCGATGATTCCCGAGGAATACGGCGGCTCTGGTCTCGGGCTGACGGCGGCGAGCGTGATCATGGAGGAAATCAACCGCAGTGGTGGCAACGCCGGCGCCGTGCACGGGCAGATGTACAACATGGGCACGCTGCTGCGCAACGGCAGCCAGGCGCAGAAGGAAAAATACCTGCCGGGAATCGCCGCCGGCAGGCTGCGCATCCAGTCGATGGCGGTCACCGAGCCGACCACCGGTACCGACACCACCAAGATCAGGACCAGCGCCGTGAAGAAGGACGGCCGCTACCGGGTGAACGGCCAGAAGGTCTGGATCTCGCGCGTGCAGCACTCGGACCTGATGATTCTGCTGGCGCGCACGACGCCGCTCGCCGAGGTGAAGCGGAAATCCGAAGGCCTGTCGATCTTCATCGTCGATCTGCACGACGCCATCGGCAACGGCCTCAGCGTGCGGCCGATCGCCAACATGGTCAATCACGAGACCAACGAACTGTTCTTCGACAACCTGGAGGTTCCCGACGAGAACCTGATCGGCGAGGAAGGGCAGGGTTTTCGCTACCTGCTCGATGGCCTCAATGCCGAGCGGGCGCTGATTGCCGCCGAGTGCATCGGCGACGGCTACTGGTTTATCGAACGCGCCACACGCTATGCCAAGGAGCGGATCGTTTTCGATCGGCCGATCGGCCAGAACCAGGGCGTGCAGTTCCCGATCGCCGACGCCTTGATCGAGATTGAGGCGGCGAACCTGATGCGCTTCAGGGCCTGCGCGCTGTTCGACGCGCAGCAGCCCTGCGGTGCCGAGGCGAACATGGCCAAGTACCTTGCCGCCAAGGCCTCGTGGGAGGCGGCCAATGTCTGTCTGCAGACGCATGGCGGCTTTGGCTTTGCCAACGAATACGATATCGAGCGCAAGTTCCGCGAGACACGCCTCTACCAGGTAGCGCCGATCTCGACCAACCTGATCTACGCCTATGTGGCCGAGCACCTGCTCGGCCTGCCACGCTCGTTCTGAACACTCGATGAGTTGTGCAGGCCGATTTCTGCGGCGCTGACGGGCGCTTCTGCCCTGGGTCTTGCCAAT
>NZ_JDSS02000053.1:91773-93510 GCF_000584955.1 Candidatus Accumulibacter vicinus
TGACTTTCATGATCAGGGGTGTCTTGCAAAGTCATGACCGTTAGCCGGACTGGCGCGCGTCGTTCAGGCGCCAGTCGTAATCGAGAAACTCGATCTCGTAATCGCCACTCTGGACTCTCCTGATGTCAGCCGCCGAGTCGGCCAGTACATTCGCATGGCGTGCCAGGGCCGCCTTGACCGAGGTCATTCCCTGATGGCCCTGGGCAAAGTCCTTGCCATACCAGTCGAAAATCCTCGAGATCTTCATTTTTCCGCTGGCGGCTTCAAAGCGATTGCGACTGCGGTCGGAGAGGAAGCGACGCATGCCTTCTTCGAGCTGGGCCTCCAGCTTTTCGGCGACGAAGGCGCTGGGCAGCAGCATCGGGCAACCGATCGATGCGCAGACGACGGCGAAGTGGATTCTTGGTTCGTCGAATTTTCCCGCCGCGCGAATCATGCCGTGCTCGACATCGTCGAGGCTGCGTTCCTGGCCGAGCAGGGTGAAGAACTTTTTCTTCCACGGGCTGCGAAAGGTGCTGCCAAGATCCTTGATCGATTTCAGGTCGGGATACTTCTGCAGCACCAGCTCGACTGTCCAGGCGTTGTAGGCATTGATCAGGAAGGCCAGTTGCTGCCCTTTGTTCCAGCTTTCGTAGTCGCGTGGCGAGACCTCTTCCAGAGTCGTCAGATAGCGCTTGAGCGCTGCCCGGTCGGACTGCATCCCGGCGTAGCGCACGGCCGACGAGTAGCCCTCCTTGCTGACCACCACATGTCGCACCAGCAGGTCGTTCCAGGATCGGTGCGTGTGATCGAAGGCCTGCACCGGCCCGGCAATGAACAGCGTCAGCCAGGCGGCCAGCCAGAAAAATCGTTTGCTCATCATGGCGCGGTTCTCCAGTGTCTTTGCGATAGGGGCGGGAGCAAGGGGATCAGCCTCCCCGCCGCCAGGCGTGAAAGCGTTCGACCCAGCGTAGCAGCGTCGCTGGTGCGTGCGCCTTTTTCCAGACGCCAGCGACGTACTTGTTGGCTTCGGCGAGCGTCGGGTAGATATGGATGGTGCCGAGAATCTGGTTGAGGCCGATGCCCTGTTTCATCGCCAGCACGTACTCGGCGATGAGGTCGCCGGCATGCTCGCCGACGATCGTCACGCCGAGAATGCGATCCTTGCCGGGAACGGTCATCACCTTGATGAAGCCATGGGCTTCGCCATCGGCAATGGCGCGGTCGAGGTCATCGATGTCGTAACGTGCGACCTCGTAGGCGATTCCCCTGTCCTGGGCCTCCTGCTCGTTGATCCCGACGCGAGCGACTTCCGGCTCGACGAAGGTCGACCACGGAATCACCGAGTAGTCGGCGCGGAATTTCTTGAAAGGCGCAAACAGCGCATTGACCGCGGCGTACCATGCCTGGTGCGCAGCCGTGTGGGTAAACTGGAAGGGTCCGGCGACATCGCCTGCGGCGTAGATGTTCGGGTAGCGTGTTTGCAGGAACTCGTTGATCTCGACCGTCCGCCCGCTCGGGATACCCAGTTCTTCGAGGCCATAGCCCGTGAGATTGGCGCTACGACCAAGCGCCACCAGCAGGACGTCGAAGGCGATGCGCAGTTCTTTTCCCTCGTGCTCGGCGATCAGGATCTTCTCCCCCTGCTCGATGACGAAGGCCTTCGCCTGATGGTTCAGCAGCACTTGTACACCCTCCGCGCGAAAGCGTTCGGCAACCATCGCCGACACTTCCGGGTCTTCGCGCGGCATGATGCGC
>NZ_JDSS02000053.1:93897-95196 GCF_000584955.1 Candidatus Accumulibacter vicinus
AGCCGATCGGCCCGCCGCCGAGCACGAGCAGGCGGCGTGGCAGCTGGCGCAGATTCCAGATCGTGTCCGAAGTCAGGTAGCCCATCTCCTCGATCCCCGGCATGGGCGGCACAAAGGGACGCGCGCCGGTCGCGATGACGATGCTGCGCGTCCGTAGCGTCTGCATCGTGCCATCGTTGTGGATGACCTCGACCTGCCACGGCGAGACGATGCGTGCCGAACCTTCGACCACATCGACCCCCAGTTCGCGGTAGCGTTCGACCGAGTCGTGTGGCTCGACCGTCTTGATGATCTTCTGTACGCGCTCCATCACCTCGGCGAAGTCGAAGCTGGCCTTCGCCGAGGCGATGCCAAACTCGCGCGCACGGGCGATGTGCGACAGCAGCTTGGCCGAGCGGATCAGCGCCTTCGACGGTACACAGCCGGTGTTGAGGCAGTCGCCTCCCATGCGGTGCTTCTCGATCAGGGTCACCTTGGCCTTCACGGCCGCCGCGATGTAGGCGGTGACCAGACCGGCACTGCCGGCGCCGATGACCACCAGATTACGGTCGAAGCGTGCAGGCTTCTGCCAGCCGGCGTAGACCCGGCGCGCTTTCACCATATCGACGATCTTGCGGGCGATGAGCGGAAAGATTCCGAGCAGTGCGAACGAGGCGAGCAGACCGGGCGAGACGATGCCGGCGAGTGAATCGATGCGCGCCAGTTGCGTGCCCGCATTGACGTAGACGATGGTGCCGGCGAGCATGCCGATCTGGCTGACCCAATAGAAGGTGCGGGCTTTCATCGCGGTCAGAGCGAGCAGGAGATTGACCAGGAAGAAGGGGAACACCGGGATCAGGCGCAGGGTGAACAAGTAGAAAGCACCATCACGCCGGATGCCTTCGTCCACCGCCTTGAGGCGTTCGCCAAAACGTTCGCTGACCCAGTCGCGGAGCAGGAAGCGCGCGGCGAGGAAGGCCAGTGTCGCGCCGATCGACGAAGCAAAGGAGACGATGACGGTGCCCCAGAGGAGACCGAAGATGGCTCCGCCAGCGAGCGTCATCGGCAAGGCGCCGGGCAGCGACAGCGCGGTCACCGCCACATAGGCGACGAAGTACAGTCCGGCTACCTGCCACGGGTGTTGCCGGTGGTAGTCGCCGAGTGCCGCCTGTTGTGCCTTGAGTGCATCGAGGTTCAGGTACTGCCCGAGGCCGAGCTGAAAGTAGGCGACAATGGCCAGGGCAATGAGGGCAAAGATGGCGATCTTTTTTTTTTTCATGGCGATTCCAGGGCGATGGTTGCATCCAGGGCGCAGGTGGC
>NZ_JDSS02000053.1:95221-118989 GCF_000584955.1 Candidatus Accumulibacter vicinus
GGGCGCGGCAGGCGCCGCTGCGACTGCCGCGCAGGCGTGCATGGCCAGATTGTCGGCTGGTACTGGAAAGCGCCAGCATGGGCAGGTCATGACTTTCATGATCGGGGGTGCCTGGAGAAGATGACTGTCAGGTGGCGTTTGCCAAGGCTTCCAATTGCGCGCGCAGCGTTGCCCGTCTGGCGCGCGCCGGCAGCACCGACGCCGCCTTGACATGACCATAGCCGCGAATCTGCTCGGGCACTTTGGCCAGTTCGAGGGCGATTGCCCGGGTTTCTTCCTTGAGCTGCGCCAGCAGCAGTTCGACGTCGGCCTCGTAATCGGCGAGCAGCTGTCGTTCCATCCGGCGTTCCCGGGTTTTCCCGAAGGGATCGAAGATCGTCCCGCGCAGGAACCTGAGCCTGCTCAGCCCCTTGAAGACAGACATCATCCATGGCCCGTAACTGCTTTTCCGGACTCTGCCGGTCGCCGGATCGAGTCTGGCGAGCAACGGTGGCGCGAGGTGGAAACGCAGGCTGTAGTCACCCTCGAATTCTTCCGACAACTGCTGGAGGAATGCCGGGTCGGAATGCAGTCGTGCCACCTCGTACTCGTCCTTGACTGCCAGGAGTCTGAAATAGCTGCGTGCCACGGCTTCACTCAGCGCGGTCGACTGCAATGAAGATTCGGCGGCGCGTACGCGCTCGACCAGCGCACGGTAACGTTCGGCGTAGCGCGCATTCTGATAGGCAGTCAAGGTCTCGACACGCTGGCGGATCAGCTCGTCGAGGTTCTGCGAAAGTCGCTGCGGTGTCGGCATGCGATCAGGTTTGAGCAGATTCTGCAGGGCTTCGGGGTCGTGCGCTGCGCGCCGGCCCCAGAGAAAAGCCTGGCGGTTCTGCTCGACTGCGGTCGCATTGAGTTCGATGGCCTGGTCGATGGCTGCCAGCGACAGCGGTACTAGCCCGCGCTGCCAGGCGACACCGAGCAGCAGCAGGTTGCCGTAAAGGGCATCCCCCATCAGGCGGCGCGACATGGCCGCGGTGTCCAGGAAGAGGGTGTTGCCCTCGCCACACGCTTCACTGATCTGTTCCTGCATGCGTTCCTGCGGGAATTGCCAGTCCGGGTTGCGCGTGAACTCGGCGGTGGGCGTTTCGGCGACGTTGACCACCGCCCGGGTCTTTCCGGCCAGCACTTTTGACAGGGCCTCGGCACCGGCGCTGACCACCAGGTCGCCGCCGATCACGGCATGCGCTTCGCCGGTCGCGATGCGTGCGGCGTGAATGTCCTCGGGCCGGTCGGCGATCCTGAGGTGAGAAAAAACGGCGCCGAATTTTTGTGCCAGGCCGGTCATGTCGAGTACCGAGACGCCCTTGCCGTCGAGATGCGCGGCCATTCCCAGCAGGGCGCCGAGGGTGACGACGCCGGTGCCGCCAACGCCAGTGATCAGGATGTTGTAGGGGCGCCTGGTGTCAGGCCGCAGAGGTTCCGGCAGCACCGCTCCCGCAGCAGTCATGGCCCGGCCGCGGCGCAGTCTGCCGCCTTCGACGCTGACGAAGCTGGGACAGAAGCCATGGATGCACGAGAAATCCTTGTTGCATGCAGACTGATCGATCGCTCGCTTGCGGCCAAACTCGGTTTCGACCGGAATCACCGCCAGGCAGTTGGACTGGATGCCACAGTCTCCGCATCCTTCACAGACCGCCGCGTTGATGAACACCCGCCGGGCCGGATCGGCGAGCTTGCCACGCTTGCGCCGGCGGCGTTTCTCGGTGGCGCAGGTCTGGTCATAGATCAGCACCGACACGCCGGGGTGATTGCGCAGTTCGCGCTGTACGGCATCGAGTTCATCGCGATGATGGATCGGCGTATTCGGGGCGAGGTCAGGGACCTTGCGATATTTTTCCGGCTCGTCGGTGACAATGACGATCCGCTGGATGCCTTCCGCCGCCAGTTGACGACTCAGTTGCGCGACGCTCAACTGGCCATCGACCGGTTGCCCGCCGGTCATTGCCACGGCATCGTTGTACAGAATCTTGTAGGTGATGGCGACGCCGGCGGCAACCGCCTGGCGAATCGCCAACAGACCGGAGTGGAAGTAGGTGCCATCACCGAGGTTGGCAAAAATGTGCTTCTCGTGGCTGAACGGCGCCTGCCCGACCCAGGTCACGCCTTCGCCGCCCATGTGCGTGAAGGTCGCGGTATTGCGGTCCATCCAGGTCACCATGTAGTGGCAGCCGATGCCGGCGACGGCGCGAGAACCTTCGGGTACGCGCGTCGAGGTGTTGTGCGGGCAACCGGAACAGAAGTACGGCGTGCGCTGGATCGCCGACAAGCCGGTCGCTGGCAGCAGCCCCTGCGCGAGGCTGCTCTGCTTGGCTTCGAGCAGCGCCAGTCGAGCCTCGATTGCCGAAGAAGTGAAGAAGCGCCCGATGCGCGCCGCCAGTGCCCGCGCCACCTGTGCCACCGACAACTCGCCGGCCGCCGGCAGCAGCCAGTCACCATGCGTCAGATGCCCGCTACCGGTGGGCAGCAGCGCCCATTCGCCTTTTTCGTCAAACTTCCCGACGACGCGTGGCCGGACATCCTCGCGCCAGTTGTAGAGTTCCTCCTTGAGCTGGTATTCGAGCAGTTGCCGTTTTTCCTCGACGACCAGGATTTCTTCGAGTCCTTCGGCAAAACGGCGCACGCCATCGGCTTCGAGTGGCCAGACCATGCCGACCTTGTACAGTCGAATGCCGATCTGCGCTGCCAGTTCGTCATCGATCCCGAGTTCGTCGAGCGCCTGGCGGACATCGAGGTAGGCCTTGCCGGCAGTGATGATTCCCAGGCGGGCTGGCGAAGCCGGGTCGGCACTATCGATCACCACCCGGTTGAGCTGGTTGGCGCGGCAATAGGCCAGCGCCGCGTAAAGCTTGTGGTTGAGCAGGCGGGCTTCCTGCTGCAGCGGTGGGTCGGGCCAGCGGATGTTGAGTGCGTGCGGGTCGTTCTTTGGCATCTCGAAATCGTCGGGCAGCCGAATCCGTGTCGACAGCGGGTCAATCGAGACCGAGGCGGAGGTCTCCACGGTGTCGGCCAGCGCCTTCATCACCACCCAGCAGCCCGAGTAGCGGCTCATGGCCCAGCCGTGCAGACCGTAATCAAGGTATTCCTGGACATTTGCCGGATAGAGGACCGGCATCATCACCGCCTTGAAGACATGCTCGGTCTGGTGCGGCAGCGTCGAGGACTTGGCGGCGTGATCGTCGCCGGCGATTACCAGGACACCGCCATGCTTCGCCGAACCGGCTGCATTGGCGTGCCGGAAAACGTCGCCGCAGCGGTCGACACCCGGACCCTTGCCGTACCACATGGCGAAGACCCCCTCGTATTTGGCGCCGGGAAAGAGATTGAGCTGCTGGGTTCCCCAGACTGCGGTGGCTGCAAGGTCCTCGTTAACCGCCGGCTGGAAAACGATGCGCCGGGCGTCGAGATGCGGGCGAGCTTTCCACAGCGCCTGATCGAGTCCTCCCAGCGGGCTGCCACGGTAGCCCGAGACAAAGCCTGCGGTATTCAGCCCGGCCGCCTCGTCACGCATGCGCTGCAGCATCGGCAGGCGAACGAGAGCTTGCGTGCCGCTCAGAAAGACGCGTCCCGAGTTGGCCGTATAGCGGCTGTCGAGTGTGGTCGAGAGATCGCCCATGGGATTCTCCTGTGGTGGCATGTTATCTGACTATCTGACCGAAACGCCTGGGGTCGTCCGGCATACGATTCGTATTCGTTCGCACAGTCCCAGACCGCAACTTGCCGACTACCGGCAAGCCAGCAATCCCTCTGGCCGCTGGCAGGCGCGGGCCGGAATCACTTTAAGCGGCCTCAGATCAGTCCTTCGACATTCACATGACGGAATTTCTCGCACGGTCACTGCCGGATTGTGGAAAGATTTTTTCAGCAGCGCTTACGATGGCAAGCAAATGTAGTACAAACAGACCACGGAAAGGGCTGAATTCTTTCTGCGACGCTCCCTGGTACCCATTGCTTTCATGGTCACCGGCGACCGTGACGTCGACCTGGACGATATTGTCCTGCTCCCGCGATCGCTCCAAAGCCGTTCCAAGGCTCTCCCATCATTGTCATGTGCCGCTGATGCAAAGCAGCCGCTCGGTGGGCCAGAGCCAGTACTCGTTCAAGATTTCCCCGAAAAATTTTCCCAACACAGTAATTTATATAGCAAAATTCTGCCACTCAACGTCGACCCAACGCCATGCACCTGCGCAAATACGACCTTCTGCAGATGAACGCCGAGTGGCTGAAGAAGCTGCCGGCGGAGCGATTGCAGGAAGTGTCCATCCGCCGGTTGGACGACGTCAAGGAATTGCAGGATCGGCTGAATCAGAACCCGGCCAGCCAGGCGCCGTCGAAGAAACCTGGCGCGGGCGAGGAAGAAAACGAAGTCGACGAGCCGCACCTGCCCCATTCACCGACAATGCGGCCGAACAGGCGCGGCAGCACTGGTCGATTGCGCGCCACCTCAGCCACGGCACCCGCTCGGAAGCGGTGTCCTGCTGCTCTTCTGGACAGCGTCATCCTGGAACTCCCCGTGCTGCCTGTCATCCCGGAGCCGCATAGGGGGTGAATCATGACAATGAGTGAGCGTGGAACAATTTCCGAAGTAGGCAAGGTACTTCGGTTCATGACCATTTATGGTTTCGGGAAAACAATATTCAAGATTCTTGGTCGAGTAAGACCAAATGGTTTTTCCGCCAGGCTATGGAAAAGTAAGAAGGCGGATATTGGGATTATTGGTTGTGGGCAGTTTGCTTTTGCAACCATTGGCTTCTCAATCTGGCGACGATATGGGAATCGGTTTGCCATTTGCTACGATATCAATGTCGATAATCAGCGCTCTTTTGCCTCCTTCTTCGGTCTTGCACAAGATGATGTTTCGGCTCTGGAGGTCATTAATGACGAGCGAGTCAGGTTTCTATATATTGCTTCCAATCATGCCTCGCACACGGACTATGCAGTTCAAGGACTTCTGGCGGGCAAAATCGTTTACCTGGAAAAGCCGATTAGCGTCAGTATCGAGCAGTTACAAAGACTCAATGCAACCATCCGGAGAACGGGTGGGCAGATCTTTGCTGGATACAACCGGCCATTTTCTGCCGCGGTGCGCCATCTGCATCCCTGGATGGCAGGGGTGAACCAACCACTGACCCTGAATTGTTTCATCAGCGGGCATGTGCTAGGGCCTGAGCATTGGTATCGTAAGCCCGAAGAAGGGACAAGGGTTTGCGGTAATGTGGGCCACTGGCTGGATCTGGCAGTGCATATGCTCTGTTGGTCGAGCTTGCCGGATAAATGGCAAATCACCACCGTTTATAGCAATGCGGTGACGCGGGACGAAGATATGGTGATTGTGCTCACAAGTGAGCGGGGTGACCTGATAAACATCATTCTCACGGCTCGCGGAGAGCCTTTCGAGGGAATTAACGAGACCATCAATATTCAGCAGGGTGATCTGATCGCGAAGATTGATGATTTCCGCCAGCTTGTTATCTGGCAGGGGGATAAGTTGCAAAAGAAGAGATTCTGGCCGAAAGATGTCGGCCATAACATGGCGATTATTCAACCATTTTCCGAGGTAAGACGGGAGTGGCGTGAGGTCGAGCTTTCCACCTTGCTCATGCTTTGTATAGCCAGAATGGTCGTAAACGGCGATCATTCTTTTGAATTCAGCTTTTCCAAAGAACACAAACGATTAACCGGGCCTTCAGGTCGGTCATGAAACAGATTCTGCAATCACTTAAAACAGGTGCGACCGAGGTTGCCGAGACCCCCTGCCCGGTGGTGATGCGCCGCCAGGTATTGATCCGAACCACCGTGTCTCTGGTCTCCGTTGGCACGGAGCGTATGCTCGTGGAGTTCGGCAAGGCCGGCTGGATCGAGAAGGCACGCCAGCAGCCCGACAAGGTGCGCATGGTTCTGGACAAGATCAAGACCGACGGTTTGATGCCGACCGTCGAGACGGTATTCAACAAGCTTGATCAGCCTTTGCCTCTCGGTTACTGCAATGTCGGTGTAGTGATGGAGACGGGAAGTGGGGTGACCGGCTTTGCACCCGGTGATCGGGTGGCTTCGAACGGTAAACATGCCGAGGTGGTCTCCGTTCCGGCCAACCTCTGTGCAAAAATTCCCCCCGGCGTTTCCGATGAGGAAGCGGCGTTTACGGTGATCGGCGCGATTGCACTCCAAGGAATACGGCTCATTCAGCCCACTCTCGGCGAAGCGGTGGTGGTGACTGGGCTGGGGCTGATCGGTCTGGTGGCGGTGCAGTTGCTGCGTGCCCATGGCTGTCGGGTGTTGGGGATCGACTTCGATGCCGAAAAACTGGCCATGGCCAGAGAGTTCGGCGCGGAAGTGGTGAATCTCGCGGCTGGCGAGGACCCGGTCGTGGCTGCACAAGCCTTTGCCCGCGGGCGTGGAGTGGATGCGGTGCTGATTACGGCTTCCACCAAGAGTAATGCGCCAGTGCACCAGGCGGCGTTGATGAGTCGCAAGCGCGGGCGCATCGTGCTGGTGGGGGTGACCGGGCTTGAACTCTCACGCGCCGACTTCTTCGAGAAGGAATTGACTTTTCAGGTGTCTTGTTCCTATGGGCCGGGCCGCTATGACACGAATTATGAAGAGAAAGGTCAGGACTATCCGGTAGGCTATGTGCGCTGGACCGAGCAGCGCAATTTCGAGGCTGTGCTGGACATGCTCGCGGATCGCCGGTTGAACGTGCAGCCACTGATTTCCCACCGCTTTCCAATTGATGCGGCAGAGGAAGCGTATGCCTTGATCGGCGGTCCAGCACCCTCGCTGGGCATCCTCTTGCGGTATCCGACGCCTGCCGAGAAGTCGGAAGTTGAAGTGCGTCGCGCCAGCGTCAGACTGGCAGGTTCGCATGCTGCTGCCGGGGCCGCGGCATTGGGCTTTATTGGCTCGGGTAACTATGCCACGGCGGTATTGATCCCGGCTTTCAAGGCAGCCGGTGCTCGCTTGAAGGTGGTTGCGTCGAATGGCGGTGTCAGTGGCCTCCATGCCGGTCGCAAGCATGGTTTTGAAGCAAGCACCACCGACACCGAGAGTATTTTTGCCGACCCGCAGGTTAACGCGGTGGTGATTACGACTCGCCACGACAGCCATGCCGCTCTGGTTTGTCGGGCGCTCGCAGCCGGCAAGCACGTCTTCGTGGAAAAGCCGCTGGCCATGACGCATGAAGAATTGGCAGCGATTGAACAAGCGCATGCAATCGCTGTGGCGACTGGCCGTTCTCTGGTGGTGATGGTCGGTTTCAACCGCCGGTTTTCTCCTCAAGTACAGAAGATCAGGTCGCTGCTTGAAGGCGCCAGAGGTCCCAAGGCCTTTGTGATGACCGTCAACGCCGGTGCCATTCCCACTGAACACTGGACCCAGGACCTGGCCGTGGGGGGCGGGCGGATGATCGGCGAGGGCTGCCACTTCATCGATCTGTTGCGTTTCCTGGCCGGAGTCGAGATTACCGCCCATCACAGCGTTCGTATGCAGGCGGCGACCGCCGATACGGTGACCATTCAGCTGGCGTTCGCCGATGGGTCGATAGGCACGATTCACTACTTCGCCAACGGTAGCAAGTCCTATCCCAAGGAGCGCCTGGAGGTCTTTGCCGCCGGCCGGGTATTGCAACTGGACAATTTCCGCAAGCTCACGGGATTCGGTTGGCCAGGCTTCACGAAGATGAACCTGTGGCGGCAAGACAAGGGACAAAGGAATTGTGCGGCAATGTTCGTCAGCGTCATCGAAAAGGGTGGGTTCGCCCCAATCGCGCTGACTGAAGTGCTGGAGGTCAGCCGGATCAGCATTGAGGTGGCTGCGAATCTCCGATGACTCGTGACGAAATCGTTGCCCTCGTTGTTGCTGGCTGATCGAGATCATTGCCGGCACGCCCGCATTTCATGAAAATCGTGCTGAAAAGGGATCGGCAAACCGGCCGGCAGATTGTAGCGGTACTTGAGCAACTGCTGATCGGGTCCGGGCACCTGTTGCGCTTGTTCCACACCGTCCGACATCTGCGCGGTGAGCAGATTGCCTACCGTTTGTATTACCGCTTGGCCAGGCCTCTGGTCGCCCGGCAGGCCCTGGCATCGATTACCGCGCTTCCTCGGCGATCCTGGGTCCGGCCCTGGGTGGCGCCACTGGTTGCACCGCGTAGCCAGGTCGACCAAGGCGTATTCGAGTTTCTTGGAGAGCGCGGCTGCGTCGAGACGGCCGGTGACTGGAATGCGGTGAACAAGACCAAGCTGTGGCTCTATAACCTACATTATCTTGACGATCTCAACGCGGTGGATGCAGATGCACGCCCCGATCAGCAAGGATGGCTGATCCGACGCTGGATCGATGACAATCCACCACTTGCCGGTCATGGCTGGGAACCCTACCCACTTTCCTTGCGGATCGGGAACCTGGTGAAGTGGTGTGCCAGGCAAACGCAAGTCTCTCCAGAGTGGCTCGTCAGTATGGGCAGGCAGGCGCAGGCCCTTGCGGCTCAGGAGGAACGCCACATTCTCGCGAACCACCTGTTTGCCAATGGCAAGGCGCTGACCTTCGCCGGAGCGTTTTTCGCCGGCGACCAGGGAGGGCGGTGGTTGAAGAGCGGCTTGCGCATCCTGGACCGGGAGATCAGCGAGCAGTTTCTGCCGGATGGTGGCCATTTTGAACTTTCTCCGATGTATCACTCGACCCTGCTTTGGGATATGTGCGATCTCGTGAACCTGGCTGAGCGAAGTGGCGTCCCTGAACTGCTCGAACGTGCCGCAGCATGGCGTGGCGTGATTGAACGGGGACTCACCTGGCTCGAAAGCATGTGCCATCCAGACGGGGAAATTTCCTTTTTCAACGATGCGGCTTTTGGCATTGCGCCGCAGTTTCAACCCATCAAGGCCTACGCCGGAGCGCTGGGTTGCCTTGGAAGCAAAGGCTTGACCGAAGTCTTGTCCTGCACTCATCTTCGGGATACCGGCTACATCGCCGTCCTTCTCGGGCAGGGCGGCAAGGCCTTGCTGGATGTGGCAGCCGTGGGACCGACTTACCAGCCTGGCCATGCACACGCGGACACGCTCGGCTTTGAGTTGAGTCTCTTCGGGCAGCGGGTCCTGGTCAATTCCGGAACGTCCCGTTACGGCGAGGACACCGAACGGCAGCGCCAGCGAAGTACCGCTGCACACAATACGGTGGAGATCGATGGTGAAGATTCGTCGGAAGTCTGGGCCGGCTTCCGGGTCGCGCGCCGGGCCCGGCCCAGCGTACCGGACATCTGGCGAGAGCCGGGGATGGAAGGCGAGGAACTACGGATTCGTTGCGCGCATGACGGATATCGGCGTCTGCCGGGCCGTCCGATTCATCAGCGCCAATGGACGTTCGCCACCGGTCGCCTGCGCATGATCGATTCGCTATCCGGACAATTCCGGAAGGCCGTCTGTCGTTTTTATCTGCATCCAGACGTTCAGGTCGCGGGGAATCAGGAACTGCATCTGCAGAGTGGTCACCGCATCCTTTGGTCTGTCTCCGGCGGTGCGGCGAACGTTGTGCCTTCGACCTGGCACCCGCAGTTCGGGGCATGCGTACCCAGTCACTGCATCGAGATCCAGTTCGACAGCGCTGAACTGATCGTCGATTTTTCCTGGAAGTGAGATGCATATCCTGTTCTTGACCGACAACTTCCCGCCGGAAGTGAATGCGCCTGCCAGCCGCACCTTCGAGCATTGCCGCGAGTGGGTCAAGGCAGGCCATCAGGTGACGGTGATTTCCTGTGTGCCGAACTTTCCAAAGGGTCGCGTTTATGCGGGTTATCGCAACCGGCTTTGGCAGGCTGAAATCATCGAGGGGATTCGGTTAATCCGGGTCTGGTCTTACATTGCGGCCAACGAGGGCTTCGTCAAACGAATTCTCGATTATCAAAGCTTCATGGTGACCGCTACCCTGGCTGGACTCCTCGTCCGGCGCGTGGATGTGGTCGTCGGCACATCCCCCCAGTTTTTCACGGTCTGCGCGGCATGGGTATTGAGCGTTCTCAAGCGGATACCGTTCGTTTTTGAGCTGCGTGACCTTTGGCCCGAGTCGATCAAGGCCGTGGGGGCCATGCAGGATTCAGCCGCCATCCGCTGGCTGGAAAAACTGGAATGGTTCCTCTATCGCCAGGCCAGGCTGATTGTCACGGTGACCCACGCTTTCCGTGACAAATTGATCGGGCGTGGCATTGATGGCAACAAGATCAGTGTGGTAACCAATGGTGTGGACATGACGCGCTTCAAGCCGATGCCGAAGGATCCCTCCCTGGTCCGGCAACTGGGCCTTGAAGGCAAGTTCGTGGGTGGCTATGTGGGTACCCATGGCCTGGCACACCACCTGGAGACAGTTCTGGACGCAGCGGAAAAATTCATTTCCGAGGGCCTCGGAGAAGATTTTCACTTCATCCTGCTTGGCGACGGTGCCCGCAAACCGGCACTGCAGGATGAAGCACACAGGCGTCGGCTGCAGAATGTGACGTTTGTGGACACCGTGCCCAAGGATCAAGTGGCGCGCTATTGGTCGCTGCTGGATGTGTCGATCATTCATCTTCGGAAGACCGAGCTGTTCACGACGGTGATTCCCTCCAAGTTATTCGAGTGCATGGGAATGGGCTTGCCGGTACTGCACGGCGTGGCCGGTGAGTCGGCGGATATGGTGTGTGCGGAGAATGTCGGGATTGTCTTCGAGCCTGAAAACGCCGGGGAGTTGGTGGCCCAGATGAAGGTCTTGAAAAATGACCGTCCAAGGTACGAGAAATACCGCTCCAACGGTCTCGTGGCGGCCAGGAAATACGACCGCACTGCCCTGGCGATGGAGATGCTTGCGCTACTGGACAAGCTGGTTGCTGAACGGGCATAACGAGGGTATACAGATCGATTTGCTGGTATGAGGCGGTGCTGGTGGATGTGACAAGCAAACTGACGCAGTCCGATGTGGACGAGCATCTGGAGCGGCTGGCGAAATTCAAACGAATGCTGCCGCGCTATGCCGACGTGCGGGCCATCGGGGCGGCGGCAGCGATGGTGATCCCCCCGGTCGAGCATCTCTCTTCTCCCGAACCTGGGGGAGGAGCCGGGGGGCGCAATGGGCAATGCACGGCGCATGCTCCGTGCTCATCGATCGATTCCGGAGGGCCCACCGGAATGCACCCTGCCAGGACGGGAAACGGTCAGGGCTTATCCGCTTGCCGGAGTCCCATACCTTGAAACTCCTGGTCACCGGTGTTGCCGGTTTCATCGGCATGCACACCGCACAGCGCCTCCTTCGTCGTGGCGACACGGTGGTGGGCATCGACAACCTCAATCACTATTACGAAGTGACTCTCAAGCGCGCCCGCCTTGCCTGCCTGGCAGGACAGGGTGACTTCCGCTTCATCGAGATGGACATCGCCGATCGGGTAGCCATGGCGACCTTGTTCGCCAGCGAAGGATTCGATCGCGTGATCCATCTGGCGGCCCAGGCCGGTGTGCGCCATTCGCTCGCCAATCCCAACGCCTACGTCGATAGCAACCTCGTCGGCTTCATGACCGTCCTTGAGGGCTGCCGCCATCATGCGATTCAACATCTGGTCTACGCTTCGAGTTCCAGCGTCTACGGCGGGAATGCACGCATGCCTTTCTCCGAGTGCGACAATGTCGACCATCCGGTCAGCCTCTACGCTGCGACCAAAAAGGCCAACGAACTGATGGCGCATACCTACAGTCATCTCTATCGTTTGCCGACCACCGGACTTCGCTTCTTCACCGTCTATGGTCCCTGGGGCCGGCCCGACATGGCGCCCTTCCTGTTCACTCGCGCGATCCTCGAAGGGCGGCCGATCGATGTCTTCAACCACGGGCAGATGCAGCGCGACTTTACCTACGTGGATGACATCGTCGAGGCCGTGCTGCGGGTCAATGACCGGATCCCCGGGCCCGATCGGACTTATACTCCCGACAGTCCGGATCCGTCCGCCAGTGATGCGCCATACCGCGTATTCAATGTCGGCAATCATCAACCGGTGCCCTTGCTGAGCTTCATTGGCTGCATCGAGCAGCGACTGGGGTGCAAGGCCGAGAAGCGGATGCTGCCGATGCAGCCGGGCGACGTACCGGTCACCTATGCCAACACTTCCCGCCTCGAAAAATGGATCGATTTTGCGCCAGGCACGCTGTTGTCCGAAGGCATCGCGCGCTTTGTCGATTGGTATCGCAACTATTACCAGCTCTGAAAGGAACATTTTCACTCCATGAAAGTTACCGTGATTGGAACCGGCTACGTCGGATTGGTCACTGGCGCCTGCCTGTCGGAGATGGGTAACCACGTGCTGTGTCTGGATGTGGACGAACGCAAGATCGCGATCCTCAACAACGGCGGGATACCCATCCATGAGCCTGGCCTGGAGCCAATGGTGAAGCGCAATGCCGTAGCGGGACGTCTGCAATTCACTACCGACATCGCTGCCGCGGTACATCACGGTACGCTGCTGTTCATCGGTGTCGGAACGCCTCCTGACGAGGACGGTTCGGCCGATCTGCAGTATGTGCTCACTGCTGCACGCAACATCGGGCAGCACATGACCGACTACAAGGTGATCGTCGACAAGAGCACGGTACCCGTCGGCACTGCCGATCGCGTTCGCGCTGCCGTGCAGGGCGCACTGGCCAAGCGCGGGCTGAGCATGGAATTTGCCGTGGTCAGCAATCCGGAGTTCCTCAAGGAAGGCGCCGCGGTCGATGACTTCATGCGCCCCGACCGCATCATCGTCGGTGCCGATGATGAACGTGCGACGCTGCTGATGCGGGCGATCTATGCCCCTTTTTCGCGTAACCGCGACAAGCTGCTGCTGATGGATACGCGCAGCGCCGAACTCACTAAGTATGCAGCCAATGCGATGCTCGCGACGCGCATCAGTTTCATGAACGAACTGGCTCGGCTGGCCGAGTGCGTCGGCGCAGACATCGAACTGGTTCGCCATGGCATCGGCAGCGATCCGCGTATCGGCACGCACTTTCTCTATGCCGGCACCGGCTACGGTGGCTCGTGTTTTCCCAAGGACGTGAAGGCGCTGGTGCGCACCGGCCAGGAATTTGGCATCGATCTTCGTGTCCTGACAGCCGTCGAGGCGGTAAACGACATCCAGAAGCGGGTATTGGTCGACAAGGTGCTCGCCCGCTTCGCGGAAAACCTGCAGGGACGCAGCTTCGCGCTTTGGGGGCTGGCCTTCAAACCGGATACCGACGACATGCGCGACGCACCGAGCCGGGTGATCGTGCATGAACTGCTGCGTCTCGGTGCGACGATTCGGGCTTACGATCCGGTGGCGATGGACGAGGCGCGTCGGGTATTCGGCGACCTTCCTGGATTGAGCTTTGCGAGCCACCCTGCCGAGGCGCTGCAAGACGCGGATGCACTGTTGATCGCCACTGAATGGCGCGAGTTCAAGAGTCCGGATTTTGAGCAGATCCGGGCGCTGCTCAAGCAGCCCTTGATCTTCGACGGTCGAAACCTTTTTGACCCCGTTCTGGTACGTAGTCTGGGTATCGAGTATCACGGAGTCGGGCGAGGCGAGGGGGTTCGACAGACCCGGACCGACAGTGTGGCAGGCCGGGCGTGAACCGGTTGCAACCCTCCACCGAGGTTTCGCCCGAGGATCTGGCGCCGATGCGCCGGACAGGGCGGTCAATTCACCCGCGGCGAATGCACGGGCCTGTTTAAGGCGGACGATATCCGGAATCGCGGAATTTGGCGGAAAGCTGCTCCTTGCCGCCCATCCCCCCAACAGTTACAATGCCCGCCTCGCTTCGCCAAGCGAATAACACCTTCATCCATCTGGCGTTGGCTCTATCAAACCGGGGCGGCGCCGTTTCCCAGAAAGAGAGTTTGACATGGCGATCAATGTGACGCAAAAAGCGCAAATCATGACCGATTACCAGCGTACCGTCGGCGATACCGGGTCTTCCGAAGTCCAGGTGGCGCTGCTGACCGCACGTATCAATGACCTGACCGGCCATTTCAAGGAGCACAAGAAGGACAATCACTCGCGGCGTGGTCTGTTGCGTATGGTCAGCCGTCGTCGCAAGTTGCTGGACTATCTGAAGCGCACCAATGTCGATTCGTACCGCAGCCTGATTCAGCGTCTCGGCCTGCGCAAATAGGCCCGCTCACCGATCCTTACCGCGATCGGATCTGCAGGCAACTCGAAAAGCAGTCAGCGGCCAGCCCCTCGCGGGCTGCGCCGCTGTTTCTGCTATTGCAGTTTGCTAAATCGGGCGTCGGTCGCCTGCCGGAGTCGCGGGCAGGCTCGCGCCAGACTATTGAGAAAGGGAACAATGTTTAATATCGTCAAGAAAAGCTTCGCCTACGGGGCCCACCAGGTGATCCTGGAAACCGGCGAAATCGCACGTCAGGCTGGCGGGGCCGTGCTGGTGTCGATGGACGACACGGTCGTGCTGGTCACTGTCGTCGGCAATAAAATGGCCAAGCCCGGTCAGGATTTCTTTCCGCTGACCGTCGATTACATCGAGAAAACCTATGCTGCGGGACGCATTCCCGGTGGCTTTTTTAAGCGTGAGGGCCGTCCTTCGGAGAAGGAAACCCTGACCTCACGACTCATCGATCGTCCGCTGCGCCCGCTCTTTCCCGAAGGCTTCTATCACGAGGTCCAGATCGTCGCGATGGTGATGTCGCTGAACCCCGAAATCGATCCTGACATTCCGGCCATTATCGGCGCCTCGGCTGCCCTGGCGATCTCCGGCATCCCTTTCGACGGACCAATCGCTGCCGCCCGCGTCGGATATATCGACGGCCAATACGTCCTCAACCCGAGTGCCACACAACTCTCATCGAGTCTGCTCAATCTGGTCGTCGCCGGAACGCAGGCAGCCGTGCTGATGGTCGAGTCGGAAGCCCGGGAACTCTCCGAGGAAGTCATGCTCGGTGCCGTAGTTTACGGACACCAGGAAATGCAGGCAGCGATCGATGCCATCAACGAACTTGCCGATCAGGCTGGCAAACCGGAATGGGACTGGGCACCGGCGGCGAGAAACGAAGCCGTCCATGGCAAGCTCGATGCACTGGTTGACGGCGAACTGCAGGAGGCCTACCGGATAAGCAGCAAACAGTTGCGCAGCCAGCGGATCAAGGAAATCACCGCCTACGCAGTCGAAGTCCTGACCGCCGGCGACGATGCCCCTGACGCCAACGCCGTCCGCAACATGGTCTCCGCTGCCGAAGCCCGGATCGTCCGCGGCCGCATCCTGGCCGGCGAGCCGCGCATCGACGGACGCGATACACGAACCGTTCGACCGCTCGCGATGCGTTCGGGCGTGCTGCCGCGAGCACATGGATCGTCCCTGTTCACCCGTGGCGAGACGCAGGCGCTGGTCGTGGCGACGCTCGGCACCGGTCGTGACGAACAGATCATCGACGCACTCTCCGGCGAATACCGTGAGCGCTTCATGCTGCACTATAACTTCCCGCCCTACGCCACGGGGGAATGCGGCCGTGTCGGAACGCCGAAGCGTCGCGAGATCGGGCATGGCCGGCTGGCCAAGCGCGCCCTATTGGGGGTCCTGCCTTCACCCGAAGAGTTCTCGTACACCATTCGCGTCGTCTCCGAGATTACCGAATCAAACGGTTCCAGCTCGATGGCCAGCGTCTGCGGGGCATCGCTGGCACTGATGGATGCCGGCGTTCCGCTTAAAGCACACGTGGCCGGAATCGCCATGGGTTTGATCAAGGAAGGCAATCGCTTTGCTGTGCTGACCGACATTCTCGGGGACGAAGACCACCTCGGAGACATGGACTTCAAGGTCGCTGGTACTGAGTCGGGGGTCACCGCACTGCAGATGGACATCAAAATCCAGGGAATCACCAAGGAAATCATGCAGGTCGCGCTGGCCCAGGCCGGCGAAGCCCGCCTGCACATCCTGAAACAGATGCAGGAATCGATGTCCGGACACCGTGAAGAGGTATCGAGCTACGCACCGCGCCTGTACATGATGAAAATCAACCCCGAGAAAATCCGCGATGTGATTGGCAAGGGCGGTGCGGTGATCCGTGCCATTACCGAAGAAACCGGCACAACGATCGACATCAAGGACGACGGCACGATCACCATCGCTTCGGTCAGCGGTGACGCCGCCGACGCTGCCAAGGCTCGCATCGAGGCCATTACCGCTGACGTCGAAGTCGGCAAGGTCTATGACGGAACGGTACTGAAGCTGCTGGACTTCGGCGCCATCGTCAGCATCCTGCCCGGTCGTGACGGCCTTCTGCACATCTCGCAGATTGCCAACGAACGCGTCAACGCCGTTGCCGATTATCTCAAGGAAGGCCAGAAGGTACGTGTCAAGGTTCTGGAAGCCGACGAGAAAGGCCGGGTACGGCTGTCAATGAAGGCCCTGAGCGCCGAAGAGGGCGGCGCTACCGCCGCACAGTCATAGGCCACTGATCAACAGCAGAAAAAAGGACGCCAAGGCGTCCTTGCCGCTGGCCGACTGCCTGTGCAGTGCGAGCCCAGCGCCCGTCTGCCGGTATCGCCTATTTGGCGATCTGTTTTTCCCGCACTTCTTCGAGCGTTTTGCAGTCGATGCACAGCGTCGCCGTCGGTCGCGCTTCCAGACGCTTGATGCCGATTTCGACCCCGCAGGCGGCACAGTACCCATAGTCGCCGCTGTCAATCCGGTCGATCGTCTCCTCGATCTTCTTGATCAGCTTGCGTTCCCGGTCACGGTTGCGCAGTTCGATGGCGATGTCGGTTTCCTGGCTCGCGCGATCATTGGGATCGGCAAAAACCGTCGCTTCATCCTTCATGGTATGCACCGTACGCTCGATGTCCTCGATCAACTGCTGCTTGAGCGCTTCGAGGATGCCACGAAAATGAGCCAGCTGATCGCTGTTCATGAACTCCTCGCCAGGTTTCGGCGAGTAGGGAGTGAAATGCTTTTGGAGCATGTCAGATGTCATCCGGGTTCCTGTGTATTGATAGTTGTTCGTCTGACGATGAGCAAACCAGGTCGTGAGCCTTGAGTAATCCTTATATTGTGCCACATGACCCGAACACAAGTGCGCATACACCGCAGCATTTCTCGTGAACAGCATCTATCCGGTTGCCGCCAGTCGGCTTTCGGCGAACTGGATCAGCCTGCCTTGCGGCCGTTACCGCACACGCGTTATGAGTTTTTCGAATGGAAGGGGGTCCGGGTCGGCATCGACTATCACGTCGCGGTCGTCGACCACGATTACCGCGTCTGCTCGACCGGGGTATTTGAGGCCGAATCTATAGCAGCAGTTCGTCCGCAGATGAACGCAAATCGGTGGATATTACAAAGGCTTTTCTTCAACGCCAAGCCTACCCGGATGGCGAGTTGAGTTTAGCCTGTTCGCAAACGCGCTGATTCTGCTGCTGTGCTCAGTCTGCGTTCATCTGCGGATTTCAGGTTCAACGGTTGGTGAAGGAAGGCTTGCGTTTTTCGACGAATGCGGCCATGCCTTCTTTCTGATCGTCTAGAGCAAAAGCTGAGTGGAAAGTGCGGCGTTCGAAGAGCAGGCCTTCCGACAGCGAGCTTTCATAGGAGCGATTGATGCATTCCTTGATCATCATCACCACCGGCAACGAGAAGCTGGCGATTCTGGTGGCAGCCGACATCGCCTCATCGAGGAGCTTGTCGGCCGGGACGACACGCGAAACCAGCCCGGCGCGTTCAGCCTCCACGGCGTCGATGGTGCGCGCGGTCAGGCACATTTCCATTGCCTTGGCCTTGGAAATCGCGCGCGGCAGGCGCTGCGTGCCACCCGCTCCAGGAAGAATCCCGAGGCGAATTTCAGGCTGACCAAACTGGGCGGTGTCGGCTGCCAGGATGATGTCGCACATCATGGCCAATTCGCAACCGCCACCCAGGGCATAGCCGGCGACGGCGGCGATCACCGGCTTGCGGCAGCTCTTGAGGGTATCCCAGTTGCGCGTGATGAAGTCGCCCTTGTATGCCTGCATGTACGAAAGCGACTGCATTACGGTGATGTCTGCACCGGCAGCGAAAGCCTTGTCCGAGCCAGTGATGACAATCGCCCCGATGTTCTCATCGGTTTCAAAGCCGCTGAGCGCATTGCCGAGTTCGTCCATCAGGTCATCGTTCAGGGCATTCAGTTGCTTCGGGCGGTTGAGAGTGATCAGGCCGACTTTTCCGCGTACTTCGGCCGTAATGTTGACGTAGGTCATAAAGAAGATCTCCGGGCTCAATAGGGATAAATTCGAGAACCTGGACGAGACGCAGGCTCTCCTGGGGACTCTGAACGGGACTTGCGTCTCCGCAGGTTTGACGAAATCGAAATGACGGCGCCTGGCTGGGCGCCGTCTGGCAGGTTACCAATGGAACCGGCCGGTGGCAAGCTCCACCGACCTGAACGATGGGTGTTCAGGCCGAGGAGCTGCTTGTTGTCAACGCAGGTCCGGTATCACGAGATGTCCATCTGGAACTTCACCGGACCGCGAGAATCCTTGCCGTTGGCGTCCTTGAAGGTGCCGGTGACGGGGGCTTTCTTGGCATAGGGGCTGGTCAGGATGGCCACGTGACCTCCGAAGAAAGCAACCGACTCGAGACCGTTCCAGCCCTCAAGGTGCTTGTTGCCGGCGGTGGCACAAAGTGGCGTGACCAGGTCGTCCTTGATTGCATAGTTCTGGTACCAGGGCACATTGAGATCGACCAGGTGCTTGATGTTCAGCGGCTGGCCAAAGAGCTGCACCGGCAAGGTGCCATCGTCGGCAATCGGATCCTGGAAGGAGTGCGAACTCATGTTGGCGATCGCTAGCGGCAGATGTACACGTTCCTTGAGCAGCCAGCGGAAGAGGGCGGCCGGCGTCTTGCCGGGGTTGAGGTCAGTGGCGCGATGCAGCGAAGCCTGATCGAGCACCTTGACCAGCGGGGTTTCCCGGTCGATGGCAACGAAACGCATCCCCAGGCTCAGCAGGTAGCCGTTGGCGACCTTGTTGCCGCTCGGCAAAGTCGTGGTGATGAAGTCGTGGTGCATCGTCGGCATGCCGCTGATGGCATCACTGTAGGTGCCGTCGACCGGTGTCACGTTGGTGATCAAGGCATCGCAGACATCCTTCAGTTTTCCTGACAGAATGTTCATCAGGGAGATGTAACCGCCTTGGCAGGTCCCATTGAGCGTGACTTTCTTGCCGTTATTGAGTTCCATGACCTTGGCGCAGAGCTCGCGTGTCTGTTCGCAGTCCTGTTCCGGGGTCATCTTCTGGACATTCTCATTGGTCATGATGTCCTTGACGACACGGACATAGGTCGGGATGCCCTCGTTGGCGAACGAGTGACTGTAGCTCTTGTTCTCGAAGGGCAGGAACGACAGGATATGAACCCCGAGCATGTACGGCGGCACGAGAATGACCGGCTTGAGATCCTTGCGAACCTCAACGCCTGCCTTCAGTGGCAACACCTGGTAGAGTTCGAAAGCGTCCGTCTGATGCACCAGCTTGTAATTCGAGGTGTTGAAATGGAAACCGAATTCATCGGCGATGGCCTCGATCTGCTCGTTGAAATTGGAGACCGCCTCCATGATTTCGGCCTCGCGGCGCATGTAGCCGCTGAGTTTTTCCCCTTCCGAATTGAGAATGCTGTTCAGGAAGGCGCGCGTTCCTTCTTCGATCTGGTCAAACGAGTAGTCGACCAGTTTTGTCTGCATCCCGGACAAACCCTTGCGCCCCATGGCGACATTGTGTTCGAGGATCTCGAAGGTTTCCATCATGCTCAAGGGGTTGTCACGGGCCGCTGTCATGGCGATGTGAGCGGCAATGAAGAGATTGTCATTAAACTCGCTGACTTCGCGATTCGTAGCGCGCATCATGGCCAGCGTATACCTCCACCAACTCGTGGTGAAATCAGGCATTTCTCTTAGCAGAGCATTCATTGTGCAACCTCCAAATTAACGTCATAACGTCAGTCAAAACAGGCCAACCCGCAGTGATCGACCCGCAATTACCCTGGCTCCGCCAGAAGAAGAACGGATACCGGTGATTCCTACCCGAAAACGATGCCAGCAGCCATCGCAGTCAAACATGTCGGATATTCGCCAAGCCGGACCCGACGGCATGCACACTGACCCTCTCGCGACAGCTACAGCCAAACATTTTTCTGCAGCGCACAATGTATTCTACTCTTCTAGACAGGAATTGTTCACCCCGCGTTGCCGTTCGCAAGGATTATTTTTGAGGCTTCTGCAAGCCCTCTATAATCAAAGATTAAATGGTTTTTTGGAGGACTTGTCGCGGCCCTTCGTCGAGTCTATGTCAGGGTTTGCGCAAGCGCTTGTACGAGCGGGTCAAGTTGCGCTGTATAGTAACGTTTTGTTGCGCTGCGATAGCAGGCTGGCGATGAGCGCTCTGGACCGGTTCCGGAAAGGTGACGCGATTGGCCTCGCGTGGCGAAGGTTCTTTGGAGAGTAAGGAAAATGCTGCAACTTGCGACACTGATCAAACATCACTCGACGTTCCGACCGGATCAGGTGGCCATCGTTATTGAGCAGGAACGTTTGAGCTGGCGGGAGTTTGAGGCTCGCGTTGGCCGTTGCGCCCGCCTGCTGTCATCGCTTGGGGTGCGTAAAGGCGAGCGGGTTGCGACGGTTTTGAGCAACTGCCGGGAACTACTCGAAATTTACTGGGCAGTGCCGTCGATCGGTGCGGTGCTGGTTCCCTTGAGCCCGCTGTTGATGGCTTCCGGTCTGGCCAGCCTGCTGCGTGATGCAGGTGCCGTTTGTCTGATCACGGATCGCTCGATGGCACCGGTCGTCGATCAGATCCGCGACGAGTTGCCGGGGTTGACGGCTGCACACGTGCTGATGATTGACGGCCCGACGGCCGATTATGCGGATTACTCTGCAGCCTCGTTCGGGAATGCCTCCGCGGGAGGTTTCGAACCGGTACCGGTCGGACAGGATGAATTGTTCAATGTGATGTACACGAGCGGCACGACAGGTCTTCCGAAGGGGATCATGCACACTCATTTCGTGCGTTCGATGTATTGCACCTTGTTCGCCTCGGCATGGCGAATGAGTCCCGAATCGGTGGTGTTGCATACCGGTGCGATCGTCTTCAACGGCGCTTTTGTGACCATGATGCCTTGTTTCTATCTGGGTGCGCGTTATGTCCTGCAACGCCAGTTCGATCCGGAAGAGGCGATCGAGATCATCGCTCGCGAGCGCGTCACACATACCATGATGGTACCGGCACAGATCATTGCCGTGCTCAACTCGCCGAATTTCTCTGCTGAACGGCTTTCTTCGCTGCAAATGATACTTTCACTGGGAGCACCGCTCTATCAGGAACAGAAGGACCTGCTCAATCGCCTCTTGCCTGGCCGCTTTTACGAACTCTATGGGCTGACCGAAGGTTTCTGGACCATTCTCGACAAGACGCAGTCAGTTCGCAAAGCCGGTTCGGTCGGATCCCCGCCCTGTTTTTTCGAGATGCGCATCGTCCGGGACGACGGCAGCGACGCCCCGCCCGGGGAGGTCGGCGAGATCGTCGGGCGAGGGCCGTCGCTGATGACCGGCTATTACGGCCGCCCCGACCTGACTGCGCAGGCGATCCGCGACGGCTGGCTGTTTACTGGTGATCTGGGCTATGCCGATGACGAGGGTTATCTCTATCTGGTTGACCGCAAGAAAGACATGATCGACAGCGGTGGCGTCAAGATCTACCCGAGGGACATCGAAGAGGTCGCGGCACGTCACCCGGCGGTCAGGGAAGTGGCCGTATTCGGCGTGGCGCATGAAAAATGGGGCGAAACGCCGGTCGCTGCGGTGCTGCTCCGCGACGGGGCAGCAGCCAGTGCCAGCGAACTGCGTGACTGGATCAACGAGCGCGTCGGCGCTCGTTACCAGCGCCTGCACGCGCTGCAGATCATGGACGACTTTCCACGCAACGCTGCCGGCAAGACGCTAAAGCGGACGATGCGGGATGCCTACCAGGCAGGGAACGGCGCAGGTTGACCCTCAAACCTGATAGATGTAGGTTCCCGGTGCGTCGCAGAGCGGGACATAGCCCTTATCCGGCGCGCCCATCGGCGGTGCTGCTTCACTGCCGGAGGAGTGCCGCTGTAGCCATTCTTGCCATGCAGGCCACCACGACCCCTGATACGACGGCGTCTTTTCCTTCCAGGTTTCAGCATCCAGGAAGCGTTCGCCCTCCCGGCATACACTGAGCTGGTAGGATCGACGCGGGCGACCCGGCTCATTGACGATGCCCACGTTATGGCCACCACTGGTGAGGACGAAAGTCAGCTCGGTCGCGTCGCTTTGCAGGTGCAGCTTGTACACCGAGTGCCACGGTGCAACGTGGTCGGCCCCGGCGGCGACGGCAAATATCGGCACATGGATGTTGCTGATCGAGATGGCGCGCCCATCGACCAGGTACTTGCCCTGGAACAGTTCGTTGTCCACGTAGAGACGACGCAGAACCTCGGAGTGCTGGCGATAGGGCATGCGCGTACCATCGGCGTTCCAGGCCATCAGATCGAACATCGGTTCGCGTTGCCCAAGGTAGTACTCCCGTACCATCTTCGACCAGATCAGGTCGGCGGATTTGAGCAATTGGAAGCCGCCGGAAACCTGTTTGTGCCCCAGGTAACCTTTCTGCCACATCATGTCTTCAAGCAAGGTCACCTCGCTGGCATCCATGAAGACGTTGATTTCTCCCACATCGGTGAAGTCGGTCATGGTGGTGAACAGGGTGACGCTGGCCAGACGGTCATCCCCGTCGCGAGCCATCGCGGCGGCGACAATGGTCAGCAGGATTCCGCCCAGGCAGTAACCCGCCGCGTGGATCCTGCGACCCGGCAGGATGTCCGAAATGGCGTTGATGGCGGCCAGCGTTCCTTGCTTGCGGTAGTCCTCCATTCCCAGGTTGCGGTGTTCCGCACCCGGATTGAGCCAGGAAATCATGAATACTGTGTGACCCTGATCGACGAGGTACTTGACCAGTGAATTGTGCGGCGACAGGTCGAGAATGTAGTACTTCATCATCCAGGCCGACTGCAGCAGAACCGGCTCGCGCTGGACGGTCTCGGTGGTCGGTGAGTATTGAATCAGCTCGATCAGCAGGTTACGAAAGACGACCTTGCCTGGGGTGATGGCGAGATTTTCTCCTACCTTGAACGCCTCGATTCCGGCCGGTTTCTCGTCGCGCAGCGCGCGACGCACGTCCTCACCATAGAACTGGGCACCCCGTGACAGATTCGCACCCCGCTCGTTGATCGTGGTTTCAACGATTTCAGGGTTCAGGTAGGGGATGTTGCACGGTGCGGTCATGTCGAGGATCTGTTTGGCGGTGAACCATACGGCGGCTTCGCCATGCTTGGAAACGCCACGAATGCCGGTGGTCGCGTTGTGCCACCACTGTTGATTGAGCAGGAAGCCCTGATAGATCACGTTGTATGGAAAACGCTGCCAGCCCGGATGATCGAAGCGATGGTCGCCGGGGAGGGGTTTGATGGTCGGCTCGGCGTTACCTGTAATTGCTGAGGATAGGGCATAGGCGCCCAGGCGCATCGCCTTGCGGGTTGCCTTGGCCGCCAGTTGAAACTGCTTGCCGGGCGAGGCTGCCAGGTGCACCGTCCAGTCAAGATAGGCCATCGCCAGTGATGCTGGCGAAACTCCTCCGCTCAACTGACCAAGCGCCACATTGGTCATCCGGTCAATGTTTTCCAGAGCGTCGGAATCCAGCAAATGGC
>NZ_JDSS02000053.1:119391-127118 GCF_000584955.1 Candidatus Accumulibacter vicinus
TGGCTACCGGTGTGGCGGCGGGAAACGTGGCCGTGCTCGTGCTCGGCGCTGCGGCTTCAGCAATTGCTGGCAGAGTCGTCCGGTTTGCTGTGGGTTTTTTCCGACGCGCGACGCGGGGTTTGGCGGGAGGTTTGACGGTACCATTCTCTTCGGGAGTGGGGAGCGCCGTCGTCGCCGCGGCAGCTTCCTGGGATGGGTTAAACGTTTCGACCATGATGTATATTCTCCGTTGAATGCTGAGACAATCTTCACATAGGGCGGCATAGCGCCCAAGTGAGCAATATCCTAAAGCATCGCGCGGACGCGGCCCTGATCCAGGTCAACAGAAGCGAGAAGCGGTGACCGCGGGCTCTTGATTTCTGGCAAAGATCGATTGCCGCACGGGCTTGCTGCTGCACTGCGTCGGAGGCTTGACTCGGCAGCAGTTTGCATTCGACAATGGCAGGATTGCTCGCCTACGGCCAAGCGCCAAGCACCAGGTAACTGGTAGAGTGCAACGGTTGGCTGTACGGGTGGTTGCCGGGCAGCCTTCTGAAATCAGGCACTCGTCATCAAAAGGGTTTCCGAAGCGCCATAAGGTTCTGTTTTACTGTGACGACGCATCAATAAACGCCGTCGGCACGGTCCAGGAGCGCGACATTACGTGAGGTCGCGATATTTTTTTGGGGGTTAAAATGCAAATCAGTGGCAGTGTTTTTGTGGTAACGGGTGCAGGCTCCGGACTCGGAGCAGAAACGGCGAGTGGCCTGGTCAACGCTGGTGCAAAAGTGGTGATCGTGGATGTCGACGCGGGTGCGGGTGAGGCGCAGGCTGCGCAGCTGGGCGCAAACGCGCGCTTTGCCAAGACCGACGTGACCGATGAGGCCAGTGCACGCGCCGCCATCGATCTGGCCGTGAACGAATTCGGGGCGTTGCACGGACTGGTGAACTGCGCCGGTGTCGCACCGCCGAAGAAGGTGCTTGGCCGCGATGGCCCACATGACCTGGCAACCTTCGCGCGCGTGGTCAGCATCAATCTGGTCGGCACCTTCAACATGATTCGTCTGGCCGCCGAGGCGATGAGCAAGAACGATCCGAATGAGGGAGGCGAACGCGGTGTGATCGTCAATACTGCTTCCGTCGCGGGTTATGATGGTCAGATTGGTCAGGCTGCCTATGCTTCGTCCAAGGCAGGGGTGATCGGCCTGACACTGCCCGTGGCGCGCGAGCTTGCGGCGCACGGTATCCGGGTGGTGACGATCGCTCCGGGCATTTTCGAAACGCCCATGCTCAAGGGTCTGCCACAGGCCGCTCAGGATTCGCTGGGTAAAATGGTCCCGTTCCCGTCGCGCCTCGGCAAACCCGCTGAATACGCCGGGCTGGTCAGACATATCTGTGAGAATGGCTATCTGAACGGTGAAGTGATCCGCCTTGACGGTGCCATCCGGATGGCGCCCAAGTAATTCCCGGTCAGCAGCAAACTTTTATCTGGCAACATCCGTTGCAATCAAGGAGTGTCGTATGAGTGAATCCGTTGTCATCGTAGGTGCGAAGCGTACCCCCGTGGGCGCTTTCCAGGGTCAGTTTGCGGGTGTGACCGCGCCGCAACTCGGCGCCGTCGCGATCAAGGCCGCTGTCGAGCAGGCCGGCGTCAAGGTCGAGGATATCGACGAGGCGCTGATGGGCTGCTGCCTGATGGCAGGGGTGCGGCAGGCACCTGCACGCCAGGCGGTCCTGGGCGCCGGCCTGCCGAAATCGGTGCCTTGCACCACCCTGACCAAGATGTGTAGTTCTGCTCAGAAATCGGTCATGATCGCTCATGACGAGTTGCTGGCTGGTTCGGTCAACATCGCAGTGGCTGGCGGCATGGAGTCGATGACCAATGCTCCGCACGTGTTGACCGCCGCACGCTCTGGTTACCGGCTGGGAAATGGGGTGCTGCATGACCATATGTTCCTCGATGGCCTTGAGGATGCGTACGAGCAAGGCAAGCCGATGGGAGTGTTCGCCGAACTGTGTGTCGACAAGTACGCCTTCTCACGTGAAGAGATGGACGCCTTCGCCGTTGAATCCGTGACCCGCGCACAGAACGCAGTCACCTCGGGTGTCTTCAAGGACGAGATCGCACCAGTGACCATTAGCAGCCGCAAGGGTGAGGAAGTGGTTGCCCTCGACGAAACGCCGATGAAGTGCGATGTTTCAAAGATCGCCAAACTCAAGCCGGTATTCAAGCGGGACGGTGCGGTCACGCCCGCCAATTCTTCGTCGATTTCCGACGGTGCTGCGGCATTTGTCCTGATGCGCGAATCGGACGCCAAGAGTGCCGGCATCAAACCCCTGGCGCGGATTGTCGGCCACTCGACCTTTGCGCATGATCCTTCATGGTTTACCACGGCGCCGGTCTTTGCTTTCGAGAAGCTGTTGAAAAAACTTGGCTGGCAGGCCGAAGACGTCGATCTTTGGGAAATCAACGAGGCGTTTGCAGCGGTGACCATGGCTTCGATGCGTGACCTCAAACTGCCGCGCGACAAGGTCAATGTCAATGGCGGTGCCTGTGCGCTGGGCCATCCGATCGGCGCGACGGGTTCACGGATTCTGGTGACGTTGCTCTACGCACTCAAGGCGCGTGGTCTCAAACGTGGCATCGCGGGCCTCTGCGCCGGGGGCGGCGAAGCCACCGCGATCGCGCTGGAAATTATCTGAACAGGTCGTCAAACAGCGTTTCCACCCCGGTTTCCGGGGTGGTCCAGGAGTGAAACAGATGTTGATCGACAAGAAACACATCGGCATGAAAGTGCCGCAGCATTCCGTCCATTTGACGGCGTGGCAATTGAAGTGGTTTGCCAAGGCGACAGGCGAAAAAAACCCGATCTATTTCGACGAGGAGGCCGCGAAAAAGGCCGGTCTTCCGGGCGTGCTGGCGCCACCGACCTTCTTCTTCTGCATGGACATGGACAAGGAGCACCCCTTCGATTACCTCGAAACCATGGGCTGTGACCTCGGCAAGATGCTGCATGGCGAGCAATCGTTCGTCTACCACAAGCCGGTCTATTCTGGCGATACGCTGACTTTCGATGGCGAGATCACCGACATTTACGACAAGAAGAATGGCGCTCTGCAGTTCGTCGTCAAGGATGTCAAGGTGCGCCGGATGGGCGAGTTGGTGTGCGACGTGCACTCTGTGATGGTTATTCGGGGATAGGGGAAATTCAATGACAACAGCGAATTTTGATGCGCTCAAGGTTGGCGACGAGATTCCTTCGTTGATCACCGAGCCGGTGTCTCGTCTGACCCTTGCCCTGTATGCCACGGGTTCCGGCGACCATCATCCTCTGCATCTTGACCAGGATTATGTACGCTCGAAAGGTATCCCCGACGTTTTTGCGCACGGCATGCTGGGCATGGCTTACCTTGGTCGTATGCTGACCCAATGGGTGCCGCAGGAAGCGATTCGCAGTTTCGGGGTGCGCTTTACGGCCATCACCCAGGTTGGCGAGCGCTTGGTGTGCACCGGCAAAGTGGTCGAGAAACTGGAGCAGGGCGGCGAAAAATGTGTTCGCCTCGAGTTGACCTGCGCCAACGAGCAGGGAGAGGCAAAGCATAAGGCAGATGCAGTGGTGGCTCTGGCCTGATCTCGTTACCAGGTCAGTAAAGCTGCATGATCGCGGCCGTCACCAGACGGCCGCAGTTTTGTTGTAGAGTGCACCCCGCTTACCGCAGGGCATCCGCCTACCGTGGCGGTGGGCGTGTCCGACACACTGAAAGGAGATCACAGGAGTGGAAAACAAGGATCCGAATGAGCAAATGAGCAGCGTCGTGAACGCTTGGGCCGAGTCGCAGAAGCGCATGTGGAGCGACTGGTCCGCGCTGCTGCAGAATCTCCCGGGCGGCAACGAAGGCCCCGTCGAAGCGGTGAAAAAAGGTGTTGAAGCCGCCAACCAAAGTACGAACGAAGCTGCACGCCTGCTGATGGACCGTATAACGAGTAGCCAGGGCGCGATGAGCCGTGTCATGGATTTCTTTTTCAAGTCCATGAGGGTCGTGGCGCCCAATCTCGAAGCCAACAAGGATTGGCGTCCCGACCTCAAGGGTTTTGCCGAACAGTGGGCCAAGGAATCGACGGCCATGCTTGAGCGCAGTTTTGGCGTGGGTTCGCACCTTGGTAATCTGAGCGGAACCTTCAGCAAGGATTTTCCCGATGCCATGGGTCCCTGGTTGACCTTTCTGATGCAGGCCGCTTCGTCCGGGCACATCGGCGAAGCGGTACTCGGCGGCACGTCCGGACTCAACCGACTTTTGTCGATGGAAGGCGACGCCAGTGCCCTGGCGGGAGTCGGTCAGATTCCGCTGTTTGGTGCTTCCCGTGAGAAGAACGCCAAGTTATTGCGGCTGGTGGATGCCGTTGTTGATCTGCGCAAGACCAGTCTCAATTTCCACAAATCGTTTGCCGAGGCCTTGTCCAAGGCCGTCGAGGCGACAGTGGAAGAACTCGGAAAAGTGGCTGCCAAGGGCGAGAAGATCACCGCATTGCGCCAGTTGATGAGCCTCTGGTATCGTACGGCCGACAAATCGCTGCTGGTGACGTTCAACACTCAAGAGTTCCTCGATACGCAAAACGCGTTCACGAAAGCCCAGCAGCAATTCAAGCTGGCACAACGCGCAGTTGTCGAAGACATCTTCCGTAGTCTGGACATGCCCACGCGCAGCGAACTGAACGAAACCTACCAGGTGATCCACGAACTCAAGAAGGAGGTCCGAGCGCTCAAAAAGGCACTGCCGCCAGCCGCCCAAGGTCCAGCCAAGGGCAGCGGCGCCACGCCTCGCAAGGTCGCCGCGGCAGCGCGTGCCAAGAGCGAGTGAGCCGAAGCCTGAATGTTGTTCTGATCGGGTTTACAAGCTAATAGACCTTTAGGAGGGTGCTACCCATGTTTTCTTTCCCCATCCAGATTCTTCCCGCTGACCTCGTGGCTGAAGCCGCAACTCTGAACGAGAAGCTCACCAAGGGCCTCAGCAACCTCACCAATCTGACCGACGACGACATCGATATTGGCAGTACGCCAAAAGACATCATCTTTGAGCAGGATGGCATCAAGGTCTACCATTATCATCCGCTGGTCGAGCAATCGAAAATCATGAAGACGCCGCTGATGATCATGCCGCCGCTGATCAATGGTTACGAGGTGGCCGACCTGCAGCCAGACCGCTCGCTGGTCCGTAATTTGTTGAACCAGGGAATCGACGTTTACCTCAACGACTGGGGTTACCCGCGTATGGTAGACAAGTACCGCACGCTCGACGACTACATCAACGGCTACTTCGACGATTCGGTTGAATTCGTTCGCAAGTACCATGGTGTCGACAAGATTGCCCTGCTGGGTATCTGCCAGGGGGGCGCCATGTCAACCACCTACGCGACGCTCAATCCGGACAAGATCAGTCACCTGGTCCTGACCGTATCTCCGATCGATTTCGATGCCTATCGGGAAAATCACAAGCCGCACGAAGGCTTGATGTTCACCATGGGTGCCGATGCCGACGTCGAGAATATGGTGGCCGTACATGGCAATGTGCCGGCAACCATACTGAACGAGTCGTTCATGATGGCTTCGCCGTTCATCCTGAACTACGGCAAGTATGCCGACGTGATCGATATTCTCGATGACCGTCTGGCGTTACAGAACTTCCTGCGCATGGAGAAGTGGCTTTTTGGCGGCCCCGACGCCGTCGGCCAGATGTTCAAGGAGTTCATCCGTGACTACCTGAAAGGAAACAAACTCGTCAAGGGAACCCTTGAGATTGGCGGTCGCAAGGTGGATCTCAAGGATCTCACGATGCCGATCCTCAACATCTTTGCCGAAAAGGATCACATCGTGCCACCGCCGTGCACCGTTGCTCTCGGCAAGCATGTCGGCAGCAAGGACTACACCGAGTTTGCCATCGCCACCGGCCACATCGGCATCTACACCGGTGGCCTGGCGCAAAAGGTCCTCGCACCGAAGGTTGCGAGCTGGATGCGCGAGCGCGGCGGCTGAAGAAGTCTGTAGCAACTCGCGCCCAGCGCCCATTGGTCGCGAGTCTCCGGGAACGCTCTTGCTGTGTCGTAGAAAGCGGCGAAGAGGGCGTTTCCGGCCCGATCGGGTCAAGAACCATCCAGACAAGGCATGCGGGCAATATACGTGGCCATCTCCGGTGGTCATGGAAATCCGACGCTCGGGCCTTGCGACAACCCGCCTTATGACCGTTGACCGGAACGTTTGCTGGCTTTGCTGGCACGTGAACCGCAGGGAGTGCATATGGGGATTCTTGACTGGCTTTTCGGTGGCAACGACGAGGCGACCGGTTCCGCGGTCGCCCCTGCGGTCATCGAGCAGCGCATCGAACAGATCGTACGCATCATCAATCCGCGCTTGAAGCTCGTTCCCGGCTACCGCCGCAAGCTCGTGCCAGCGGTCGAGCAGGCGGTGCTCTACTGCCGCGAGGTCGAGGCGCAGATTCCCCCCGCCATCGAAGCCAGTGCGACGGTCTGGGCAGAGAATCCGACGTTGCGTGCCCTTTTCGCCACTGCGCGGGACATCCCCGAGGTCTTCAGCCGCAGCCGGGCGGTTCAGGATTTTTTTGAGGCCAGGCCGGGGGCCGAGCATGTGTGGGCAACGCTGCGCTTCCTCTGCCGCGAGGCGACAGGCTTCGGTGTGGTGGCTGAAGGGGGCGTGGTCAAGCACGAAGTAGTGCAGACCTGTGTTTCGTTTACCGACAAGAAAGTGGTCCTGCCGAGCGGCTGCGAGCACGATGCACGCATCGAGATCCGGCGCCGTGCCTTCAAGTTCCTGCTCACCGAGGCGCTGCAACAGATCACATCGGTGGATATGCAGCGCCAGGATCTCAAGGCGCAGCGATCGATGTTGCAGGCGCGGCTGATGATCCTGAAGGGCCAGCGTGTCGGGCTCGAGGCGATGCTGGAAGAGGGCGCCGGCGCGCGCCAGAAGATCGAAGAGGTGGAGCGGAAACTCTCCGAGAACGAGCGCGCGCTCGCGGCATTTCCGAGCACTGGCGAGACCCTCGAAGAGGTCATCGGGCGTGTGCGGGAGGTGCTCACGCACGGCCCCGACTACCTTCGGATCGACAGGACGAAGTTGCGGCTCGACCAGATGAACGTGCTCATGCCCGAAGGATCCGGCGAGGTCGCGGCCGAGATCGTGCTTCCGAAAGTGGTGGTGAGGAGTGCCCCGGTGGTCAGCCTGCTCGCCTGCCGTTTTCCCCGGGATGAACTCATTCGCAGCAAGCGCTTGCTTCACCAGGCGGGGCAACTGCTTGGCTGATCCGCTCAGCGGCTTCCGCCAGGATCGCCAGCCAGCAATTCATCGACCAGCCGGCGCAACTCGGCGCGTTCGCGCGCCGGCGTGAACAGCCGTGCTCGCTCCCGGCACTGCGCCCCCAATTGCTGCAGGAAATTCTCGCCGGGCGCCTGATCGGCGCCCGCTGCGCCGACGGCTTCGCGGCAGCGCAGCAGCAGCGCTGCTAGCGCCTCGGCGTCGCCGCACGGAAAGTAGCCGGCGTAATCGGCACCGAGCATGCCGATATTGCCGTCGACGGCCGAGGCGAGCACCGGCGTGCCGCTTGCCGCCGCCTCCATGATCACGTGCGCACCGCCTTCCATGCGGCTGGCGTGGACCAGCAGGTGCGCACGCTGGATGTGCCGGCGCACTGTCTCGTGTGGTAGGCCGCCGAACCAGCGATAGCGGGCAACGCTC
>NZ_JDSS02000053.1:127459-137834 GCF_000584955.1 Candidatus Accumulibacter vicinus
GCTTCCTCTCCGAGTGCCGGGTCGAGCGGCTCGCCGATGTGATCGATGAAGATGCCGGGCCGGTCGGCGAGCCGGCGGGCGGCGGCGAACAGCGTCTGCGGAGACTTCTCGTCGCGCAGGTGCCCGACCATGACCGCGCGCAGATGCTGCCGCGATTTGGCCAGCGTCCGGCGTTCGCTGGTCGATTGAAAGATCACCCGCGCCTTGTCGCGTACCGCTTCCGGCAGCGCCTGTGGCGCACGTTCCTGCAGCACGATCAGCGCTTGCGCCAGCGCCAGCGAGCGCTGTGCTTCGGCATCGGTCAGGATGTCGCGATAGAGGTCGGTGCCGGTGAGGACCACTGCCAGCCCATGCTGCGGATGCATCGCGCTCCAGAGGGCGATCGCCGCTGCCGAGCGGCGTGCATGCAGCGCGATCATCGCCGCGTCGCCAGCCGCCAGTGCGTCCGGCCAGTCCCGGACGACGCGCACGCGGTACGTGCCGGCCAGATGCCGCTGCCAGCGGCGGGCTGTCTGCCAGTTGCCGTTGTTGGCGTCGCGCAGCGCCGGACTGACGATCACCAGTTGCGGCGTACTAACGGTCATGACTTTCATGATCGGGGATGCCTGGAAAAGTCATGACCGTTTCCCTCCCTTGCAAGGTGCATTCCGGCTACAATCCTGGTCATTGCCTGCCCCCGCCGATGAACACAGACATGACCACCGGCATTGCCGAAACCGCCCGCCGTGGGGGTCGCGAATTCCTTGCCATGGCGCTGCATGCCAGCCGCGCACGCACGCTGGCACTGCTCGACGCCTATGCTGCCACGCTCGGCGATTCGCTGAGCGTTCCCTATTCGCCGCAGCTCAATCCGCCGCTCTGGGAAGCAGGACACGTCGGCTGGTTCCAGGACTACTGGATCGCCCGCAACCACCAGCGCGCGTGCGGAACCACCTGCGACCCGGAGCATGAACGTCCCGTCGGGCGTTTGCCACAAGCCGATGCACTGTACAACTCGAGCCGCGTCGCGCATACGATGCGCTGGCAACTCGACCTGCCCGACCTCGCTGCGACGCGGGCCTATCTCGCCGAGGGCCTGGCGGAAACGCTGTCGCTGCTCGCAACCACGCCGGAAACCGACGTGGCCCTGTACTTCTTCCGTCTGGTGCTGTTCCACGAGGACATGCACGGCGAAGCCGGCATTTACATGGCGCAGGCACTGGACATTCCGCTGTCTGACGCGCTGCTGGCAGCGGCCGTCCCGTTGCCGGAAGCGCGGCTGCTCGTCGTTCCCAGTGGGCAGTGGACGCTCGGCTGGAGCGGCGACGGATTCGCCTTCGACAACGAACTCGCGCCGCATGCGCTGGCCATGCCGACGTTCGCCATCGACAGCGAAGTCGTCAGTTGGCGGCGTTACCTTCCCTTCGTCGAGGAAACCGGCGCCGCAACGCCGCGTTACCTGCGCCGGCACGCCGGCCATTGGCAGCAGCGCGTCTTCGGGCAGTGGCAAGACCTGAGGCTCGACGCGCCGGCAACGCATCTCACCTGGAGCGAAGCCGAAGCGTGGTGCCGCTGGGCTGGCCGCCGCCTGCCGAGCGAAGCGGAGTGGGAAATGGCAGCGCTGAGCCGGCCGGATTTCCACTGGGGTCAGGTCTGGGAATGGACGGCCAGCCGCTTTCTGGCCTACCCTGGCTTCGCCGCCCACCCCTATCGCGACTATTCGGCACCCTGGTTCGGCGACCGCTACGTGCTGCGCGGCGCCAGCCGGGCGACCTCGCCGCGCCTGGCGCATCCTTGCTATCGCAACTATTTCACGCCCGAGCGCAACGACCTGCACAACGGCTTTCGCAGTTGCGTCATCTGATCGTGGTCTGGTCATCGGCTCACGCCGGTGCGGCGAAAACCGCGAACCAGCCGCGTGCATCGCACCAATGGCGGGGTCTCAAAAAGCCGGCGCTTTCGAGCAGCGCCGCGAAATCCTCGCTGCGCCACTTGTACGAGCTCTCGGTGTGGATACGCTCGGCCGCCGCGAAGCGCCGTTCGCCGCCGGCCCAGCGCACCGTCGTGTCGCGCAGTGCCTGCAGATGCATTTCGATGCGCGACTCGCGACCGTTGAAGAAGGCGACGTGGTGCCAGTCGGTGATGTCGAAGTCGGTGCCGGCGAGCCGGTTCAGGTGCCGGAGCAGGTTGCGGTTGAACGCCGCGGTGACACCCAGAGGGTCATCGTAGGCCGCTTCAAGGACATCGACCGGTTTGACGAGATCGACGCCAATCAGCAGCGAGCCGCCGCAACATTCGGCGTGTGCCTGGCGCAGGAAAACCAGCGCCTCATCGGGCGTGAAATTGCCGATGCTCGAACCGGGATAGAACAGGGTGCGCGGTTCCGTGCCGACCTCGGCCGGCAGGCGCAGCGATTGCGAGAAATCGAGACCGATGCCCAGCATCTCGATTGCCGGATGCTTCTGCTGCAGGTTTTCGAGCGACTCGCGCAGATAGTGCAGCGAGATGTCAACCGCCACGTAGCGGCGCACGCGCAGCGCCGCGAACAGGCGGGCAGCCTTCTCGCAGTTGCCGGCGCCGAGGTCGACCAGCGTTGCCGACAGGCCGAGCGCGGCTGCCATGGCGTCCTGGTGTTCGGCGAAGATCGCGGCTTCGGTGCGCGTCAGGTAGTATTCGGGCAGTTCGGTGATCGCCGCAAAAAGCCGCGAGCCGAGTGCGTCGTAGAGGTACTTCGGCGCGATCGTTGCCGGCGCTGCACTCAGGCCGGCGAGCAGATCGGCGCGGATCGCCGGCGCCGCGTTTTCTGGCATTGCCGGCGCGACCTGCAGGAGTCTCATCGGCTGCTCTCCAGCGACAGCGCGGGCAAGGGGCACGGTGGATGGCCGGCCGGTTCGGCGTGCGCATCCGCGTAGGGAACCGGCCAGTCGAGCAAGCGGCTGGCCACCTCGCAGCGGGCGCGCAGATCGTGCGCGTCGTTGCCGCCCAAGTGCAGGATGCCGTAACGGTAAGAACCCAACCACCTGAAATCGCGGGCGATCTGCCCCGGCGTCTTGGCGAAGCAAAAGAGCATGGCGTCGGGAAACTGCTGCGCCAGCTGGTGCCGCTGCCGCCGGTTCGGCATGGGCGGCGGTGCTGTCGCCGGGTCGAAACTGCGATAGACGAAACTCGCCGCCACGCCCGCGCCAGGCTCGGCACGTGGCAGGAACTGCGGGTCGTTGCCGTGTGCGAGTGCCAGCGCGACGCGATGCGGGTCGACCCCATCGACGCGCAGATAGAGATCGGAAAACTGTGCTGCCATGCGCGGATTGAACTCGATCACCGTCAAGCGGCCGAGCGCTTCGTCGTAGAAGAACTCCATGTTGAACAGGCCGTGCGTGAAGCCCACGGCGTGCAGGAAGCGCCGCGCGACATCGACCGCCCGCTCGCGCATGCACGTCGGCAGCGAGCAGGGATAGACGAAACGCATGAAGCTCTGCGTGCCCGGATACATCACCGATTCGACGAAACCAAGTGTGCGCAGCTCGCCGGCGAAGACGTAACCATCGAGGTTGTATTGCTGTCCGCCGGCCGGTGCTTCGAGCATCAGCCGATGCGCACTGCCGGCTTGCGACAGACGCTCGGCGACGATCCGCTCAAAGGGTTCGACCAGATGGCGGATCACCCACCGTTCCCAGGTGCCGAAGCGCGTCATCGTCGTCAGCTCGTCGCGACTGTCCACCTGGCGCGCGAGGATCGAGAAGGCGGCCTTCACCGGCTTGACGAACACCGGGTAATCGATGCCGTCGGGTATCGGTTCGCCGTAGCGCGTCGGCAGCAGCTCGCTGTGCGTGTTCGCTTCCGGCGCCACCGCCTGCAACACATGCCGCGCGTGCAGCTTGTGCTGGCAGGCGAGTACCGCGGTCACCGGCGTCCCTGGCCAGCCCATGCGCTCGGCAAGCATCGCCGCGGCCAGCGCACCGAACTGCTCGTGGTTGGAAGTCACCGCCTGCCAGCGCTTGCGGTTCGCCTTGCGTGCCAGCCGGTCGACGAAGCACTGCAGATCGAAACAGGCCAGGCGGGTGTTGCTGGGAAACGTAAACAGGTCAAAACCGGCGCTGTCGACAGGAAATGTCTGCTGCCAGCGGAAAAAGCCCAAACGGTCCCAATCGTAGTTGAACAACACCAGGGTGCGCGGCAGGGAGGCCGGCGAGCGCTTCTCCAGCGCGCGCGCCAGCAGTTTTGCTGCCCACGGCAGGAGTGCAATCAGCGCCAGCGAGATCAGGGTCTGGGGCGACAAGATGTCGCCGACAGCATCGATCCTTGCCAGCTGGGTGCCGGCATTCACATAGACGAAGGTTGCGGCGAGCATGCCGACGAAGCTGATCCAGAAGAAAGTCCAGGTCGTCATGCAGGTCAGGCCGGCGGCGGCGTTGACCAGTGCGAAGGGGACGATCGGCAACAGGCGCAGGCTGAACAGGCAGGCAGGGCCGTCGCGGGAGAAACGCGCCTCGATGTCGGCCAGGCGACCACCCCACTTGCGCATCACCCACGGCCGCAGCAGATGGCGAACTGCCAGCATCGTCAGCGTCGCACCGAAGGTGCACGCTGTCAGGCAGATCAGCGTGCCGGCGAGCGGCCCAAAGGCCGAGCCGGCGGCCAGCATCAGCAGCGAGGCGCCCGGCAAGGCCAAAGCCGCCAGCAGCACATGCGAGAGGAAAAGGAGCAGCGCCGCGGTGACCGGATACGCCCGCACCAGTTCGAGAAAGCTGCTGTGATGTGTCCGCCATTTTCCGAGGGAGAGGATGTCTGGGCTGACCATGTCGCCTGCCAGCCACAGCAGCGATCCGGCCGCCAGCGCGGCGATTGCCAGGCGTGAATTGCGCGACAGGGACGCAGTGCTCTGCGCTTTCTCCAAATGTTCGTTCAAGGCTGACTCCCCGCCACGGCGGCCATCAAAGGTCTCGTCGGGCCGTCCGGAATTATATTCGATGCCTGTCGGGCGAGGGCGTTCTGTTCAAATGGGCAGCTCGATCTGCTGGGACTCCGAGGAACTGGCACAGCACTCGAACCCCGGCACAACGAACAGCGGGATCGGCAGAGGAGCGCCGGCAACACCTCAGAGGGGCGCAGCCACGCTCAGTTGCAGCGGCCGGCTCACGTTGAGGCGGAAACGACCGCGCCCGGTTTTCTCGATGGCGATAAAGGAACAACGTTCGGCGAGCCGGCGTTGCAGCAGGATCAGACGGGCGTCCAGGTTGTCGGTGATATCCGGTAGACCAAGAGTGGTATCCAGGCGCAGTTCCCGGTTGGTGAACTCGGCACGGCCTGCGTCCATGTGTTCCCGCAGCAACTTCCAGATGATGGCGCCGGCCACGCCCTTGATCAGGTAGTCGTTGTCCACGAACACGCTGTGGTCGGCGGGAAAATGGCGGATAAGCACCCGTGTGCCCTGCGACGCCGCGGCAGGCGGGCTGCTGGAGGCGGGTGCGGCTGGTTCCAGGGGCAGATCCGTGCTGCGGGACAGGTAGTCGATGCACATGGCCAACTGACCCGCCAGTATCACCAAGGCGTCCTCGTCCTCAAAGGTGAAGCGCTGTTCCTCGGCGCTTTCCACCAACAGCACTCCCAACAGGCGTCCGCCCAGCAGCAGGGGCACGGCCAACTGGCTACCCGCTTCCACCAGACCTGGGAAGGGAATCTCGGTTTCCAGGGCGTAGCCATCGACGCTGGCGGCGAAACGTTCCCGGGTGGCGTGGCTGTAACGGTATTCCTGCACCGCATACCCGATGCGGATGGGCGTGCGTTCCCTGGCGGCGACGCCAACAATGCCTTCGCCCATGCACACCTCGGAGCCCACGCCGGACTCCGCGTAGCCCCGGCTGGCCACGGTGTAGAGCCGTTTGCCGTCCGGGTCTGCCATGAGCAGCATGGAATGGCAGATGTCCCAGTGCCGTTCCAGGCCTTCCAGCATCGTGTCGAGCAGGCGGGCGAGATCGGCACAACCGGCGAGAACGGCCTGGTAGGCGCGCAGGCCAGAGAGCAGGTTGGCGCGCGGAGGGATTTCCGCGTCCACGTCGCCACTCACCGCCACCACTTCCAGTACCCGGTAGATGTCGGAACCCAGCAGGCGGAACACCTTGCTCATGCCCGAGTGGGAGGCGATGGCCGCCAGCCGGGCTTTCATGTACGCGAACAGGGGCCCCGCGGTCTCGGTACGCAGGTATTCAACCTGGAGGCAGAAGTGGGCGGCGCTCACCGGGTCCACCACCTCCACCGTGGCGCGGTGGTTAAGGAGGATGTTTTCCCGGGTCTTGTTGAAGAACTGGTAGGACAGGGCCACATGCTGGTCGTCCACGAAGTGGACGTGGGAGAGCTTGGCGACGTTGGGCATGCCGTCCGCCGCGCAGGTGGCGATGGTGGCGGGTACCGCGCCCTCGAAGCAGCGCCGCAGCGAGCGCAGGCTGAGCGTCACGGGTTGGGCTCCAAACGCATGCCCGCTTTGGGTCCGGGGGTCTGCTCGAACACCGCTTCGGGGGTGAAGGCCACACCCACCGCATCGTCCCCGGCCGGTGCCATCAACGCCCGGGAGAAGTTTTCCGAATAGCCCAGGGCCATGATCTCGGCGATGAACGCGGCGCCGCTGGCGAGCATGATCTCCCGATCGCCTGCCGCCAGCCGCTGGATGCGCGCGCCGGCGGCCTTGAGCTGGAGGGTCACGTGGGTGGCGGGCCGGCTGAAGACGGCAGCGATAGGTGCGCCCGCCGCCAGGTCGTCCAGGATCCTCCGGGAACGCGGTTGCGAGAGGAACACCACCACTTCCCGCTGGTCGTCCGACACGCGGCAGCCGAAGGCCCGGGCGATGGAGGGCACCCGGGCAGCGTCGTGGGACGCCACGTTGATCGCCACCGGGCCGCCCAGAAACGCGGCTTGCGCGGCATCCAGCAGTGGGGGGTTGGCTTTCGTTTGGAGCATGGTGGCAACAACCAAATGTCTCGATCAGGAATGTTGGGTGGATTCTACAAGTTTAGCTCGCACCCACGTTCCGGTGCCCTTTAGTAAATTATTAGCAATTCGGTATGAAACACTTAGCAACGCGCCTCGCCGCGGGAGCCTAGTCTTCGTATTGCACGTGCCGTCCCCTTTTTCTATTCTCATCGGAGGTCATCCACCATGCAAGCTTTCGCTCTCGCCCTCGCGACCCTGTCATTCCTCTCCATCCTCTCGCTGTCACCCGCGTCGGCTGCTTCCGGCAACGACGCGCGCCTCATCGAGCGCGGCAAATACCTGGCGCAGGTAGCCGGTTGCAACGACTGCCACACGCCCGGCTACATGCAAACCGAGGGCAAGGTGCCGGAAAACCTTTGGCTCACCGGTACCGACGTGGGATTCCAGGGGCCGTGGGGCACGAGCTACCCGGTCAACCTGCGCCTCTACATGGACAAGATGGGCGAGGCCCAATGGATCGCCAGAGCCCGCCAGCCCATGCGCCCGCCCATGCCCTGGTTCAACCTGCGCGAAATGTCGGACAAGGACCTGATCGCCCTGTACCGCTACGTACGTTTCCTCGGCCCCGCCGGTGACCCCGCGCCGGTGGCCGTCGCCCCCGGCCAGCCGGTGGCCACCCCCTATGTCGAGTTCGTGCCCAAGAACCTGCCGCTCGGCAAGCAGGCCAGCCGCTAAGCGAAACGCAAGGAGACCCGACCATGCAACAAGCACCCAAAACACCCCCATCGCCCCTGACCCGTCTGGAAACCATGCTCCTGATCCGCGCCTACGAGCACCAGCTCGTGGAACTGCAAAAGAACGGTGCACCGGGCACCTGCACGAGCGTCGGCCAGGAGGCCTGCGCAGTCGGCGTGGTTGCTGCCCTGGAAAGCCGGGACCGCATCGTCACCAACCACCGCAGCGCCGGCCACCTCATCGCCCGAGGCGCCGAGCCGCGCCGTCTGATGGCGGAAGTGCTGGGTCGCGTCGACGGCTACTGCGGCGGCCGAAGCGGCAGCCTGCACATCTCGGCCAGGGAGCTGGGCGTGGTGCTCACCTCCACCATCGTCGGTGGCGAGCTGTCAATGGCCCCCGGTGTCGCCCTGGCCCAGAAGATGGGCAAGGGCGAGCCCGGGGGCATCGTCGCCGTCTTCTTCGGCGACGGTGCCGCCTGCGAAGGCATCTTCCACGAGGCCCTGAATCTGGCCGTGCAATGGCAACTGCCCTTGCTGTTCGTTTGCGAAAACAACCAATGGCAGGCCTTCGTGCACCGCTTGGAGACCATGCCCGACAACGCCATCGCCAACTGGGCCAAGGGCCATGGCCTGCCTGTGGAAACCGTGGACGGCAACGACGCGGAAGCGGTGCTGGAAGCCGCCGCCCACGCCATCGCCCACATCCGGCAAGGCGGCAGCCCCGCTTTCCTGGAACTCGTCACCTACCGCCAGCGCGGCCACTTCGAGCCGGACGACCAGGCCTACGTGGCCCCGGCCGAACTGGACTACTGGCGCGCGCGCGACCCCATCGACCGGCAGGTCCAGCGCCTAAAAGCGCAAGGCCTGATCGACGACAATGGCCTCACCGCGCTGGAACGGCAGACACAGGCAAGCATCGCCACTGCCCTGGCCTTTGCCCAGACGAGTCCCTGGCCCGCCCCGGAAACCCTCACCGACCACGTCTACGCTTGAGAGAAAGGATTACCCATGAGCACGATGATCCAAATGACTGCCGCTCAGGCGATCAATCTGGCCTTGCGCGAAGAGATGCGGCGGGACCCCGACGTGTTTTTGATGGGCGAGGGCAGTGCCACCAAGCACCGCGATCTGGTGGACGCCTTCGGCCCCGATCGGGTGCGCAACACGCCGCTGGCCGAGGCGATCATCGCCGGCACCGCCGTGGGCGCCGCCGCCAGCGGCCTGCGCCCGGTCATCGATCTGCTGTTCGCTCCCTTCATGACCTACGCCATGGACGCTCTGGTCAATAGCGCTGGCAAACTGCGCTACCTCTCCGGCGGCCAGTTCCGCTTCCCCTTGGTGGCCATGGGCATGACCGGCACCGGCTGGTGTGTGGGCGCCCAGCACAACCACAACATCGAGGCCATGTTCGTCCACACCCCTGGCGTCAAGGTGGTGATGCCCTCGGAACCAGCGGACTTCAAGGGGCTGCTCAAGGCTGCCATACGCGACGACAACCCGGTGCTGTTCTTCATCGACCTGGGGCTGCTATGCCAGGAGGGCGAGGTGACCGAGGATCCTGACTTCATCATCCCACTGGGCAAGGCTGCCATCCGCCGCTCCGGGGATGACATCACCCTGGTGAGCTACGCGAAGACCGTGGCCGTGTGCTTGCAGGCCGCTCGGCAACTGGCAGAACGAGGCATCTCGGCGGAAGTCGTCGACCTGCGCAGCCTCAAACCCCTGGACGAAAACACTGTGCTGGACTCGGTGCGCAAGACCGGCCGCCTGATGGTGGTGCATGAAGCCAGCGGCCTGTGCGGCATCGCTGCCGAGCTTGCTGCCCTGGTTTCCACCAAGGCATTCCCCAGCCTACGTGGCCCAGTGGTGCGCCTGACCGGACCGGATGCCCCCATCCCTTCATCCTGGGCGCTGGAACAGGCGGTCGTACCCCAACCCGAGAGGGTCGTGAACGCCACCCTGGAACTGCTGGGCGCAGCGCACTCGGTTAACTGAGGTAAGTTGGCAACATGCCGTCCGACGTTTTGTACAATTTGCCAGACGGAGCACTGAATATCCGGGCCCATGGGTCTTTACAAGACCTGTTGGCCGTTACCCCCATCCACTGCGAGGAGAGTCACATGGCCAAGTCCACCACTACCTATTGGAACGCCCTGGGCCCGGAGAATCGTGAGCGTTGGACATCCATAAAGGGATTGGAAGGAATGGCCGAAGAACTGACTCGCAGTTATCCAGACTCTCCGGGACCATGTTCCGCGGGCAAAGCAACCGCTTGATTCACCGTCCATTGCCTGAGAGGGCAAAGTCACCCTGGAAATTTCGGAGGTGTCATTGACCGTCAGCGTACCAGATTGTAGAATGCCCGCTTTCTCGGGGCGTAGCGCAGCCTGGTAGCGCATCTGCTTTGGGAGCAGAGGGTCGTGAGTTCGAATCCCACCGCCCCGACCAGTCGAACAAATGCCTGTGGCAAATGTACCGAAGTACCAAACGTACCAAGAGGCGGCAGGAAGCAGTGACCAGGCAATGTCGTGCTCGCGCCCGTAGCTCAACCGGATAGAGCACCGGCCTTCTAAGCCGGGGGTCGTGAGTTCGAGTCTCGCCGGGCGCGCCAGAATAGTGGCGGTGTTAGCTCAGTTGGTAGAGCACTGGATTGTGATTCCAGTGGTCACGGGTTCGAATCCCGTACATCGCCCCAGTAACGATCCCTCGGAAGAGCCGGGGGGATTCCCCATTTTTGG
>NZ_JDSS02000053.1:137844-144070 GCF_000584955.1 Candidatus Accumulibacter vicinus
CAGGGTGCGAACGAAAGTGTTGGGCGAGTCCCGCTCTGATAATTGTCAGCGACGTGAGCAAACGTAAGGAAATTAGCGGAGAGTTGCGATAGAGTAGGGAACCCATCCACGGAGAGAAGCCATGCCTAAGATTTCCCACATCGAACCTTGCGATTCCAGAGACTTGGTGGCCCGTTTGGAGGCTAATCCAAAGATACTGGCGAAAGTGCTAGAGATGCTGGAGTTGGTGGAGAACGCCGAAGGGGATCTGCGTCGGGCCGATGAAGCCGAGCGCCGCGTGATAGAAATTCTCCGCGGGACGGGCCAGGAGATTCTGACGGGATGGGCCGAGCAGGTTGCTGAGGCGGTGACAGCCGAGGTGCGGGCCGCTGAGCCGGTCGTGGTACACGCGAAAAAAAAGTTCTCTGGTATACGACATACGGCTCGGTCATGGTGGAGGAGGAATGCTTTCTCCACAAAGAAACAAACCGGCTGCTTCGTCCTTTTTCAGAAGCTGCCGGTGTCCGTTGCCGGAGCCATTCTCTGCCACTGGAGCGCGCCGTGACGGACTTGGGCGCCGACCTTCCCTTTGGACAGGTTGCGGCAAAAATCAAGGAGCACTACGGTGTTGACTTGGCGGTCAGTGCGCCCCGGACGCTCACCGAACGGGTGGCCTGTGAATTAACGGAGGCAGATTGCCTGCCGGTGGCGGGCCCATCGAACACCGCGAAGAGGCTGATTGTGGAGACGGACGGCGGAATGGTGCCCCTTGTCGAGACCGTGGCGGGCGCTGCGGACGCCCGCAAGGGGAAGTGCACGCACTGGCGAGAAGCGAAGGTCTGTATTGCACAGCGGCAGGGCGAGGCCGTTCCCAAGGCCGGCGTGGCGAGAAAGGGTCCCCTGGAAGCGGGGGCCCTCCTGAAGCGGCTGGTCGATGCGCTGGGATTTGGCCCCAAGACCCAGGTTCACGGTGTTGGCGACGGGGCGACCTGGATCAGCAGCCAAATTGCGAAGAATGACCATGATTCGTACCCGTTTTGCGCCTTCGCCAACCGGTTTCCTGCATATCGGCGGGGCGCGCACTGCTCTTTTCGCGTGGGCTTACGCTCGCCACCATGCCGGCCGCTTCATCCTGCGCATCGAGGACACCGACCTGGTACGTTCGACTCCGGAAGCGGTGCAGGCAATTCTGGATGGCATGCATTGGCTGGGCCTCACCCACGACGAGGGGCCCTTCTACCAGACGCAACGGATGTCTCGCTACCGGGAGGTGATCGAAGAAATGCTCCTGGCCGGTAGCGCCTACCCCTGTTACATGACGCCGGCAGAACTCGATCACCTGCGTGAGGAGCAGCGTGCCGCAGGCCTCAAACCACGTTACGATGGTCGCTGGCGTCCGGAACCGGGCAAGACCTTGCCGACGCCGCCAGCAGGGATGCGGCCGGTGATCCGCTTCAGAAATCCGACCGACGGGGTGGTCGCCTGGGATGACCTCGTCAAGGGGCGGATCGAGATCGCCAATGAGGAACTTGACGACCTGGTCATTGCGCGCGCCGATGGCACGCCGACCTACAACTTCTGTGTCGTCGTCGATGACCGGGATATGGGCATCACGCACGTCATCCGTGGCGACGACCATGTCAACAACACGCCGCGCCAGATCAACATCCTGCAGGCGCTCGGTGCACAATTGCCGCTCTATGCGCACCTGTCAATGATTCTTGGCGACGATGGCCAGAAACTGTCGAAGCGGCATGGCGCGGTCAGCGTCATGCAGTACGACGACGAGGGCTATCTGCCGGAAGCGGTGCTCAATTATCTCGCACGCCTCGGCTGGTCGCATGGCGATGACGAGATTTTCTCGATGCCACAGTTCTGTGAATGGTTCGACCTCGACCATATCACCCCGTCAGCAGCACAGTTCAATACCGAAAAGCTGAACTGGCTCAATGCCTACTACCTGAAGCGCACCGAAACGGCGCGACTGGCAGATCTGGTGCGACCACGGCTGCAGGCGCGCGGTGTCACGGTTGCCGCCGCACCGTCGCTCGCAGCGATCATCGATCTGTACAAGGAGCGTGCCGCCAACCTGAACGAACTTGCCGACCTCGCGGAAGTGTTCTACATCGAACTGCATCCGAAAGCGGAGCTGCTGGCAAAGCACCTTACCCCGGAAACGCTGCCGGCGCTGGAAGATTTCATTGATCACCTGCCGGAGGTTGCCTGGGAAGCCTCCGCAATTGGCGCCTTGATCAAGGCGAGCGTTGCCAGGCACGGGCTGAAGATGCCCAAGCTGGCGATGCCGCTGCGCGTGATGTTGACGGGCCTGGAACAGACCCCGTCGGTCGATGCCGTGGTCGCCCTTTTCCCGCGCGAGACGGTGCTCAAGCGACTCGCCGTGGCCAGGTAAGACCTGACGATCATGAGTTTCATGATCGTGGGTGCCTGGAAAAGTCATGACCGTTGGGCGTTGCCGGAGAGGCGGTGTCGTCGCGGTGCCGGCATACCGTGGCCGCCGGTCTGCTCACCACGCGCAAATCCGCGCCGATGTCACGTCGTTCTCCCAGCACGCCTTTTCGGTTGGGCTGCGAATGAAGCGGCCAGGCAAGGGAATATTGCCTTTGCCAAGATTGAGGAAACCGTAAGCGAGCCCAGGTTCCACCATATTCAAGGTGTAAGTCGGCTTCCCTGGGGCCGAGATTTGAAAACTGCCATCCCGCGCCATGGCCCGGAACTCGCACTTGAAATTGCCCTCGTCACTCGTCGAGCAGCGGGCCGGCCGCGCTTCTGCGACGTATGCCTGGCAGAGAATGGCGGCAAGAACGCTGTGCACCACCAGCGAACGCGGACCTGCTCCGGAAAGTCTTGCCAGGATCACCGTCGACCGCCTCCCACGACCAAGCGATCCAGGAACGACCCGCCCTGGCGACATTGGAGACTGGGAAATTCCAATCCAGACAGGGCATGATGAGGCCACGTTCCCGAATGCATTCTGCTGACGGTCTGTTGACTGCTTACGGGTGGCATGACGGTATTTCAGTCGGTAGCGGCTCTCAGTGCGGCCCAGGTTCGCGCACCCACCACCCCGTCCGCAGTGAGACGGTGCCGTGTCTGGAAATCAAGCACGGCTTCCCTGGTGTGATCGCCATAATGTCCGTCCACCAAGAGACGATACCCGACATCGATCAACTCGTTCTGCAGATCCACGACGGCATCGTTGCAGTCTCCAGGGCGGAGTGTCGGATTCCTGGCGGTAGGGGTACTCTCCGCCAGCCAGATCGCTTTGGCCTTGCTCAGGTAGCGTTGGCGATCGTCGAAGCCATTGAAGCCACCATTCACGGCGCGCGTGACGGCGCGAATGTCGTCGCGGTCGGCAAATCGGTTGATATCCCGGCGTCGCCAATACGAGACCGCCGACAACAGGGCCCACGGAAATTGTTCCAGAGCCATCGGTTGCTGCTCGAAATCCGGCGCTCCGGGAACGATCTTGCGGATGTCGTCACGCGCTTCCCGATAGTTCGCCCGCCCGGTGGTCTGGATCAGGCCCCGTCCACGATACCGCGGACCATCTCCCGGTTGCACATTCCCCAGATCCTTTCTGCCCTCGTAGGCGTTGCCGGAGGCAAACTCGCGGGTCGTTCTGAAGTGCGCACTTTCGTGCGCGAGCTGGGCCATGAAATGACAAATCCGGAGCGGGGTCTCGATTCCGCCACTCGCCATGAGCTGCTGATGGTCCACGATTCCTTGCACGATCGAAGGAACCGCAGAGGCTGACAGCTCGAGAATGTCGGATGCAGTAATTTTTTCCATCGCCAAGCTCCCAAAACAAGAATGAACGATCAATTCAGGCCGACCTCGCCACACTTGCGGTCGTCCACTCTGGCGCCGCATGTAGGCGCAAGCCGCGGAAGGAGGATCGCCCGGACGGCCAGCGGATTGAAATTAAAGGAGAACAATTCGCCAGATCCAAATTTGCCGACCGTGGCTGAACCGTCGACGTCGCAGGGGCAAGCCGTGCCTGCTCAATCGTCAAGCACCACGCTGGTGTAGACCTCCTGAACGTCATCAAGGTTCTCGAGGGCGTCGATCAGCTTCTGCATGCGCAGCGACTCGTCGCCGCCGAGTGCTGTCTCGTTCTCGGCTTTCATCGTCACGCCTCCGTATTCGGACTTGAAACCGGCGGCCTCGAGCGCTTCCTTGACCGCCATGTAATCGTTCGGCGCGGTGAGCACTTCGACCGAGCCATCCTCGTTGGCGAGGACGTCGTCGGCGCCGGCCTCGATCGCCGCGTCCATCAGCGCGGCTTCGTCGGTGCCGGGAGCAAACAGCAACTGCCCGCAGTGCCTGAACTGGAAGGCGACACAGCCGTCGGTGCCGAGATTGCCGCCATACTTGTTGAAAGCGTGGCGCACGTCGGCAACGGTGCGCGTCTTGTTGTCGGTCAGGCAGTCGACGATCACCGCAGCGCCACCGATGCCGTAGCCTTCATAACGGATTTCGATGTACTCGACGCCTTCAATCTCGCCGGTTCCCTTCTTGATCGCGTTGTCGATCTTGTCCTTGGGCATGTTGACGCCTTTGCCCTTGTCGATGGCCAGGCGCAGGCGCGGGTTGAACGACGGGTCGCCGCCGCCCCTCTTGGCGGAGACGGTGATTTCCCTGGCGATCTTGGAAAACGATGCGCTGCGCTTCTCATCCTGGCGTCCCTTGCGGTGCTGGATGTTGGCCCATTTGGAGTGTCCTGCCATGCTGACCTCTGATGATTGCCGATCGGGTCCGGCTGCTGCCCGGTGCAACAAACCCGACCGCAAATGGTTGATAATCAAACCCCACATTTTAGCACTTCCCGTCATCCCTTCCTGCCACCACTTTTCGGAGTCGATCATGGTTACCCCTCTGCTCATTGCCAGACACGAAGATATCGATCTGGCCCTGCTGCCAGCCCTGGCCAACCGGCACGGTCTGATCACCGGCGCCACCGGTACCGGCAAGACGATCACGCTGCAATTGCTCGCCGAACGCTTTTCGGCCATTGGCGTGCCGGTGTTCATGGCTGACGTCAAGGGCGATCTTTCTGGCCTGGCCGCTCCCGGCAGCCTGACGCCAAAGCTGCAGGCGCGCCTGGACGCACTCGGCGTTTCCGACTACGCGCCGGCGAAATGCCCGGTCACCTTCTGGGATGTGTTCGGCGCGCAGGGACATCCGGTGCGCGCGACGATCTCGGACATGGGGCCGGTGCTGCTGTCGCGGCTGCTGAATCTCAACGACACGCAGGCCGGGGTGCTGCAACTGGTGTTTCGTATCGCTGACGACAACGGTCTGTTGCTGCTCGATCTCAAGGATCTGCGGGCGATGATCCAGTATGTCGGTGAGAACGCCAAGAACTTTACCACCGAGTACGGCAACGTCTCGGCAGCTTCGATCGGTGCCATCCAGCGCGGCTTGCTGAACCTGGGTGAGCAGGGGGGTGAGGTCTTCTTCGGTGAGCCGATGCTCGACATTGCCGACCTGATGCAGACCGACGATGGCCGGGGAGTGGTCAACATTCTGGCTGGCGACAAGCTGATGGCTTCGCCGCGCCTCTATTCAACTTTTTTGCTCTGGCTGCTCTCCGAACTGTTCGAGCAATTGCCGGAAGTCGGCGACCTCGACAAACCCAGGCTGGTCTTCTTTTTCGACGAAGCGCATCTGCTGTTCAACGAAGCGCCTGCGGCACTCCTGGAAAAGATCGAGCAGGTGGTGCGTCTGATCCGTTCCAAGGGCGTCGGCATCTACTTCGTCACGCAGAATCCGCTCGACATTCCCGATACCGTTCTCGGGCAGCTTGGCAACCGGGTTCAGCACGCGCTGCGCGCGTTCACGCCGCGAGACCAGAAAGCCGTGAAAGCGGCCGCGCAGACCTTGCGGGCGAATCCGAAGTTCGACGCCGAGACGGCAATCAGCGAACTCGGCGTCGGCGAGGCGCTGGTTTCGTTCCTCGACGGCCATGGCCGGCCGAGCGTCGTCGAGCGTGCCTTGATTCTGCCGCCAGCGTCGCGCATCGGTCCGCAGACCACCGAAGAGCGGCAGGCAGTGATCAGGAGTTCGGCGATTTACGGGCATTACGAGCAGGTCATCGATCGCGAGTCGGCTTACGAGAAGCTCAAAGGAAGCGCTGTCGCCACGCAGCCGAACGGTGGCGCGCCTGCTGGCGAGGCGGCACCGGCTGCGCCGGGTGGCGGCTGGCTGGGAGGGCTGAGCGACCTGT
>NZ_JDSS02000053.1:144415-148547 GCF_000584955.1 Candidatus Accumulibacter vicinus
TGGCGGTGGTTCGGGCGGCGGCCGGGGACGCGGCGGCGATTCGGTGATCGAGACGGCGGCCAAGAGCGCCGCGCGTGCCATCGGCTCGCAGGTGGGGCGCGAGATCATTCGCGGCGTTCTCGGTTCGATTCTCGGCGGTGGCTCGCGCCGGCGCTGAGCCTTGTCCCTATCGATTCCCCGCCGACCAGCGAACGAGGCTGCAAATGGTACTTGAAGAAATGACCCTGGGCGACGCGTCGCTGATTACCGTAACCTTCCTGTTTACCGATATCGAAGGCTCGACGAGCCTGTGGGAGCGCGAGTCGGTGGCCATGCGCGTGGCCCTGCAGCGCCACAATATCCTGCTCTCGTCGGCGATTGAAGGTCACGGTGGTTACGTCTTCAAGACTGTTGGCGATGCCTTCTGTGTCACTTTCGACAATGCAGTCGAAGCGCTCAGGGCGGCCTGCCAGATCCAGACCAGCGTCGCCGCCGAGAAGTGGCCGACACGTGCCGCGCTACGGGTGCGCGTTGCGCTGCACACCGGTCCGGCGTATCTGAGTCATGGTGATTACTTCGGTACGACGGTGAACCGTGTGGCGCGCCTGCTGGCGGTGACGCACGGCGGGCAGACCCTGCTGACTTCGAAGACCGAAACGCTGGTGCGCGATTCCTTGCCCGCCAGCAGCAGCCTGCACGATACCGGCATGCTGCGACTGCGTGACCTGCCGCACCCGATGCATGTCTTCCAGCTGGTCCATCCGGGTCTGTCGGCGAGCCTGCTGGAGACCGGCATTGCCGCGAGTGCGAACAAGCTGACCGGGGAGCCGCTGGCGCGCATGCGGCCGATCGACGTTTACGAGGTGCCGACCTTGCCGGCGATCGTCCTGCAAACGCTCAAGGTCATGCAGAATCCCAATATCGATGCTCGGGCAGTCGAACGGGTGATGCTTAACGACCCGGCGATCTCGGCCAAAATCCTGCGGGTTGCCAACTCGGCTTTCTTCGGCTTCTCACGCCGTGTGGCCACCATCGCCGACGCTGTACGTCTGCTCGGCTTCATCAATGTGCAGGGGATGCTGATCTCGGTCGGTGCTTTCGACGCTTTTCGCACCCGGCAGCTGAACCTGGTCGATTTCTGGAAACACTCGATTGCCACAGCCACTGCAGCACGTTTTCTCGCATCGAGGGTACGGTGCGTGGCTGACGAGGCGTTCATGGCCGGTCTTTTGCACGACATCGGCAAGCTGATCTTCGCGGTTCAGGCGGAATCGGTTTATCGACAGGTGCTCGAACTCGGGCGCGGTTCGGCCATGAGCAGTCTTGAAGCCGAGCGCACCCTGTTCGAGTTCACCCATCCAGAGGTGGGCGAAATGGTCGCCGAGCGCTGGAATCTGCCGGCGAAGTACATCGCCGCCATTGCTCATCATCACGACCCTGCGGCGGCCGGCGACGAACAGGTGTTCTGCGCGCTGATCGGTTTTGCCGACCAGGTGGCGCATGCGGCGCTCGGCAGCCACGCAGTGGCCGGGAATGACGCCGGGCTGACCGCTCTGCTCGATGAACTCGACCTGGGCCAGACGCAGTGGAACGACTGCCTGCTGCATCTGCAGCAGGCAGAGGCGAACATCGCCGCTTTCGTGGGGGCCATCCAGTGAAATTCACCCGCATTCAGCTGACGGGTACGCCCTCGTCGACGGGTGAGATCACCGACCACTCCTCGATCCCTGACAGTCGGCAGCCAAGCTGGTGGGCCATGCCGCGGGCGCCGCAGGCCATCACCGCGAAGTGGCGCCAGGCGAAGATTGGTCGCAACAGGGGAACCCACAGACGCATCCAGGGTTTGCTCAGTTCGACGTCCCAGCGGTAGGTGAGGCATACTGCATCGGGAGGGGCCTCCTCAATGAGCCAAAGCCCGATGCCGCGCAGGTCTCCGCTGGCCGCAGCTTCGAGTTCCCGCAAGCGCTCCGCGCGCCGGGTGGTCATCACGATTCGCAGCAGGTATCCCAGGCCGCTTCGCCAGAGGAAAGCATGCTGCGAACCGACCCCCTCGCGGTCGCCGCTCGCGAGGCTGCTGACGCTGGCCAGGTGTGGCCACCAGCCGGGCCAGTCCAGCGGGTTGATCAGCAGCTCCCAGAGGCGCTCCCGTGTTGTTTCCAGGCGCCAGCGGCTGATCATCACAAAACGCGGGCTCACCGTTCTGGTGAGAGCGGCTGAACCTCACGGCCGCGGACGAAAGCCAGCGCGCCGTGGTCGCTGTGCACCTCGCCGTGTTCGCTGCCAGCCGGTGCGAGGTGGAAGTCGCCGGCCTGAACCAGCACATCGCCGAAGAAAGCGTCGCCACTCAGCATGATGCATTCTTCCTCGCCATGGTGCGCGTGCGCCGGCAGGTGCGCTCCTGCTGCCAGACGGAAGAAGCGCGAGATGACGTCGCCGTCGCGCCAGAGAATCTTCTGTTCAATGCCCCTGGCAATCCCGTGCCAATCGCCTTCGCCAGCAAAAACGGTATGGCTGGCCGGTCCGTGGCCCGGGATCAGGCCACCGAGCAACTCGCCGAGTACGTTTCTGACATGCCCCAGCGAGGTGCCGCGCAGATAGGCCAGTGCGCCTGTGCGGGACGTAATGCGCGCATGCCGGCTGCCCGGTGGTGAAACATGGTAGTCGCCCGGTCCCAGGTTCAGTTCGCCGAGTTGCAAGCCACCGCGCAAGACGATCCCTTCCTCGAGATGGTGATGGCGATGTACCGGCAGCATTGCTCCAGGGGACAGCTCGATCAGCAGCGAAGCGCCTTGCGGACCCTCCCAGAGGGTCTTGGTGCGGACACCGGCCTTCACTGTGCGCCAGTTCCCGTCGCCAGTGCGAATCGTGAGCAGCCCGGCATGCCGACGAACGCTGTCACCGACTCGGCGCAGCAAGCGGTTGCGCAGGTCGGCATGCTGGCGCGCAGGCAGCTCGATCGGCAACAGTCCCTCACAGATCAGAGGAGTCAATGTGCGGGTGTCGCCGTCGTCTTCAGGGGGATGAGCAAATTGTTCGGAATTCATGGCGTCACCATTGGCGAGCGGGGATCCTCGGCGCCGAGCAGCCGGCGCAGGCGCAGAAGAGCGCGGCGGATATGGGATTTGACCGTACCCAGAGGAAGACACATCTGGCAGGCAATCTCTTCGTGCGAAAGGTCCCGGAAAAATGCCAGTGCCAGTAGTTGCCGGGGCAGAGGATCAAGATCCTGCAGCGCAGCATGTAAGCGGTGCTGCCGCTGTACGGCCAGCAGCAGATCCTCGGGATCATTCTCCGCACCCTGCTGGTCAGCAAGCCGCTCCTCATCGAGTGTTTCGGCCGGGTCTCGGCGGCGTAGGGCGTCGAGCGCACGGCTGCGGGCAATGGTCAGCACCCAGGCCAGAACACTGCCACGAGCAGCGTCGAAACGCGGTGCCTGCCGCCAGGCTTGCCAGAAAACGTCCTCGGTGACCTCCTCGGCAGTTTGCACCTGGCGGGTGATGCGTAATGCCAGGCCATAGACGCGACCGGCCAGCGCCTCGTACAACTCGGCCAGCGCCTGCTCATCCTGATGAACGATACGGGCAATGCAGGCTTGCAGGCGTGCCTCGTCAGCCAGCATGCACTGCACCCGTGCCTGTCCTTCCGCCAGTTCAGCCTGGTCGGTCGCGGGGAGTGTTCGGGCATCGAAATCGTCGGTTTCGTTCATCTCAAGGGCTTCGGTTTTCGCATCGGACGAATTCTGCCCGATCAGGACCGCCAAGCCAAACGCCTTGGCGAGAACTTCGGAGGGCTGTCGGGTGACAGCATCCGCGATGTCCTTGCAGGCGGCAGGCTGGCCGGTCACACCGGGATGCCGATGAAGGGTGGGTGTCGTGGCGACATGTTAACCATACGCACGAAGTCACGCAGCGGATGCAGGCAAGGTTCCGGCCGGTGCCGCAAGCCATGGACCGCGACGTGCAAGGGTTCGTCCGCGTATCGCTATTTCCGCCCGCCAAGCAGGCCCAACAGCCCTTCGGCGAGGCGTTGTATCGTTTGTGGATCGGGCACGGGCAGTTTGAGGTAGCGTTCTCCGGTCGCTGGATCGGTCTGTATCCAGGGTGACGAACGCTCGCCGCTTGACGCCGCAGAGAGCTCGCCGAGCAGTTGCGCG
>NZ_JDSS02000053.1:148572-172079 GCF_000584955.1 Candidatus Accumulibacter vicinus
GTTCGCCAGCAGGCAGTGCTGCCGTCGCGTCGGTGGGCGTGGGGGAGAGGTATTCTGCCTCGCCGTCGGCTTCGCTCCCGGCACCTGTCGTGGCTTCGAGTGGCGAGGGGTCCGGCTCTTCGACGGTGCTCTCGCTGGTCACTGCGCCAGAGACCTGCTCGACCGTATCCATGAACTTCGACAGGCGCGTTCCCTGCAGCACGACTTCGCTTTCCCCTCCGTCGAGGACGCCGGCGAACAGGGATTGCTTGAACGCCAGCACCGAAAGCATGCCTTCCTCGATGGTTCCCCTGGCGACGAAGTTGATCACCTGCACGCCGCGCGTCTGGCCGAGCCGGTGTACGCGACCGATGCGCTGTTCAAGCACCGCGGGATTCCACGGTAGATCCATGTTCACCACCACGGCTGCCGCGTGTTGCAGGTTGAGGCCGACGCCGCCAGCATCGGTGCTGAGAAATAGGCGGCAGGCAGCGTCGTGGTTGAAGCGCTCCACGAGCGCGCCACGCTTGTCACCAGGAACGCCACCGTGGAACAGGACATGTTCCCAGCTGCGCTGGCGCAGGCGGCGGATGATCAGCTCGTGGGTGCGCAGCCACTGGCTGAAGACGACCACCTTGGCCTGTGGGTCAGCGAAGATGTCGTCGAGCAGGGTCAGCAGTTCGTCGGCCTTGTAGCCGTCATCGGTTTCGTGGTCGATCAGGAAGCTGCTGTTGCACACCATGCGCATGTTCTGGAGCGAGCAATGCATGCGCAACTGGTCCTTGTCGGAAAGGAAGCCGGTATGCCGCCAGCGCTGCACGATGCGCGCGACGACCAGGCGATTTTCCTCGTGGTGGTCGGCCTGCAGCGGGCTCATCGGCATGAACAGGGTGTTGTCGACGCGCTCGGGCAGTTGTTCGAGTACCTCCGCCTTGCGTCGCCGCAGCATGATCGGCGCCAGCGTCTCGCCGATCCGGTGCAGTTCGCGGTAGCCGATGACGCGTCCGCGTTCGTCGCGTTGCTGGTGTTCGTCGAGCAGCCGCCAGGTCGGTCCGAGCCGGTACTGATCGACAAACTGGACGATCGAGATCAATTCCTCGAGCCGGTTCTCCAGCGGCGTGCCGGTCAGCACGATCGCATAGGGGCTGTCGATGCGCTTCAGCGCGCGCGCTGCGATGGTGTTCCAGTTCTTGATCCGTTGCGCCTCGTCGACGATCACCACGTCCGGCGCCCAGGCCTGAATCAGGTCGAGGTCGCGGCTCAGCGTCTCGTAGTTGGTGATCTTGCAGAATCCGTCCTGCGCATAGCGCGCCTGGCGGACAGCGCGCAGGCCGCCGATGATGGTGGCGCAGCGATCGCTGAAACGGGTGATTTCCCGTTCCCACTGATGTTTGAGCGAGGTCGGGCAGACGATCAGTACACGTTCGGCGGCAAAGTGGCGGGCAAAGATTTCGACCGCCGCGATCGCCTGTACCGTCTTGCCGAGGCCCATTTCATCGCCGATCAGGGCACGACCGGCGCGCGCGGCAAAGAGTGCGCCCGCGCGCTGGTAGGGATAGAGCTCGACCTTGAGCAGCGTTTTCAGTTCGGGACTGTCGGCGCCGAGCGGATAGGCAGCGGCGAGGGTCTGCCTGCGTACCTCGCCGTCGCGGACTTCGGCGATGAAGGACAGCGCGTCATCAGCACAGCGCAGATCGTGACCGGCGGCGCGAACCTCGTCTACCCAGGCCGGCAGATCGGCAAAGTGCTCGGGTGACAGTTGCCAACCCCTGGCGGCATCGAACAGACGGCCGGCTGTCGGCTGCAGGTCGGACGGAAAATCGCTACCGAGCCGCAGGCGGACGCGCCGTTGACCGGCATAGTCGAGGAACAGCTCGCTGAACGATCTGCGGAAGCCGCGCTCGAGTGCGCTCTTGCCGCCGCGCTTGGCGCTGATCTGTGCGAGTGTGAATTCGACATGCTTGCAGGTACCCAGATCGTTGGTCGCGAAGTCGGGACAGGAACAATGGTTGTCGCCGGCCTGCGCGCCGCGGATCGCGACCCGGTAGCGGCGACCGCTGTCGGGGTTGAACACCGAGAACTCGGAAAAAACCGGATCATCGCCCAGGTTCTCGAGTTGAAACGGCTGCTCGCGGCCGAATTGACGACGCAGCGCTCTTTGCCAGTCATCAACCGGCAGATCCTGGGGTTTGCGCTGGCGCGAGAGGCGCGGTTCGGCGGTGCTGCGGGGGGAGGTTTTACGGTCGGTAGTGTTTCCGGGTGTTCTGGTCATGGCGGGTGTGCTCGCGGGTGTTTGCGGGAAAAAGGGGTTCCGGAAGTCAGCGCTTGAGGCGGGCGAAGGCGCTGGCCATGGCGCCGGTCGGCTCCGGCTGGCTGCGCTGCCGCTTTTGGAGTCTGGCCGAAGCAGGTATCCTGGCCATTCTCGGAGGATTCGGCAAGTCGTCGGCGAGTCGCATGCTCAGAGCGATGCGCTGGCATGGCAGGTCGATCTCGAGGACCTTGAGGCAATTTTGTTGGCTGCAGGGTATTCTATCTGTGGGGGGCATCGGCGATGACGAGTGTGTGGAATGACTGGAAAGACCGCGAACTATGCAGAAACGGAAGGCAAAACTCAAGGAAGGGGATTCTTCTGCGAACAGACGAATTGCCGCTGTGCTGTGAATCGGGGTACATTGCCAGCATCGGCCAGCCGCGTTCGGCCGGCTAGGGAGCCAGTCACGAATCGAGCGGCGACGAGCAATTCTCTCGCCCTGGTGCCAGCCTGCTGCATACCCCGACCACAGAGATGTTTACCATGCGAAACCATGCGCTGCTTTTCCTTTTCCTGATCCAAGCCACAATCGGCGTCGCTGCCGAGATCGGAGTTCCTGCCGGGAAGGTCAAGCGCAGCGAAGGGAATGTCACTGTCGACCGCGCCGGCCAGGTGCAGACAGTCAAGGTGGGCACGCCGGTTTATGTCGGTGACCGGATTCGCACGGGTGACGATGGGGCGGTGGGCATCACCCTGTCCGACGATACCTTGCTCACTGCCGGAGCCCGCAGCACATTGCTGATCAACGAGTTTCAATTCAACAGCACGACCAAGGAAGGGGGGATGCTGGCGACCCTGCTCAAGGGTACGCTGAGTGTGGTGACCGGGTTGATCGGCAAGCAGGCACCGGAAAACGTGCGCATCAGGACGCCGACCGTGGTACTTGGCATCCGGGGTACCGAGTTCATTGTCGAAGTGCGCACAGAGGACGAATGAGGCAGTCGAGTCGTTGGCTGTGGGTGTGTGCGTTGAGCCTTGCGGCCTGTACGAGACTCACCAGCCATGTCGTTCTGTTGCCAGGGCCGGATGGCCGTACGGGGGCGCTGTTGGTCACCAGCGTAGCGGGTGCAGTAGTGCTTTCCGAGCCTTATACCGGCGTCGATGTGGTCGACGGCAAGGTGGCTCCGACCAGGACCAGCGCGGCCATGGTGAGCGAAGCCTACGGCCGGTTGCTGGCCATGCAACCGGCGCGACCGCGCGTCCATATCATTTATTTTGAATTCGGACAGAGTGTGCCGACCCCGGAATCGAAAGCACGGCTGCCACGCATTCTGACCGAGGTGTCTGCCCTGTCGGCCGGTGAAGCAGTCGTCATCGGACACACGGATCGAGTGGGCCGTGCAGAAGCCAATGAGCACTTGTCCTGGCAACGTGCCAACGTGATTCGCGAGTTGCTGGTTGGCGCGGGTTTGGGGCGTGAGGCGATTACCATCGTTGGTCGAGGCGAACGCGAACCGGCAGTCGTGACCGCGGACAATATTCCGGAATCGCGCAACCGCCGTGTCGAATTGAAGTTGCGCTGAGTTGACCTTGATCTTCGGGCGTCGGCTGGTATCTCTCGATCTTTGGCAGTGGCTTGGCGTCGCGCTGCTCGGCGTCCTTCTCGCGTACAGCCTGCGCTACATCGAGATCGATCCATTGCGCCGCTTCGACGCCTTTCTTTACGATTCGCGTGTCCGTTTGTTTGCGCGCGGAGGAATTGACGAGCGTATTGCCATCGTCGATATCGACGAGCGATCGCTGGTCGAACTGGGCCGTTGGCCGTGGAATCGGGCGCGTCTGGCGGAACTGATCGAGCGGATTTTCGAACAATACGGCGCCTTGTTGCTGGGCCTGGACATGATTCTGGCAGAAGCGGACGAGAGTTCCGGGCTGTCTGCTCTGGAGGCGCTGGGCCGCGGGCCGCTGCGCCGGAATACTGCTTTCCATGCGGCGCTTGCAGAGTTGCGGCCAGAGCTCGATTACGACGGCCGCCTGGCGAAGGTTCTACACCGTTATCCGGTCATTCTCGGTTTCCATCTGTCGCATGGGGGTACGGCGGCCAGGAGTGGTGCCTTGCCACTGCCGCTACTGCCGGAGGTGGCCGAACAAGTCGGGCAATTTTCGCAGTGGAACGGATATGGCGGTAACCTGCCGAGGCTTCAACAAGCTGCCATCGGTGCCGGGTTTCTCAGTGCGCCAGTTGAACTGGACGGTGTGACGCGGCGCACCTGGTTGTTGGCGGCTCATGACGGGCAGGTGTACGCTGCGTTGTCGCTGGTGATGGCGCAGGTGTTACTGGGTCATCCGGCACTACAGCTCCGGTTTGCCGACTACGCGCCCTGGCTGTCCGCTTCCCGGTCAGTCGAGTCGATCGAACTGCTGACGGCGCACGCGCCGCTACGCATCCCAGTTGCCGAGCAGGCGAGCGTCCTGCTCCCTTTTCAGGGGAGCCTGGGCAGCTTTCGCTATCATTCTGCAGCCGATGTGCTCGCGGGCCGCTTGCCGGCTGACAGACTGCGCGGCCGGGTGGTGCTGCTGGGCACCACCGCGCCGGGCCTGCTTGACCAGCGCGCGACGCCGGTGGGCGAAGCCTTTCCGGGGGTGGAAGTGCATGCCAACCTGCTTGCCGGGTTGCTCGATGGTCGCCTGCTGCAGTCGCCGGCCTACACCGCGACGATCGAGGCCGGCTTGCTGGTCGTTGTCGGGGTTGGTCTGCTGCTCGGCCTGCCCCGCCTTTCGCCGCCGCAGGCGGTCGTTCTCGCAGGGGTGATGTCGGCATTGGTGACGATCATCAACCTGGCAGCCTGGACAGGTGCGCAGCTGGTATTGCCGATGGCGGCGAGTCTCCTGTTGGTGGCGATGCTGCTTGCCCTGCACCTGTTCTTCGGCTATTTTGCCGAGCATCGTGCCAAGCGGCGCCTGACGACGCTTTTCGGCCAGTACGTTCCGCCCGAATTGGTCGATGAGATGAGCCGTGACCCCGAGCATTACACCATGGAAGGACGTAGTGCCGAACTGACGGTGCTGTTCGCGGATGTGCGAGGGTTCACGGCCCTTGCCGAGACCCTGCCACCGGATGAACTGGCGATACTGATGAACGACTATTTGTCGGCGATGACCGATGTCATTCGTGCCTATCGGGGGACGCTCGACAAGTATATCGGCGATGCCGTCGTCGCTTTCTGGGGGGCGCCGCTGGCCGATCCACAGCACGCCAGGCATGCCGTAGAGGCTGCTCTCGCGATGCAGGCGGCGTTGTCCGGCGTCAATCAGCATTTTGCCAGCCGCGGCTGGCCCGCATTGCAGGTGGGCATCGGCATCAACACCGGCACGATGGTGGTGGGCGACATGGGTTCCCGCCACCGGCGTGCCTACACCGTGCTCGGTGACGCGGTGAACCTGGCCTCGCGTATTCAGGGGCTGTCGGCACAGTATGCCGCAGGCGTGATTATCGGCGATGCGACGCGTCAGGCCCTGGGCGATTGGCGTTGCCGGCAGCTCGGCTATGCCGCAGTACGCGGCCGGTCGGCGCCGGTCGCCATTTATGAGCCGCTGGTCGAGGCGCAGGCGATTGCCCGGCAAGGGGCATTGACCCGAAGGGTTCATGGCGGGCGGTGATCCGGGCCAGAATGGCCAAACCGCTAAAGCCGTTGTCGTTTGTGCCGTAGACTTGTCAATGGAAGTCTGGTCGGGCACGACGTTTTGACGCCGATTTACGTCAAGTGCCGGCACTGGGGTGGCTTCCGGACTGGCCACAAGACCGAGGTCTGACCCGGTTTTGGTCTTTTGCAGTGGGCGGGCATGACGTGGCGTCGCTTATTGGATTAAGATGTCCGTGATCAGGCGTGGTGTGCTTTACGTGAGGAAATGAGAAATGTCCGATCTACTGAAAAACATCGATGCCCGCACCAAGCTGGCCGGGACCAACAAGCTGGAGATCCTGTTGTTCTCGCTCGGTACCGATGCGCGCACTGGACGACGTGAAACCTTCGGCATCAATGTTTTCAAGGTGCGTGAGGTGATGCGGACGCCGCCGATCACTTCAGCGCCGGAAATGCCGTCTTCGGTCGAGGGGATGGTGAGTTTGCGGGGGGCGCTGGTGCCGGTCGTCGATCTTGCCCGTTATGCCGGTATAGATACGGAGACGCCGCGCTCGATCATGATCGTCACCGAATACGCGGGTCACACCCAGGGCTTTCTGGTCGAGGGGGTGGATACGATTCTCCGTCTCGACTGGAGCCAGATGCGGGTACCGCCAGCGATGCTCACGGCCGAGATGGGGGGGCTGGTGACGGCAGTCACCGAATTGCCGGACGGTCGTCTGGTCATGATGATGGATGTCGAGAAAGTGCTCTCGGAAACGACGAACTACGACGACGACATTGTTTACCGCAATATCAAGCCGATCGACAATGCCACCCTGACGGTATTCTTTGCCGATGATTCGGCGGTGGCGCGCAAGCAGATTGAGCGGACTCTCGATGCCATGGGCGTGAAATTCGTCGCCGCAATCAATGGTCGCGAAGCCTGGGACGAACTGGAGAAAATGGCAGATTACGCGCAGGCCTCCGGCCAGCAGGTGACCAACCTGATCAGTCTGGTCCTGACCGATATCGAGATGCCGGAAATGGATGGTTACATCCTGACCAAGAAGATCAAGTCCGATCCACGTTTCGTTGGCGTGCCGGTGATCATGCATTCCTCACTATCCGGAATGTCAAACCAGCAACTGGGCAGATCCGTCGGCGTCGATGAGTATGTGCCAAAATTCGAACCGCAGCGCCTGTCGGAAACTTTGACACGCCGGCTGCAAGGTACTCTTCCAGCGGCGCAGCTGAACTGAGACTGAGCGATCTTTCTGGAGCGATACAATGGATTTGGCGGATAGGAAGAACCTGCTGGAGAGCGTTGACGCACGCACCCGGCTGGCCGGTTCCAACAGGATGGAGATTCTGTTGTTCTCCCTGGGGACGCGTGAGACTTTCGGGATCAACGTGTTCAAGGTGCGGGAAGTTGGGCGGACGCCGCACATTACCAAGACACCGAACATGCCGCGTGGGGTCGAAGGCCTGATCTCCCTGCGCGGCAACGTCATCCCGGTGCTGTCGCTGATCTCCTTTCTTGAGTACGAGGGCCAGCCTCGCGAGTATGGCAAGACCATGATGGTTGCCGAGTACTCCAAGCGGACCCTGGGTTTCCTGGTCCACGAGGTGGATCGGATCATCCGTGTGGATTGGGAGAAGGTCAAGGCTCCCGAGAGCGTACTTTCGAGCAATCAGGGACTGATCACTGCGGTGACCGAGCTCGATGACGGCAAGCTGGTGTCGATTCTCGACGTCGAACAGATTCTTGCCAACGCCTTCGGCGAGGCGATCATCGTCGACATCCCGCCGGCGAATGTGGATCAGGATGTCTGCATGTTTTTTGCCGATGATTCGCTGGTCGCCCGACGCAAGATCGTCGAGGTTCTCGACAAGCTTGGCGTCAAGCACAAGCATGCGACCAACGGTGCCGAGGCCTGGAGCCGACTGCAGGGGATTGCCGCACACGCCACACAAATGGGCCGGCGAGTTCGCGACGAGCTTCGCCTGATTCTGGTGGATGCCGAAATGCCCGAGATGGACGGCTACGTTCTCACCAAGAACATCAAGGGCGACCTCCGTTTCGCGGGTATTCCGGTGGTCATGCATTCGTCGCTGTCGTCGCAGGCCAATCACGCGATGGGCAAGGCTGTGGGGGTGGACGCCTACGTTGGCAAGTTTGACGCCGAAGTCCTCGCCGATACCCTGCGCCCATTGCTCGAGCGCTGAGCAAACAGAAAGAAGGAACCTGGAGTTAAAGAATGGCTGATCCGAAGATGAAAATTCTGGTGGTGGATGATTTTTCGACGATGCGACGCATTGTCAGAAATCTCCTCAAGGAATTGGGGTTCTCGAACGTAGACGAAGCAGAAGACGGTGCGGTGGCGCTACAGAGGCTACAGAATGGCGACTTCGAGTTTGTCGTCACCGACTGGAACATGCCGAATATGGATGGCCTGCAACTCCTCAAGTCGATTCGCAGCGCGCCGGCGCTCAAGCATCTGCCGGTACTGATGATCACCGCCGAGGCGAAGAAGGAAAACATCATCGCGGCTGCGCAAGCGGGGGCAAGCGGCTATATCGTCAAGCCTTTCACCGCAGCGACGCTGGCCGAGAAACTGCAGAAAATCTTTGACAAGATGGGTGGCTGAGATGAGCGACGCGGATAGGTCTGGGGATTCGAGAGAACTCGAAGCACTGTTCGACAGCATTGCTGCAGGAGTGGCTGCGGACGCAACGCCGGTGCCGCCAGCCTCTCGTGGACCATCGTTGATGCAGCAGTTACGCGAGGGTGACGGGGCAGATGACAGCGACGAGTTGCAGATCCTCTTCGACTCGGTCGCTGCAGCGCAGGGCGCTGCAGCGAGCACTCCTGAAGCTGCCGGCAGCGGTGAACAACGGTGGCAAGGCCAGGACCGGGTGTTTCAGCGCATCGGTCAGATGGCCCGGCAGTTGCACGACACGCTTGGGGAACTGGGTTACCACGAACTCATCGAGAACGCCGTCACCGCCATTCCTGACACCAAGGACCGCCTCAATTATGTCGTCAACCTGACCGAGCAGGCCGCCTGCCGGGTGTTGAATGCGACGGATTTGGCGAACCCCCTGCAGGAGGAACTCGAGACCGCTTCAGCCAAGCTGGCGACGAAATGGGATGCCCTCTTTGCCAATCGCATGGGCGTCGAGGAGTTCAGGCGTCTGGCCGAGGAGACGCGTTCCTTCCTCAAGCAGGGACTGCCTCAGAAAACCGGGGCCACGAAAGCGCAATTGCTCGAGATCATGATGGCGCAGGACTTCCAGGATCTGACCGGCCAGGTGATCAAGAAGATCATCCACGTGGCACAGGAACTCGAGTCGCAGCTGATGGGGGTACTCATCGAAACTCTGCCCGGCGAGCGCCGTACCGATTCGGTGATGAGCCTGCTCAACGGGCCGGTGATCAATGCCGAAGGGCGCGGTGACGTGGTTGCCACACAGCAGCAGGTCGATGACCTGCTCGGCAGCCTGGGATTCTAGGAGGTTCAGGATGAGTGATTTTTCCGGGATGGAAGACCTCCTGCAGGATTTCCTGCAGGAGGCCGGAGACTTGCTGTCGGATGTCGACAACAAACTCGTCGATCTGGAGCGGAGCCCGGACGATCGTCGTTTGCTCAATGACATTTTCCGTGGTTTTCACACCATCAAGGGTGGCGCAGGTTTTCTCAATGCCACCGAGCTGGTTACCCTCTGCCACTTGACCGAAAGCCTGTTCGACAAGCTCAGAAACGCCGAGATGAGGCTGACGGCCGGTCTGATGGATACCATCATGGCGGCGACCCAGAGTGTGCGCCATATGTTTGGCGAGATCGCACAAGGTACGCAACCGCATACGGCTCCCAGCGAGGTCATTGTCGCGCTGCGGGCCATGCTCGAAGGGCGTGGCGAGAGCCATCATGCCGGCACGGAGGTGGCGGCTCCTGTCGCTATTGCGGACGAAGGTCCGGACTGGCGCGCCCTGCACGCGGCCGTGACCGGGCAGAATGTCGCGGTACCGGCGGTGGCCGCGCCCAGCACGCCTGCTGCGACGGTGAATGCGGCCGCAGCCCCGGCCCCGGCCGCAACCGTGGATCTTTCCAAGCTGCAACCGCATTTCCCGCCGGAAGGGCGTCGCAGTACCGACAAACCTGGCGCTGCGGTGAGCGGCGCTCCTTCCGGTCGCCGTGCCGACGAAAAAGCCGCTGCCCGCGAAGCGACCATTCGGGTCGATACCACGCGCCTGGATCAGGTGCTCAACCTGTCTGGCGAGATTGGTCTGACAAAGAACCGCCTGACCAGTCTGCGCGCGGATATCCTCGCTGGCAGAACTGATTCGGAAACCCTGCAGGCCCTCGACCAGGCGGTCAGCCAGCTGGATCTCCTGGTTTCGGATTTGCAGAACTCGGTGATGAAGACGCGAATGCAGCCGATCGGCCGGTTGTTCCAGAAGTACCCGCGGATTGCCCGCGATCTGGCTCGGCAGTTGGGCAAGGACGTCGAACTGGCACTGATTGGCGAAGAGACCGAAGTCGATAAGACGATGATCGAGGATCTGGCCGATCCGCTCATTCATCTGATTCGCAATGCCGTCGATCATGGCGTTGAGGGGCCCGAAGAGCGTCTTCTGGCTGGCAAGCCGGCGAAAAGCGTGGTCCGTCTCGAAGCGCGTCAGGAGGGCGATCACATCGTCCTGATCATTGCCGACGACGGGCACGGGATCAGTCCTGAACGGATCCGGGCCAAAGCGGTCGAGAAGAACATCATCAGCGAAGAGGAGGCCAACACGCTCGATGATCGGCAAAGCCTGAACCTGATTTTCCTGCCCGGCTTCTCGACAATGGCACAGGCATCGGCAGTATCCGGCCGCGGCGTCGGGATGGATGTCGTCAAGACCAACATCCAGAAACTCAATGGATCGATCGAGATCCGCTCCGAGCCTGGCAAGGGTTCGGTGTTCATCATTTCACTGCCGCTGACGCTGGCGATCCTTCCCGTTCTGCTCGTCCTGCTCGGTGAGCAACCCTTTGCGCTGCCGCTGTCGATGGTCAGGGAGATCCTGCCGATCGACCACCAGCGGATGCAGGAAGTGGGCGGCAAGGAAACCCTGGTGGTGCGTGGCGAAATCCTGCCGGTGATCGCGCTCTCGCGTCTGCTGGGCTGGCCGCAGGTGCGGCAGCCCGAGTACGGCGTGTTGATGCAGACCGCAGAGCGCAGCTTCATTCTGGCGGTGGACAACTTTGCCGGCCGGGATGACGCGGTGATCAAGGCGCTGGACGACTTCCGTCCACGCGGTGTTGCCGGCGTAACGACGCTCTCGAATGGTCAGATCGTTCTGATTCTGGACATGAAAGAACTGCTCGCCGATCTGAGCACGCATGCCGACCGCGACCTGCGGAGCACGCCGGCGCGGGCTCTGGAGTTCTTCGCCTAGCAGCCTGTCGGACTTGAGGTTTAGAAAACCGCCAAATTTCACAATGCGGAATGAAAAGGCCGGATTTTCTCGACTTTGCGGCCTTTTGGACGGTTTTCTCCTCGTTTTCCCTACTGTGGGCGCAATTTGGCCATGCGCTTCAAGTTCCACGCCAGGCAGACCAGCGTCCACTCGCCCGTGACCTTCTTCAAACCGCGCAGCGAGAACTGGCGAAAGCCCATGACCGATTTGATGATACCGAAGACCGGCTCGACGGTCTGCTTGCGCAAGGCATAGAGGGCTCGTCCCGCTTTGGTCTTCAAGCGATGCGACAGGGCCTGCACGGGTGTCGCATTCTCCGGCAGCGGCGCCGGTTCGCTGTGCCGCTCCCGCCAGTCAGGGTGGTGCTCGTCGCGAGCCACCGCGATCACCGGATCGATACTGGCGGCCTCGCATGCCTTGATGTTCTTCTCGCTGCAGAAGCCACTGTCGGCGATCAAACTTTCCACGGGACCCAGCACCTCGGCTTGTGCCTTGAGCGTCGCCAGCATCGGCTCGACCTGCTCTTTGTCATTGGGGGCTTGCGTCACGCCGACCGCCACAACCAGCATCGTCGCCGCATCAACCCCGGCCTGGGCGTTGTACGCTTGTTCGAAGCGGCCACCGGCCACCGGCATGATGCGCGATTCTTCGTCGGTCAGATTGATCTGGTCACTGTCCCGTGCGCCGGGCTCGGGGGCTTTCGGCGGCTTGCCGCCCAACTTCTTGCCGGCCGCTTCTTCCTTGGCCGCGCGCCGCGCCATTTTCTCGTCGTAATCGGCTTTCTCTCGCTGATAACGCTCTTCGGCCCGGGCAGCAATCTTCGCCTTGGCCACTGCCATCGCCGCCAGCCGATCTTCACGACGCTTGATTTCTTCGGGCAGGCTGACGCCGTCCGGAACGTCGGCTTGATCCGCCTGTTCCGCCAAGCTGAAGAGTTCCTGCACCTCAGCCTTGAGCTGGGCTTCCAGCTTTTCGATGTGTCCGTGGGAGAGCGCGCTGTGCCTTGAGGCGTTGGCGTCGATCTTCGTGCCGTCAAGACAGACGTTACCTAGCTTGAGCAGCTTCATTTCCTTGGCCATCGCCAGGACCTGCAGAAACAGGTCGCTCAGTTCGTCCAGAAAACGCCGGCGGAACGTCGCCAGGCTGTCGTGATCGGGATGGCTTCCGGCGGCAATGTAGCGGAAGGCTACCGAATCGTAGGTTGCCCGCTCCAGCCTGCGGCTGGAGAAAATACCCGTGGCGTAGCCATAGACCAGAATTGCCAGCAGGGTCGCCGGATGGTACGCCTTCGATCCACGTCCAGCGTACTGTCGCGTCAGCTTCGACAGGTCCAGCTGGTCGACTACCTCCACGATGAATCGCGCCAGGTGATCCTGGTTCAGCCAATCGTCCAGTGACGGCGGTAGCAGGTAGTCGGTCTTACGGTCGGTGACGATGAAGTGGGACATGCCGGCCCTCGGTTGCTTCAAAAGGCATGATTATAGCATATCCGGTGGGGAGCAAGCCGAAAGTCCGACAGGCTGCTAGACACCGAGGGGAACCTGGCTGGCACGGGGGCTGTGGCCCCCGTTTTGTTTTGTGTCTCCGCGACAACTGTTGTTCCTGCGCAACTATCCGGGATTTGGTCTAAATAAGCGCGCTTCCTCATCTCTTGTAACGTCGGTTTTTTTATAATAGCCCGGAGTAAACAGGAAGATCCGAATGGCTGAGGAAAGCGACCTCGAAAAAACCGAACCGGCGTCCGCAAGACGTCTGGAACAGGCGCGCGAGGAGGGGCAGGTCCCTCGGTCGCGAGAGGTTGGCGCGTTCGTGATCTTGATCGTCGCCGCGACGGCATTCTGGCTGATGGGTCCCTGGGTGATGCAACGCATGGCGGAAATTTTCCGACGTGCTCTGTGGGTCGACTCACGCCTGGCACGCGAGCCGACGATGATGCTGGTTCGCCTGGCAGAGATCTCGCTCGATGCCTTGCTGATTTTTGTCCCATTGTTTGCTGCGCTGGTCGCCGCAACCCTGCTGTCGCCCTTTTTCCTTGGTAGCTGGAATTTCTCCATGAAGGCACTGCAACCTGACCTGAGCCGTCTCGACCCGCTCAAGGGCATGGCTCGCCTGGTGTCCTGGGCCGGACTGGTGGAACTGGTCAAGGCCGTGGCCAAAGCTTCACTGCTTGGCGGCGTTGCGGTGTGGATTCTGTGGAGTGAGCGTGGCGACCTGCTGGCGATGTTTGCGCAGTCGCTTCCCGTCAGTCTGTCGAGCGCCGGCCACTTGCTCACTTTCAGCTTTTTCGCGATCGTTGCCGCGATGTTGCTGATTGTTGTGGTCGATGTGCCATTCCAGATCTGGCAGCATCACGACAAACTCAAGATGACTCGCGAGGAACTCAAACAGGAAGGCAAGGAACTCGAGGGCAACCCAGAGGTCAAGGGCCGCATTCGCCAGTTGCAGCGGGAAGCGGCGCGCAAGCGAATGATGGCCGCTGTCCCGGCGGCCGACGTGATCGTGACCAACCCGACCCATTATGCGGTCGCACTGGCTTACAAGAGCGGCATGGTCGCACCGAAAGTGCTGGCCAAGGGGCTGGGTGAGATCGCCCTCAAGATCCGTCAGGTCGGTGCCGAGAATGCGGTACCGATCATTGAGGCGGCACCCCTGGCGCGCGCGCTCTACCGCCATGTCGATCTCGATCAGGAAATCCCGGCAACCCTTTACGCGGCGGTCGCCGAGGTGCTGGCCTATATCTATCAGTTGAGCAACTGGCGCCAGACCGGCGGCAACTATCCGATGCCAATGCTGGCAGTGACGATTCCGGACGAACTCATCGGAGAAACCGCAAATGGCTGATGCAAGCCTGGTCATGCGGGATTTCGTCGCTCGTTTCGGCCAGCGACAAATGGCCGGCCCAGTGCTGATCATGCTGATTCTGGCGATGATGGTCCTGCCACTGCCGGCTTTTGTCCTGGATCTCTTCTTCACGTTCAATATCGCCATTTCGGTGATCGTCATGCTGGTTGCCATGAGCGTGATCAAACCCCTGGATTTCTCCGTTTTCCCCTCCGTGCTGCTGGTCACGACGCTACTGCGCCTGTCCCTCAACGTCGCTTCGACCCGCGTCGTTCTGCTCGAAGGTCATACTGGTCCCGGTGCTGCCGGGCAGGTCATCGAAGCCTTCGGGCATTTTCTGGTTGGTGGCAACTACACGGTCGGAATCGTCGTGTTCACGATCCTTGTGGTCATCAATTTCGTGGTCATCACCAAAGGTGCCGGACGGGTTGCCGAAGTGGCCGCACGCTTCACGCTTGATGCCATGCCGGGCAAACAGATGGCGATCGATGCCGACCTCAACGCCGGACTGATCGCGGAGGATGAAGCACGCAAGCGGCGCGCGACGATCGCCCAGGAGGCGGACTTTTTCGGGTCGATGGACGGCGCCTCGAAGTTTGTTCGCGGTGATGCGATTGCCGGTATCCTGATCATGCTGATCAACGTGATCGGCGGCCTGATCGTCGGGGTGTTGCAGCACAGCATGGATTTCGGCGCTGCCGCCAAGACCTACACCCTGCTGGCGATTGGGGATGGCCTGGTGGCCCAGATCCCGGCGCTGATCATTTCGATTGCTGCCGGCATGGTCGTGACACGCGTTGGCGACAACGAGGATGTTTCCCAGCAATTCGTTTCGCAGCTTTTCAGAAATCCGAAGTTGCTGTATCTGACGGCAGCGATCGTCGGTCTGCTGGGTCTGATCCCCGGCATGCCCAATTTTGTATTCCTGCTCCTGGCCAGTGCGATCGCCGCCATGGCCTGGCAGCTGGAGAAGCGTGAACGTGTCGCCGTGCCAGAACCGATCGCTGTCGCACCGGCAGCAGCGCCGCGCGAAGCGCAGGAAGCCAGCTGGAATGATGTCACGCCACTCGACGTTCTCGGCCTGGAAGTCGGCTATCGGCTGATTCCGTTGGTCGATAAGTCACAGGATGGCGAATTGCTGCGCCGGATACGCGGCATTCGCAAGAAATTCGCCCAAGAAGTGGGTTTCCTGGTATCTCCCGTACATATCCGCGACAACCTGGAACTGAAACCCAATGTCTACAAGATCTTGCTCAAAGGCGTCGAGATCGGTCAGGGAGAAGCCTTTCCGGGAAATTTGCTGGCGATCAATCCCGGTCGGGTTGCCGGGCAGGTACCCGGTACGGTGACCAAGGATCCAGCTTTCGGATTGCAGGCGGTATGGATTGATCCGGCGCTGCGCGAGCAGGCCCAGGCCTACGGTTACACCGTCGTCGATGCCAGCACGGTTGCCGCAACGCATCTGAACCACCTGATTCTCGCGCACTCCGCGGAGCTGCTGGGGCGGCAGGAGACACAGGCGCTGCTCGATCATCTGGCGAAGGAGATGCCCAAACTGGTCGAAGAAGTGGTGCCCAAGGCCCTGTCGCTCGGTGTGGTGCAGAAAGTGTTGCGTAATCTGCTGGAGGAGGGCGTGCCTCTTCGCGACATGCGCACGATCATTGAAACCCTTGCCGACATGGCGCCACGCTTTCAGGATTCGGAGGTGCTGACTGCGCAGGTGCGTACAGCGCTGGGCCGTTCGATCGTTCAGGAACTTTACCCAGGGGGGGCTGAAATGCAGGTAATATCGCTGGATCCGCAACTCGAACGCCTCCTCATGCAGGCCGTCGGTGCTGGTGGCGATGGCGCCGGCATCGAACCGGGTCTTGCAGATACTCTGGTGCGAGAGGCGGTTGCCGCAGCGCAGCACCAGGAAGAGCTTGGATTGCCAATGGTCCTGCTGGTGCCAGGAAACCTGCGCACGCTGCTGTCGCGCTTCCTCCGCCGCAGCATTCCCCAGCTGAAGGTCCTGGCACACGCTGAAGTGCCTGAAAACCGGGTCATCAAGGTGACCTCCATCATTGGACAGAGAGTATGAACGTCAGGAAATTCATTGGCGCAACAGCGCGTGACGCCTTGCGCAAGGTCAAGGAGACCCTCGGGCCGGACGCGATCATTCTGTCCAATCGAGGGATTCCCGGGGGGGTCGAGATTATGGCGGTGGCCGCCCGCGACATGGAAATGATTGTCCCGATGCCGGAGCGGGACGCCCCGCGCAGCAATGACTACGCAGCCGCTGCGCCGCCCGCTCCAATGCCGGGACGAGTTGCCGCAAAGGATCAGCCGCAGCTGCGCAGCATGCCGCCAGCCCTGGGGCAACCGGGTGCGCGTGCCAGCCTTCGCCCGCCGCCAGCACCGGCGGCGAGACCCTTGCCGCAGGTGGAAGTGCCACAGCCGCCTGCTCGCAGCGGCGCAAAACCAGAGGCGGAAGTGGTGCCTGCGGCCGTGATGGAGGAGATTCGTACGCTGCGCCGGCTTGTCGAGCAACAGTTGGCCGGTTTCGCCTGGGGGGAGGCCGCGCGAGCAGAGCCGGTCAAGACAGAAATTCTTCGTCAGATGCTCGATGTCGGTTTCTCACCCCAGGCTGCGCGCGACCTGCTTGCCGATCTCCCAGGCGAACTGGAGGCCGGGCAGGCTCTGTCCTGGGTCAAGGGGGCTGCCGAGCGTAGCCTGTTGACCATTAACAGCGAGAGTGACATCGTTGATCAGGGTGGCATCTATGCGCTGGTCGGCCCCACCGGCGTCGGCAAGACCACGACCACCGCCAAGCTGGCTGCACGCTGTGTGTTGCGACACGGTGCCAGGAAACTCGCCCTGGTGACGACCGATGGTTACCGGATCGGTGCCCACGAACAGTTGCGCATCTATGGCCGGATTCTCGGTGTTCCGGTGCATCTTGCCAGGGATGCCAAAGACCTGCGCACCACCCTGCACGATCTGCAGCATACGCACATGGTTCTCATTGATACCATAGGGATGAGTCAGCGTGACCGGATGGTGAGCGAACAGGTGGCCATGTTCGGGGCCAGTAACGTCAATTCGCTATTGCTTTTGTCGGCGACCAGCCGCGGCGATACGCTCGATGACGTTGTCAGATCGTACAGCCGACTGGATCTGGCGGGGAGTATTCTGACCAAGGTTGACGAAGCCGCGAGCCTGGCTTCGTCGCTTGATGTGATCATCCGGCACGGATTGCGGCTGTACTATGTGTCGAATGGGCAGCGGGTGCCGGAGGATCTGCATTTGCCGAATCGCCAGTACCTGCTGCATCGTGCTTTCAAGGACTTGCCCGAGAATTCTCCGCATCACCTGAGCGGCCTGGAGCCCGGCTTGATGATGGCCAGTTCGGCGGTCGGCCTGCAGTCAGCCGGAGGCCAGCATGGCTGATTTCCGAGGCGATCAGGCGGCGGGCTTGCGGCGCCTCCTGCAGCGCCCGCAGTCGCGTATCGTGACCTTTTCTGCCGGCAGCATGGGGGTGGGCAAGAGCGTTCTGGTGGCCAATCTGGCAGCCGCCCTAGCCGGCCAGGGCAGGGAAGTTCTGGTGGTGGACGAGAATATCGAGCACGGCGTCGCCACCTTTTACGGAGCCTTTGCGGCCTACGACCTGCAGCAGGTCATCGATCGGGAAAGGTCGCTCGCGGAAGTGATTCTTTCGGTCGCGCCGGGGATCCGAGTGCTGCCGGCGGCCAGAGTCGTCAAGCAGCTCGCCAGGCTCAATGCAGTCGAGCAGCGCATCCTGCTCGACTGTCTTGGCGAAATCCGCCCGGCTGCCGACGTCGTTCTGGTCGATACCTCGCTCGACCATCCGCTTGGCTTCTCGCCGCTCGGCCTTGCCGCGCAAGATACCGTGATTGTCGTGTCACCGAACAGCCGGTCGATTACCGAGGCCTACGCACTGATCAAGAAAGTCAGTCTGGGTTATGCGCGCAGGCACTTCCGCATCCTGGTGAACAAGGCACGGGCCGCCGTCGACGCGCAGGCAATCCATGACAATATTGCACAGGTCACCAGCAGTCGCCGACTGGCCCGTCTCGATTACGCGGGTTGCGTGCCTTTCGATGAACATCTGCAGCAGGCCTCCCGGCTGTGCCAACCGGTTGCCAGCTTGTTTCCGAACTCGCCAGCAGCGAAGGCCTATCAGACTGTGGCCAATGAACTGTTGAATTGGCCAGCCGCCGAAGACGATTTCGGAGGGCTCGAACATTTTGTGCAACAACTGCTACACTTGTGCCACCGCATCGATCCGGTTGCTATCTACGCCTGATAGCTCCTCAATAACCAATGTATAACGCTGCTGGTCAACTCAACAAGGATCAGCTGGTCCAGCGCTTCGCCCCGCTGGTCAAGCGCATCGCCTGTCACCTGATGGCTCGCCTGCCTGCCAGTGTGCTGGTGGAGGATCTGGTTCAGAACGGAATGCTCGGCCTGCTCGACGCCATTGGCCGTTTCCAGGCCGGCATGGGGGCTCAATTCGAAGCCTATGCGGTGCAGCGCGTGCGCGGTGCGATGCTCGACGGGCTGCGCGATAATGACTGGTTGCCACGCAGCCTGCGCCGCAACTATCGGCGTATTGAAGTCACGATTGCCCGACTCGAACAGGAAAATGGCCGTGTACCGACAGAAAGGGAACTTGCCGATGCTCTGGAAATGCCTCTTGCCGACTACCAGAAGATGCTGCAGGAAGCACGAGGGCATCAACTGATCTACCTGGAGGACATGATTTCCGAAGGGGGCGAGGAATATCTTGAACATCATCTGGCAGATGCAGGGGCCGATCCGTCAACCATCCTCGAAAACGAAAGTCTCCGTCGCGAATTGGCGCAGGCGATCGAAGGGCTACCGGAGCGTGAGAAGCTGATGATGGCGCTCTATTACGAGCAGGATCTCAATCTGCGCGAGATCGGCGAGGTGATGGAGGTCAGCGAGTCGCGCGTGTGTCAATTGCACAGTCAGGCGGTGATGCGATTGCGCGCTCGCTTGTTCGGGGCTGGTGGCAGGAAGCTGAGCAAATCCACAGGTTATGATGGATAGAACCAGCGTACTCGGTTTGCTGATCGGTCTGTTGGCGATCGTTGCCGGCCAGATTCTCGAGGGAGGGCATCTGGGATCGCTCTCGCAACCGACGGCGCTGCTGATCGTGGTGGGCGGTACGCTGGGTGCGGTCATGTTGCAGAGCCCCTATACCACTTTCGTGCGCGGCATTCGCATGGTGAAATGGATGTGGTATCCACCGGAGGTCAATCATCAGCAGTTGATCCAGCAGGTTTCGAACTGGAGCCAGGTGTCGAGGCGAGAGGGTCTGCTGGCACTGGACGCCATCCTCAACGAGTTGAAGGACGAGTTTACCCGCAAGGGTCTGCAACTGCTGGTTGATGGCGCTGAACCGGAAAGATTGCGCGAGGTTCTCGAAGTCGAGATTGGTACCTTTGAACAGGAGATGAAACTTTCGGCAAGAATATGGGAGGCCGCAGGCGGTTACTCGCCGACCATCGGTATTCTCGGTGCCGTGATGGGATTGATTCAGGTGATGGAGAATCTCTCCGATCCATCGAAGCTTGGTGCCGGCATCGCCGTCGCTTTTGTCGCCACGATCTATGGCGTTGGTCTGGCCAATCTGGTCTATCTGCCGATGGCCAACAAGCTCAAGGCGCATGTGAATCGCCTCATTGTGCAACGCGAAATGATCGTCGACGGGTTGGTGGGTATCGCCAACGGGGATAATCCACGCATCATCGAGAGTCGTTTACGCGGTTACGTCTTTTAACCGATGGCCAGGCGCAAACACGAGGACGAGCACGACAACCACGAACGCTGGCTGGTATCGTACGCCGATTTCATTACCCTGCTGTTTGCCTTCTTCGTGGTGATGTACGCGCTCTCCTCGGTGAATGAGGGAAAGTACCGCATTCTGAGCAATTCGATGATCAGCGCTTTTCGCAATGTTCCTGTCAACAGCACTGGACAAATACCGACGATTCTGCCGCCGTCTGCGCCGATAGTGCAGAAACCGAACCTGGTAAACAAGACGCAGGAAGCCGTCAAACAGCAGCAACGGGAGAAAATGCGTAATGTTGCCAAGGAGATTCTCGAAGTGATGGCACCGCTGATTGCTCAGGGGAAGGTGCGTGTTCTCGAAAGCAGCCGCGGTGTGAGCATAGAAATCAACGACAGCATCCTGTTTTCTCCCGGCCAGGCACTGCTGCAACCGCCCATGGCCAGAGCCATGCAGTCGGTTGCCGAAGTGCTGGTTGCCACGGAGTTTCCGATCATCATCGAGGGGCATACCGACAATATTCCGATCAAGAACGTGCAGTTTCCCTCGAACTGGGAGCTTTCCGCCGTGCGTGCGACCACCGTCCTGCGCCTGTTCGCCGACGCCGGTGTCGCCGCCGAGCGCCTGACCGCGATTGGTTATGCGGATACGCGCCCGGTCGAGCCGAATGTGCTGGCTGATGGGCGAGCGCGCAATCGCCGGGTGACGATCCAGATCGAGTCGGAGATTCCCGAGAAGGGCACGGACATCACGCCGGCAGAACGCAATTCAAACTGACTCAGCCAATACGGTTGCGCATGCCGACAGGATCTCGGATCTGTCCCAGGGCAATCCGGAAACCGCTGCTGCGCGGACGGTAGGCAGGTTCGATGCGGCTGCGATTGGCAGAACGTGCGTAGCGGGCGGGGTCGCTCCAGGTTCCACCGCGCAGGACGCGCATCTTGCCGATGATTGGGCCACGCGGGTCGAACTGCGGTGTCGCCGGGTATTCGCCATACCAGTCGGCGCACCATTCCCAGACGTTGCCGTGCATCTCGTACAAGCCCCAGGGGTTTGCCGGCAAGGACCCGACTGGCACGGTGCGCTGCCGATAGAGACCTTTGTCGCCGCCGATGCAGGGATAGTTGCCGTGAAAATTGACCTGCTCGACAGAGACCTGATTGCCGAAAGAGAACGGTGTCGTTGTCATGGCCCGGCAGGCATACTCCCATTCGGCCTCGCTCGGCAGGCGGGCGCACAGTCCCGGAAAGCGTCTGTTCAATTGGACGATAAAACCCTGCGCATCGTGCCAACTGACATTTTCGACGGGATTCTGCGGGTGATCCTGGAAATGGCTCGGATTCACCGGCCATACTGCCAGCCAGAAGGCTTGCGTGCAGGCCGTGTCGGCAAGCCAGTAGCCGCTGCTCAGCGTTACCTCGTGCTGCAATTCGGCACTGCCTCGCTCGCTCTCGTCAGCCGGTGCACCCATCAGGAAGCGCCCCGGTTCAATCCAGCGAAACACCTGCTGGGCATTGCCGACATGCAGTATGACCGATAGTCCAAAGTGATCCTCGACGACATTGCTCACCCAGGGTGGCGGGATGGGCTTGGAGGGGATGATCTCTGACATCATGGGCTTTCGTGGCGGGGTAACCGGAAATTGTCTGTCGGGCAGAGCAACGCAGCGGACAGGATCGTCAAAGATATCTTACATCAGGCCTCCCGGAATTCGCTCGAACGAATCGTCCGACTGACGGGGTATCGAGTCACAAGCACCGGCCAGGCGTGTCACTTCGGCTGGCGTTTGGCGCGTGGATGCGCCTGGTCGTAAACAGCCGCCAGATGTTGAAAATCAAGGTGCGTGTAGACCTGCGTCGAGGCGATGCTGGCATGACCGAGCATCTCCTGCACCGCCCGCAGATCGCCCGAGGACTGCAGCACGTGCGAGGCGAAGGAGTGGCGCAGCATGTGCGGATGCACCCGTGCCGGCAGGCCCTGCACCAGCCCACGCCGCTGCAGGCGTTGCTGGATCATGCGCATGCCCAGGCGTTTGCCGTGCTGGCCAACGAACAGCGCTGCCTCGTCGGCCGCCGCCAGGCGGGCGCGCTGCGCGGCCCATAGCGCTACCGCCTCCCTGGCCTTGCTCCCCACGGGAACGATGCGCAGCTTGCTGCGCTTGCCGAGGACGCGCACCTCACCGGCCAGCAGCTCGTCGAGACAGGCGAGGTCAAGGGCTGCGAGTTCGGCCAGGCGCAGGCCCGAAGAGTAGAACAGCTCAAAGATCGCCTGATCGCGAACCGCCAACAGGTTTTCCGGGTTCGCGTCCAGCAAGCGGCTCGCTTCGTCGGGTGACAGCACTTTCGGCAGGCCCTTGGGGCTCCGCGGTGGCCGCACGCCATCAACGGGATTCTGCGTGGCCATGCCGCGCTGGCCGAGCCAGCGATAAAAACCGCGCCAGGCCGAGAGCGTGCGCCCGAGCGAGCGGCCACCGAGCCCGCGCGCGTGCAACTGCGCGACGAAGCGGCGGATGTGATGCGTCCGCAGGGCGTCGAAGCCGGAGGTATCGGATAATTCAGCGCGTGAACCGGCGGGCGATTCGCCAGGCGAATCGTCCGGCAACCCGCTGCTCAGATCGCAAAGCAGATCGAGATCACGCCGATAATTCCTGACCGTGTGCGCCGACAGCCGTCGCTGCTGCGCGAGTTCGTCAAGGTAGGCGCTGACGCTGGCCCCGCGCGCACGGGTAGCCATCGAGGTCGTTTCAGCGGAGGACACGCGCCAGCGCCGCCGCCGACATTTCACCGAGACGCACGAGGTAGACGGTTCCCATGCCGGCGTAGAAACGCTCGTGATCTTCGCTGCCGAGGGCAATCATGCCGATCGTGGCGCTCCCGTGGTGCATCGCGATCAGGCCTTGTGAACGGACATGCAGCGACGCCTCACCGAACCACGATGAGGTTTCGAAACCGGCCGTTGAACCACAGTAGGGTTGCGTCAGCGTTTCTGCAAACGCTTGCAGTTCCTGGCTGACCTCGGCGAATTCCGGCAGTTCGTCGCTGCCTTCCGGACGATGCCAGAGACGCAGCGCCACATGAGGGACGGCAAAATCGTCACGCAGGTGGAAATTCAGGGTGTGCAGCACCGCCTGAAAACTTCTGGCGATGATCAGCCCCACCGCCAGCCGGTGCATTTTCTCGCTGATCGCGTCGTTTTCCTCGGCAAACTGCAGCAACTCGCCCATCTTGCCTTCGAGCTGCCGGTTCTTGTCGCGCAGCGCCAGCATCTGACGTTCGGTGATCGAGATCGTCCGCCCCGCATACGGGTGCGGAACCACCATATTGGAGACCAGATCAGCGTGTTCCTCGAAAAATTTGGGATTGTCCTGCAGGTAACGCGCGACTTCTTCCGACCTCATAACTCAATTTCTCCGTTGAATACAGCAAGCGCAGGGCCAGTCATCGATACCGGCGTTCCCTGGCCATTCCAGACGATGCTCAGATGGCCGCCGCGGGTTTCGACGCGCACCGGCGAATCGAGCAGGCCACGCGC
>NZ_JDSS02000053.1:172424-174410 GCF_000584955.1 Candidatus Accumulibacter vicinus
TCCGCAGGCCAGCGTTTCACCCGCGCCACGTTCGAAAACCCGCAGGCGAATCGCGTGCCGGTCGAGCACCTGCATGAAACCGGCGTTGACACGTTGCGGGAAACGCGGGTGCGATTCGATCAGTGGCCCCAGCCGCTCGACCGGCGCGGTGTCGACGTCGGCAACCACGTGCACGGCGTGCGGATTGCCCATGCCGACAGCGGTCATGGCCCATTCCTCGTCGGCGACCCGGAGTGGCTGCAGAAGATCGTCGCGGTCGCTGACGAAGGGAATCTCGTCCGGGGCGAACACCGGCACCCCCATGTCGACGGTCACTGAACCGTCCTCCTCGAGGCGCGGAACGATCACGCCGCGCATCGTTTCGACGCGGATCTCGCGTTTCGTCGTGAGCCCCTGTTGATGCACAAAGCGAGCGAAGCAGCGTGCGCCGTTACCACACTGCTCGACCTCGCCGCCATCGCCATTGAAGATGCGATAGCGGAAATCGACATCGGGGCGCGTGCCCGCCTCGACCAGCAGCACCTGGTCGCAGCCAATGCCGAAATGGCGATCGGCCAGGAAGCGCAGTTGCTCGGGTGTCAGTTCGAGCGACTGGCGAATCCCGTCGAGCACGACAAAGTCATTGCCGAGTCCCTGCATCTTGGTAAATGTCAGTTTCATCTTGCCGTAAAAGTCGCGCAGCGACTGACAATGCTTCCCTCGCTCGCCAGGCGGAGAGCATACAAGGGGTTGGGGAAGAGAGGAACGGTCATGGCGTCAAAGCTTTCATTATCGGGGGGCGTTATTCGCCATGACCGTTGGTTCAGGATTCGGTCGCGTGCCCAGGCAGCGGTTTCGCCATTATAAAGTCGTCCATGACGAATCCCTTGCCAATATCGACGCACACCGATTCGCGGACAGCAAAGCCATGCTTGCGATAAGCCGCAATGGCGGCCTGATTCCGCTTGTTGACTGCCAGAATCAGCGCGCAGCAACCGAGCGCCAGCGCGCGTTCGGCCACATGCGCAATGAGTCGGGCACCCAGGCCCAGGCGTTGCTTTCCCGGATCGACGTAGATCTTGTCGAGCTTCATTTCCTTGCCGCCGTCGATCCGCAGGCAGGACGAAAAACCGGCCAGTTGGCCATCGACCCGGAGCTGATCCCACCAGAGATCCGGCATGGTCAACTCGTCGAGCAAGCGCTGCCGGTGGTAGCGCTGTTCGAGCATGAAGTCGATCTGCGCCTGGCTGATGATCCCGGGGTAGGTCTGCTGCCAGATCCGGCGGGCCAGTGCGGCGACGGGATCGACATCGGCTGCGGTGAGGGGGGTGATCAGGACATTCATTCTTTCAACCGGTTCAGGTGACCGGCGGCTTGCCGGTGAGTCGTTCGAGTTCGGCCCGCAGTTCCGGGACAGCCTGCGCGAATTCCTCTTCCCGTCGGCACTTTGCACACCGGAGAGCAGAAAGGTCATGACTACCGGGAAGGTGAGCGTACCTTGGCGCATGAAGCCCTTGGCATTGCCGCGGGCACTTTCAAGTAATTCGTTTGATTTCAGATATTTGGAAAAGTCATCGAGTCGATCAGAGAATGCGGACATGAAATAAATAATCCATTATAAACAATAGATTGGGTCTGGTGGAGATGTCTAGGGGCCGGCGCCCGCAGACAACATGGTGCGCATCGGGAAAGTCGAACGGGCTGGCATTTCCTCATGGCAAACAAGGTGTATGCAGTGGCCATGTTCCATAGGAAATAGCCGTGACGAGTTGCACTCATAGTACTATTGTCTGTATCCGCAACGCTTTTCATTCACTGGTTATACGGTGTACTTGTACGCGGTTTCCCTGCGCAGTTATCGGCGCCGTGGCCCATGGTGGCTTGGCCATCCATGCCCGGAGGGGGATGCCTGACGATGCGCTTGGCGGTCTCCCTCGGCAGCTGTTCATGCCGGATTTCTGGAAGTGAAGGTGAATGGTGAAAAAAGGGTGGCATTACACAGGCCAG
>NZ_JDSS02000053.1:174736-180597 GCF_000584955.1 Candidatus Accumulibacter vicinus
TTGCCGCCGGCACGCTTCAACATGGCGCGCTACTGTCTGGCGGCAGCAGCGCGCGATACCCCGGACAAGCTGGCACTGGCCGTGGTGTCCGACGCCAAGGCTCTGCCCGAACAGGCGGAATGCTGGACTTACAGACAACTGGACGAGGCTGTCCGGCAAGTGGCGGCTGGGCTGCGTGCGTGGGGTCTTGAACCGGGGGCGAGGCTGATGATCCGCATGGGCAATACCAGCGATTACGCTCTGCTGTTCTTCGGCGCCATCGCTGCCGGTTGTGTGCCGTTGCCATCCTCGGCGCAACTGACCGAGGAGGAGGCTGATTTCCTGCTGGCCAATGCTGGTGCCCAGATGGTCGCCATGTCGGAAGAGTTGGCTATCCAGCCACCGCCGGACGTGCGTGTGTTGACTCCCGTCGACATTGCGCGCTTGCGAACCCAACACGAGGCCGTCGATTACGCCGATACGGCTGCCGACGATCCGGCTTTTCTGATTTACACCTCCGGCACTACCGGCCAGCCCAAAGGTGTGTTGCACGCCCAGCGATCGGCCTGGGGACGGCGACCGATGTACCAAGGCTGGTATGACATCCGCCAAGATGATGTGATCCTGCACGCCGGGGCGTTCAACTGGACCTATACGCTCGGGGCCGGTCTGACCGATCCCTGGGCCAATGGCGCAACCGCGGTGCTCTACAACGGGCCTCGCGATGTCACGGTCTGGCCGATGCTCATGGAGAAATTCCGGGCAACCCTGTTTGCGGCGGTGCCGGGGCTGTATCGGCAGATTCTGAAGTACAATGACCTGCGCGCGTTCGATCTGTCGAGCTTGCGCCATGGCCTGACTGCCGGCGAGGCACTGGGCGGTGCTTTGCTCGAACAGTGGCGGACGACGACAGGCAAGGAACTGTATGAGGCTTTGGGGATGAGCGAATGCTCGACCTACATCTCCTCGTCGCCCAGCGTAGCGGTACGGCCGGGCAGTCCGGGCAAGCCACAGCAGGGCCGCTGCGTGGTGGCGCTGCCGGTCGAGGAGGGGGAAGAACCGTTGTCGCCGGGTGAGATCGGGTTGCTGGCGGTGCATCGCAGCGATCCCGGCCTGATGCTCGGCTACTGGAAGCGGCCGGACGAGGAGGATCTGATCTACAGGGGCGAATGGTTCATCGGCGGCGACCTGGTGCATTTCGATGCGGACGGCTATCTGATCTATCACGGCCGCAACGACGACATGATGAACGCCATGGGCTACCGGGTGTCGCCATTGGAGGTGGAGCATTGCCTGAGCAAGCATCCGGCGGTGGCCGAAGTGGCGGTGACCGAGCTTAGGGTGCGCGAGGGGGTCAGCGTGATCGCCGCATTCGTGGTGCCGCGCGATCCCGATGAGCCCGATGGACTCGACGCCGCGCCGCTGCTGGCTTACGCCCACGAACATCTGGCGGCCTACAAATGTCCCCGCGAGGTCATCTTCACCGACGTTCTGCCGCGCACCGCCAACGGCAAGGTTCGGCGCCGCGATCTGGCCGGGTGGCGGCGGTAAAACTTTTGACCGTCCCCATGGGGGAATCCCCGTCAGGTCAGCTCAAACGAAGGACTGAGACGGGAGGACGTGCCGGGGTCTGGTTGCGGGCCGCCAAGCTGTCGGCCGTGTGCGGCCTGTCTGGTCACCCACTTTAGGAAGACTGCATGAGTTCCCAGTTTACCCTGCTCAACACCCGCCGCTTTGCCCCTTTTTTTGCTACGCAGTTTCTTGGGGCATTCAACGACAATCTGTTCAAGAATGCGCTGATCGTGTTGCTCACCTTTCAGGCGGTGAACTGGACGACGCTGGCGCCGGAGGTGTTGACCAATATTGCCGCCGGCATCTTCATTCTGCCGTTTTTCCTGTTTTCGGCCACCGCCGGGCAACTTGCCGACAAGTACGACAAGGCGAAGCTGGCGCGGCTGGTGAAGCTGCTCGAAATTGTCATCATGGGCGTTGCCCTGTTCGGGTTCTCGACGCACAGTCTGGCGGTACTGTTGAGCGCATTGTTCCTGCTTGGCCTGCATTCATCGCTATTCGGGCCGGTCAAATACGCGATCCTGCCGCAGCACCTGCGCGAAAATGAACTCGTAGGAGGTAACGCGCTGGTCGAGGCCGGCACTTTCGTTGCCATCCTGATCGGTACCCTGGCCGGCGGCCTGCTGGCCGGCGTGGCCGGGCATCCGGGCTGGGTGGCCATCGCTGGACTGGTGATCGCGGTCTTGGGTTATCTGTGCAGCCGCGGCATCCCGGCAGCGCCGGCGCCGGTCCCGGAACTGGTCGTCAGCTTGAATCCGTTTTCCGAAACCTGGCGCAACATCGGTTTTGCCAGTCAGAACCGGACGGTCTTTCTCTCGATTCTCGGGATTTCCTGGTTCTGGCTATACGGCGCACTGTTCCTGGCGCAGTTCCCGGCCTATGCGAAGAATGTGCTCGGGGGCAGCGAGACCTCGGTGACCTTGTTGCTGGCGATCTTCACGATCGGCATCGGTCTCGGGTCGCTGCTCTGCGAGCGCTTGTCCGCTGGGCACGTCGAAATCGGTCTGGTGCCTTTTGGTTCGATCGGTCTGACGCTCTTCGGAATCGACCTGGCCTTCGCTTCACCGGCACTGCTGCCGATCGGGGCGCCGTTGTCGCTCGCCAATCTGCTCGCCTTGCACCACACCTGGCGGGTGCTCTTCGACCTGTTTGCCCTCGGCCTGTTCGGCGGTTTTTTCATTGTGCCGCTGTATGCCCTGATCCAGTTGCGTAGCGCACCTGAGCAGCGGGCGCGGATCATCGCCGCGAACAACATCCTGAATGCGCTGTTCATGGTCTGCGGCGCACTCGCCGCCGCCGGACTGCTCGGCGATGGACTTTCGATTCCTGCTCTGTTCGGCGTTGCTGCGCTGTGCAATGCGGTGGTGGCGGTCTATATCTACAGCCTGGTGCCCGAGTTCATGCTGCGCTTCATTGCCTGGCTGCTGGTGCACTCGGTGTACCGCCTGCAGCAACGCGGGCTGCAGAACATCCCGGAGGAGGGGGCAGCGGTGCTGGTGTGCAACCACGTCAGCTTCGTTGATCCGATTGTCATCGCGGCGGCGAGCCGGCGGCCGATCCGTTTCGTCATGGATTACCGCATTTACCGCATGCCGGTGATCAGCTTGATCTTCCGCCATATGCGCGCCATCCCGATTGCCCCGGCCAGAGACGATGCGGCCATGATGGAAGCGGCTTTTGAGGAGGTGGCGAGTGCCCTCGCGGCAGGCGAACTGGTGGCGATCTTCCCGGAAGGCCGGATCACCGACAGTGGCGAGCTTTATCCTTTCCGCCCAGGCGTGCAGCGTATCGTCGGACGTACGCCAGCGCCGGTCATTCCGATGGCTCTGCAGGGTCTGTGGGGGAGCTTCTTCAGCCGCAAGGACGGGCCCGCGATGAGCAAGCCACTGCGCCGCGGCCTGTTCTCGAAGATCGCGCTGGTCGTCGGTACGGCGGTCGCCCCCGCGGCAGCGACTCCCGAGCATCTGCAGGAGATTGTTGCCGGCCTGCGGGGTGACTGGAAGTAGGCTTCGGGAACTCGATGTTCTGCCGAGTAAAGTGGCTCCCGGCGCTACCGAATCTATCGACGATCTCCGCTCCGCCCCCTACAGCGCTCCGGTACACGTGGAAGTCCCTGGAAAGTCGAAGTGGAGCGGGCGAAGGGAATCGAACCCTCGGCTCTAGCTTGGGAAGCTAGGGTATTGCCATTATACGACGCCCGCCGAGGCCTCTATTCTACGACGGTTGTGCGCGTTTCCACAATGCGGCGATCCAGGGGATCTCGGCCCGCTTTCTGCAAACGCCGGTCTCAAACCAGATCGATGCGGGTACGGTACAGGCGATGGCCCGAAGCCGAATATTTGCGTTCGAATGGAGTCATCGGCGGATCCGGAAGGTACGGCTCGTACACCGCCGCGTGTTGTGTCATCTGCTGCACCGCAAAGCAGAATTCCGACAAATAGACCGGCCAGTTGCTCCGGCACTCAAGCACCCCACCCAGCCCGAGCAGCACCGGAAAAACCGGATGGCCATGCCAACGTCGGCGCAGCTGGGTGATCTTCGGCCAGGGATTGGGATAAAGAAGGTAGTGACGATTGAGTCGAATACCCGCCGCGTGTAGCAAGCGCCAGTAATCAACGACGTCGGCACGCACCAGATCGAGGTTGGCCGGCCACCCGAACCCCCCCTGCTGGCAGCGCTGTCCGCGTGCCAACCGCACTGCCGACTGGTCCACGCCGATCACGTAATGGTCCGGAAATGCCCTGGCAAGAATCCGGCTGCTCTCTCCAACTCCGCAGCACGAATCGAGGATCAACGGTCCCCCCGCTGTCGCGCGCTGGTAACGTTCCAGGCTCGCTGCGAATGCGGCGCGATTGTAGTCGGCATACGGTTTGAGAAAAGAGGTGCCGGCATGACGAGCGAGCAGCATCGACAGATGCGGGTGAATGTCGGTCTGGGTGCTTTCAGGAACGCGGGAGTTGCCGTACATCGATTGGTCCTAACAGTCATCGCAAATCGAGACACACCGGATGATGAACGCCATGACCGTCTCTCACCCCCGTTCCCTCTCCCGCAAGTGGAGAGGGGAATTTCGTGAGTCGCTGACGCGACTTTCACAATAATCGATCGCTGGCAGCACCGGCACGCCATGTCGCAGCAGCTCGCGCGTGACTTCAGCAACGCCACGCAGCGATCGAACCGCGATGAACAGCGCCTCGGCTTCGACGAAATTCCGCCGCAGCGCCCCCAGCCAAAGCTTGAGGCGACCTGGCGCATGGCGTGCCGAGACTTTGGCACAGACCTGCTGCCAGAAAGAAGCCAGCAGTGGCAGTAGTCGGCACCAGTCGTGCGAACGATCGGTGGCGATCACCACCCCTACCGCCAGCGCACGAATGCGCTCGGCGAGAAAGGGATCGGCGACCGCACCACGTCCGATCATCACATCCTGGCAGGTACTCACCGCACAGCAGCGGCAATGGTCATCGGTTGTCCAGACCTCGCCGTTGGCAACCACCGGCAGCTGTACGACCTCGCTGATGCGCGCCACCCATTCCCAGTGTGCCGGCGGTCGATAAGCCTCTGTTCTGGTACGTGCATGCACCACCAGCGACACAATGCCGCCCGCCGCCAGCGCCCGGGCACAATCCAGCGTCCTCGCCGTGTCGCTGATCCCGAGCCGCATCTTGGCGCTGAATGGGATGGCCTGCGGGATTGCACGCCTGACCGCGGCAGCAATGCAAAACAGCTGATCAGGATCGGCGAGCAGGGAAGCACCGCCGCCGTGACGGTTGACCGTTGGCGCCGGGCAACCGAAGTTGAGATCGATTCCCGCCGGTGACAGCTCGACCAGTTGCGCTGCGTTCTCGGCCAGACACGCCGGGTCACTCCCCAGCAGTTGCACGGCGACCGGCGTACCCGATCGGGTGCGGCTGGCGTGCAAAAGTTCGGGACAGATGCGGTGGAAAGTCCGAATCGGCAACAGGCTGCCCGACACGCGGATGAACTCGCTCACCGCCAGATCGTAAGTGCCGGCACGTGTCAGAACGTCGCGCAGAACGTCGTCGACCAGACCCTCCATTGGTGCCAGCAGCAATTTTCCCATGTTCGATAAGATTTCCCAGCAGGTTTTGACGCTATCGCGTGAATGATTATGACATGTTGAAGGCAGCAGGGAAATCGACGCAGTGGCAACGGATGGCGGCCCACATCATGTTGAATAGTGCGGTCATTTGTGGCTCCATGTCGTTTCGTGTGGAAACGGGCGGTGGCCTTGCGGGTTTGAGGGGGCGGGCGAAGGGATTGCCACGGGACATCATGCCGCCTCATTGACG
>NZ_JDSS02000053.1:180622-181994 GCF_000584955.1 Candidatus Accumulibacter vicinus
CGGAGATGTTGACATCGCCGCCCCCTCGCTGACGCGACTTTCACATTAAAGAAAAATCCCCCGTCTGCCGTTGTAATGTTTACCTCCATCTATCAGGCAGCCACCATGAAAATCACCAGTTCCGAGATGCAGATGCTCTCGTCGCATGTTGCGGCGCAAAGAACCGAAGTCCGCGAATCGACGCGCATGTGGATCGGTGCTCAGCGGCCGGACTTCGAGGGACGCGGCAATGCGCGTGCTGCCGCCGATCAGGTCACCCTTTCCGATGCCGGCAAGGCGGCAGCGCAGGCGGATGCACTGGAAGGCAGTACCGACCAGACCGAGAATGATCCGCGCATGCTGCTGATGCGGGCCCTCGTTCGCATGCTGACCGGCGAAGACGTACGCGTCTTCGATGCCGCTGAATTGCCTGCGCCGGCTGCGGCACAGGCACCGGTCTTTGACCTGCCGGCCGAAGCGGTGCCGGTTGCCGTTGTCCAGGGTGAACGCGCCGCTGCAGCGCAAAGGCCAGCCGGTTACGGTGTCGAATACGACTACCACGCGTCGCACAGCGAATTCGAGCAAACCTCGTTCGCCGCCAGCGGGGTGATCAAGACCGCCGACGGCAAGGAGATTCGCTTCGACTTGCAGCTTCAGATGTCGCGCAGCTACCACGAAGAGAGCGATGTCAGCCTGCGCCTCGGCGACGCGACGCGCCAGAAGAAGGATCCGCTGGTCATCAATTTTGCGGGCGACGCCGCCCAACTCAGCGACCAGCGCTTCAAGTTCGACCTCGACGCCAACGGAACCACCGAGAGCATCAATCGTCTCGCCTCCGGCAGCGGTTTCCTGACCCTCGATCGCAACCACGACGGGCAGATCAACAACGGCAGCGAGCTTTTCGGGACCAGGAGCGGCGATGGCTTTGCCGACCTCGCGGCACTCGACGACGACGGTAATGGCTGGATCGACGAAAACGATGCGGTCTATACCCAGCTCGGGGTGTGGACGCCAGATGCCAGTGGTGGCGGCCAGGTGCAGAACCTCAAGGAAGCCAATGTCGGGGCACTCAGCCTGGCCCGCGTCGCGACGCCTTTCGATCTACGCAACGGCAGCAACGAAACCATTGGGCAGATCCGCAGCAGCGGTGTCTTCCTGCAAGAAAATGGCGGGGTCGGCAGCCTACAGCAGGTGGACCTCAGCGTCTGAGCGAAGACATTTTAAGCCGGCCGTGAATCCCTGCACGGCGATTGACTGGGGAGGCAGAGAAAAAATTCCGGGAGGCCCGGACGGGTGCACATGAAAATGTTGGACGAAGCCGCTACGCGGAGGAAAATCGTCCGGGGGGTACCGCCCGAGCCCTTGATTCGGAGGTCGAGATGGCCGGAGGCAC
>NZ_JDSS02000053.1:182019-183483 GCF_000584955.1 Candidatus Accumulibacter vicinus
CTAACGTGATGACTCTTGGTATGGCGTTTTGCGGAAATCACCTAACCTTATTCGTTAGGTGGCGTTTCATACCGGCATGGCAAACGAGAAGCAGACGCGCTCGCCGTGATGCTCCTCTAGTACCGCCAAAGCATTGCTCTGATACTCCCCAGGCTTGTTCGGCAAATCGATGAACCCCGTACCCATGATGCCTAGTGAGAATGACTCTCGCTTCTCAAAATGTGCCTTGAACTCTGCTATGCAGTGTTCGTATGCCTCGCGCGTGATCATCGAGGGGCGCCGAAACCAGCCTAGAGCCCTTGGCCGATACTTGAGATGAAGGACCGCGTGCTCCGGCGTATCAGAGAACGCCAGTGTCTTAACGGTTAGCCGGTAGTAGTCGTTGTCGACTTTCTCCATCGCTTCGATCGTCGTGGCGTACGACGACCCACCAGCGCTCGCGATTGAGGCGATGAGCGAAGAAAAGAAAGCAACGACGAAGCGAATACGCAAGGCGCCACCTAACGTTGGACGTGAGGGGCCGCCGCAGCGGCAAAGCCGCGAAGGGAACCCACAAGCGCAGCTTGTGGGCGGTCCCGCTCGACGGAAAGGCTAGAGCTCCAATGAAAAGATGCGCTTTTCATTGCGTTTCGATAGCTTTTAGAACGAACGCCATCACACTGAGAACGCCGTTGTCTGTTGGGCCACATGCTTTGTTGTTCGAGAGATCAGTGAAGTACCTCAGACGTGCAAGAGTGCTGTTATTACGTTGATCGGTGACAGTTAGTTCATAGCCTATCAAGCCTTGACGATCCAAGGCACGCGAAAGATGCTCCTTTCCAATCGGGTAATTGAAGGTGACGAGCACATCCGCCCTCGACGCCCCATTCATTACAAGACTGACGCCCGGCGGATAGGGTGGGTTGCGTGTTCCCATTTCAGAAACGTAGTTGTTCGCGCCGATCCGATAGTAGTTGATCTCAATCGGATACTTGTGCCCCCACTCATATGCCAAAGAGTGAACAGGTTTTGTTGGCGTTGAAAAGAACTGCACGCCGGAACCCTTGCAAGCAGAAGTGAACTCGGACGATGCCGGCTTGAGATAGACCATGCCGACTCCAAACATAAGCGCAGCGGTAGCCACAAGATAGGCGCTTGGCAGCGTGCTGATTGCGAGCACTACCCCAATAGAGCCTTTGTTTCGGGCGCAGAGCGCCAGTGCTCCAGCGGTAAGCAAAGCGATCCAGAGATAGCCGAAAAACCAGACCGTTTTGACCCCATCAGAATTTCCATCTCCGCCTGCAGCGAGAAAAGCGGCAAAGAATAGAACGATGCTGTTGAGCACGGCAACAACAAGGACAGTAGCGTAAGCCATGGAGCTCTAACGTTTGACATGAGGGGCTCGACCCGGCTTGCCGGGGCGAGTCCTCTCGATGGAAGGGTTGGACGAAGCCGCTACGCGGAGGAAACGGCGGCGCTGTCGTG
>NZ_JDSS02000053.1:183508-185861 GCF_000584955.1 Candidatus Accumulibacter vicinus
AAACGGATCAGATCGTGGCTTCGCACGATCTATCCTTATTCGTTAGACGCCTGCATATCAGTTGGTGAGTATTTCGGTTGCAATTTGGACACACTCATCACAAATGAAGACGGCTGGCCCCGCAACCAACTTACGAACCTCGTTATTGCTCTTCCCACAGAATGAGCAATACGGTGAGTGCAGGTCTGAATTCGAATCGCAGTCACGCGTTTCTTTAATTGATGGGATTGTTTTTCCCGTGATGGCCGCGAGTTGTTCGACGGCCTCCTGAACTTCTCTTTGTGCTGCTTGGTAGGAGAGTTCCGCGGCTCGTTGCCGCTCGATGTCAATTGGGGGTGTGACCTTTTTGGGCTGATGTAACGCGTCCGGTGGATCATAGGCGGCATACGGACTAGAGGCGGGGTCGGATATCAGTTCTACTGAGGTTGTATCTGAAAGCTCGGGCCATTCCCACGAAACGTGTTCAAGCACCGAATCGCCGGTCATGAGCTTTGCATCCGCCCGCAGTTGAAGGGTATGTCGCTGTGAGTACGCAACAAGTTGGATTGTGAGCAGCGAGCAATTGGATGTGCCGACAGTCCGTTCGCCTTCGGAAGTCCTAATGCGGATTCGTGGCATAAGAGGTCTCCTGGCGGCTAACGTGAAGGTGAGGGGCGACGGCCGGCTTGCCGGCTGGCGTCCCAGCGGCGAAGCCGCGACTCGACCGACTGGTTAGACAAAAGCATGTTCAAGCAGTCGGACTACAAACGGAACCAGCACTTGTTTCGCCAGAGCCAAGTAAGCAAAGAAAAGTGCGTAGGCAGCTACTCGCTCAAAACCACCCCAGTATGGCAGACGGATTGATGACGGCGAGAAGAACCAGATTAAGCATGGTGAGCCAACAATTACACATGCCACGAATACGAGGGCGAAGTCCTTGTTGACAAATGCGGAGGCGGACACGATCAACACACAGGCAGCAAAGACGGCTAGCCAGAGGTAGTTCCTTGGCTCCAGGCGGACATTGAGGTTAGGCGGTTCTAGTTCCATGGGCGCTGCGTTGTCTAACGTAGAAGTAACCGGCCGCCGGAGCCGAAGACGGAGGGGACCTGTAAGCGCAGCTTGCAGGCGGGTTGACTGCCGGGTTGGGCCTATGCAGCGACGCCACTGATGTCCTCCACGGTAATGTGCTTCTCTTCGTCTTCGCCGGAGACGATTAACTCCAAAAGGACGGCTGCTTTGTCGGCAACGGGCACTGGGCATTCGATCACAGCGAACAACCCTGTGGTGTTTGGCGAGAAATACTTTACGGTGATTGCAGGCGGCAAGTACGCGCCAGATGCAACTGCAATGGGCGATGCAACCGCACTCATGAAATCTACTTCTAATGCGGCGGCGGGCGGACGGTCGTAGGCGAGGGCGTACCCAAATCGGCTGGCAAGAACAGCGTAGTCATGGCGCACCAGTAAGGCGCGCGCCTCTTCACCAAAGGCAGTGAGTGAGGTCTCGTCAATCTGCGTGGGGAGGAGCTTCATTCAGAGGCCCAACGTTCGCGTTGAGCCGCAGACCACGGCTTGCCGTGGGCTGTCGGCTCGAACGCGGGGTTAGGCGGCACGTGCTGCTCAGTAGCGAAACGCGCTGCGACAGTGTGAACAAACGTAGTCGACTTGGCCTGCTGCAGAGGCAACCGGGCGGCGGCAGGTCGGGCACAAGACTGTGGCTCCTGAGACAGGAGGAGGCGAAGCAGCTGCGGACAGCCGAGTAGCGGCAGGGGTGCTCGGTGCTGAGACACTTGCCGGCCTCGGTGGTGTCTTTGCAGCGGGACTGGCGTTCTGCGCAAGTGGTCTTTGGGTGGATGGATTCGGGATCGGCTTGGGTGCTGGCGCCTCAGGAAAGGGCTGACCACTGGTTGGCTCGGCGGCCGCCGACCTGGCTGGGCACCGAAACCCTTGTCTTTGGCGAAGGATGATCGCAAGCTTCTCTTTGAGAGGCTTGTTGCCCAAGAGCGAGTTGATGGCTTTGCAGCATGCAACAACGTTCTCTTCCGCACTCGTACCGCCGTTCGCCTGGGCGAGCAGATGCTCAATGCTTGCATCCGCCTTCGCCAGCGGCTGCTTGCAGAAGAAGCAGTCTCCGCCCTGCTCAAAGAGAAGCCGATCAAGTTGCTTCATGCGCGTCTGGGTGTTGGTCTTGCCGCCTAACGTGAAGTGGACATCCTACTTGACGATTTACTTTGCGTCATTACTCTGTACATATGAACAGGTGTCGGTAAATTTCCAACCGAAACAAGGAGGTGCCCAATGGACACGTTCACTAAAAGTTCGGGCAATTGCGTCAATGCCGGCGGCGCTTCTCGCCCCCCCAGGCGGCTGCT
>NZ_JDSS02000053.1:185886-187215 GCF_000584955.1 Candidatus Accumulibacter vicinus
CTATAGCATACGGACCGAGCAGGCTTATAGCGATTGGGTGTGACGGGTGCAATCGAAAGTCACGGGAGCGTTGTGACTCAAAGGGGGTCGAAGGGGGCAGTGGGATGAGGCGGCAGGCACGAAACGTGTATAGTCGGATAGGGTGACCTTATCGGAGAGATGCCATGGATCTGGAGAGGAAGATTGCGGTGGGCAAGCGAGAAACCGTTGCGGAGCGGTTAGAACGTCATCCGGCCTTAAAAGCTCGGATGGAAAGGATGCTGGATGTGGTCGAAAACGCCTCAGGGGACGTGCGACGAGCAGACGACGCCGAGCGCCGAGCGATTGAAGAACTCCGCCAAATGGGGCTTGAGGTCATGCAGGACTGGGGCCGGAAGACTGCAAATGAGGCTGCAGTCGAGTTGGAAGCAAGGGGTGGGGTTGTTCGCGAGGTAAAAAAACTGCACTGGACTTGCACGTTCGGTGACGTGACGGTGGAAGAGCAGACCTACCGGACAAAGGAAGGCGGCAAATTGTGCCGGCCCTTTCAGAGCCAGGCGGGCATTTCTTGCCGGGGATATTCCAAACGGCTGCAGAGGGCCATCACCGATTTTGGTGCTGACGTTCCGTTTGCCCAGGTTCGGGAGAAGATTCGCGAGCATGACGGGATCGACATTGCGAATGGAGCGGCGGCAACGATCACAGAAGATCACGCCCGCAGGATAAGTATTACGGACATGACGCCCGAAGCTCGCCCGACGAAGGAGGCGCTGACGTTGATCGCCGAAATCGACGGCAACATGATTCCGATGGTAGAAACGGGAAAGGCCGGCGATGATGGTCCGCAGGATCGACGCAAGACACGCCACTTGTTCTGGAAAGAAGGCAAGCTGTCGATGATCCGACGTGCTGGCGAAGTAGCGCCCACCTTCGCGGTCACCTTGGGCGATGCCGCAGCCGCAGGAGCCGACATCCTGCGGCTGGCGATAGCGGCCGGCTTCAACGAGCGCAGCCCTATCCATGGATTGGGTGACGGCGCAGTTTGGATTGAAGATCAGATGGAGCGTCAGTTCGGTGCGCGATGCAAGTACCATGTCGACTTCTTTCACGTGTGTGATTACCTTGAGGCGGCTAAGGTTTGCGCTGCCCACGATCCGAACTGGATTGAACGGCAGAAAGACTGCCTGAAAACGGACAGGCTTTCCGCGGTCTTGACGGCCCTGGCGCCTTTCCAGGAACCGGACTCCGTGCCGTCAGAACAGGCCCCGGTCCGTGGGTGTTACCGTTATCTGATCAACCGCCCCGGGCAATTCGACTATCAGGCCGCCATTCAAGCCGGCTTGCCTATCG